>CACZBP010000009.1 GCA_902779495.1 uncultured Bacteroidia bacterium
GATTCTGGAATTACGGACCAGAAGGGTCTTCCTTTCGTTCTCCTGCATCCAATAGTTGCTTATCGAAGAATCTATGGTTGATGAAATCAACTTTATCATTCGTTTGTTATCAAAGGCAATGGATGTTTTCAAGTTATCATAAGCTGATTTATAATCTTTTGAAATATACAATAGCTCTGAGTCATATGCATCGTATTGTTGTGAATCTTCTTCTGAAGCAATTTCATTTTTGGCCAATGATCTGTAGTGAAGGACGCTATCGCGCATATTCATCCTTTGGAAGGGGAGACAGATGCTATTATACATCAATTGGCGATGATCAGGAATGGCAGCTTTCTCCCAGGACCTGAATTCAGAAATTGCGACACTGTCTCTTCCTTCAAGTGCAGCAATTACAGACTTCATTGCATTGCAATTTGCTCGAATATAGTTGTTGTCATATCCGTATTGACAACCTATACTATCGATTTTATGAAGACAGTCGTCAAATCTATCTTCGTTCATATATAATTGAGCGATATATAAATCCGCGAACATTGAATGCTCCGTCTTACCGCCAGCAAGAAAAGCGTCCTTTGCCTTCCTAATGAATTCCAGAGCCTTGGGGTAGTTCCAAGTATTTGCATATGAGTTGGAGAGCATCCTGTCAATCAGGCCTAGATAATAATAATCTTCAATCCTCTTTGCTAAATCGGCGGCCTTGATTCCATATACCGCAGCGAGTGAATAATTTCCTGCATTGAAGGCTACCGTACCTGCATAATAATCGGCCAGCATCGAATGATAATAATCGTGTCGCGGCTCGTAATACCGGACAGCCAGATCAATCAGAGAGTCGTCAGAGACATCTATCCAGTTCTTGTCAAGTGCCTGGCTGTACAACAATGCAAACAATGCCCTATCCTTTCTCGTGCATAAACTCTTTTGGGGAATGCCTTGCAACACTTCCAGGGCGCTGTCCGGTCTTTCGTTTATATATGATTCGACATCTCTAAGAGTGTGCTGATAGCCAATGCACGAGCAAGAGACAGCGAGGCAGAGGATGGTCAATGATGCAATAGTTTTCATAATCAGTTAACGGGTTTACCTATTGCAAAAATATAAAAAAAGAGGTAACCCCGCATCACATTATCGGTAAAAAGTTGTGATGATTTTGATACACGATCCCAAAATGCAATGATGCGGACAAGTGGGGAAGATTGACTTTTGAAAAACTTTGATAATCCATTATGTATCAATAATTTGAACTTGATTAAAAGATAGATTGACATAGTGTTAGTCTGCTAGCCTTGAATTATATTTGCAATAATCTTGCGATGAGAAGAACGCAGGTTTATAATTAACCAATTAAACACACTATTATGAAAAAAGTATTATTTGCAATCCTGGCTTTTACATTTATTTTCGGGGTAAAAGCTATGTCTTCTGCATCATCTGATTCGCACCAACTCATCTTGGTGAAATCGACTTCGGGCTCAGTAGGGAATCCACGAACACTAGTTCCCGATGTTCTGATCCAGGAGCAGTCTAGTGGCGCCAGCACATATAGGTGCGTTGATTCCGCAGACGGAAGTGCCTCAATCTCCCTTCCTTCAACAAGCGGTTACTTCGTCGTCACCTTTACCTCCGAAGATGGAGATGTCTACGAAGGGTCATTTGTTCTCTAATCCATTCTTACCCCCCGGTTCCTATGAGCCGGGGGCAATAAAAGCGACTCAAAGATGAAAAGAACAATAATGGTTTTATTGTCTGTGCTTTTATCTGTGCAGATAACTACATATGCCCAATCGGGGCATACGGCAATAGGTGATACCTGTGCCCTGAGGACAATGTTGAATGAGATGTTTGAATACCTTGAGAAGGATAGGGTATCTTCGGGTCTTTTAAGGGACTATGCTGTGGAGATGGCGGATCTTGACAAGTACTCGGGAACAGTGTTGTCGGATACCAACGCTGTCAATATGACCACTTATGAGAGGATTCTTAGAACATTACAATCAGCGCGGGTAAATACCTCTATATCAAGGATATCTACAGAGACTATAGTCGACAGTATGAGAAACGACTGTTACTATGGGAATACTATACCTGTGAGCATTTCAGCGTGCAAATACCACTATATTTCGGCAGATGCATTGACTAACAATGAAATAGGGTATGATCCAGTCACGAATCATGTAACAGATAGATATGTGAGCTTAATTCATTGGGTGAATCCATATGATTCAACGACTGTATTGGCTTTTTCTCCATATCTAAATATATCTACAACCAGAACTCCAACATTCTCTTTCAAAAGCAGTTACTATATTCACAATCTTCCAGTCAGTTTAATTGAATTTGACCCTGGGGACGGATATGGATACCGTACAATAAGCATTCCCGGTGTACTCCAGGCTAATTATCAAAGCAACGGGGATTTTGATATGAAAGTACGTATTACACTTTCCGATAATACTGTGCTTTTGGCTCATAGCCCAATTTTGATTGATAATCTACCTCACCATAATACTCATAATTCACCTCGTCCTCCAACAACTACTTTGGACACAACCATAACAATGACAACAAGTTACGGTACCGTTGAAGCAGACGTTTCCTTTCTTTTACCTACGGGACATATGGCAGACTCGTTAACCAGCCCGCTGATAATAGCTGAAGGATTCGATGTGCCTAGATCGTTAATTGATGTATTTGCAAATGATGAGGCGGGGTACAGAACGATAGATTCTTTGTACTTGAATTCTTTTAACATAAAAAGTGCTCCTTCTAATAAATTCGAAGTAGTATATATTGATTGGTATGATAGTGATGCTGACATCCGCGCAAATGCAGAATTACTGGAACGGATTATAGAGTATGTAAACCGACACAAAAAGTATTACAGTAATAGTTCTGTTCTCATTGGCTTTAGTATGGGGGGCCTGATTGCTCGTTACGCATTGTGCAAAATGGAGCAAGAGCATAAATGGCATAACGTATCGACATATGTCAGTTATGATTCCCCGCACTGGGGAGCGAATATTCCATTGGGTGCCCAATATGCGCTCGATTTCTACCTGAATCAGGTGGATACAACAAGACTAGGCTCAATAATGCGTGACCATATCTCCTCGTTATTCGCACAAGGGGAGGATTTGACAGATAATGTCATGCAAGCTATTTCGGATTTATTCCACAATTCGGGATCAGTTAAACAAATGCTAATAGAACATATTGATGGGAATACACCCCATGATGACTGGATAGACATTTTGGAGGAAATAGGTTTTCCGCAGGGAGATACTGGGCAAGGTATAACCAATATATGTGTTTCAAATGGAGCTAACACCAACTGGCTGACAGGAGGCCCGATATTCAATTTATACGGAAAGATTAATGGTGGGTTGTTATTAAATACTGTTATAAATGCTATAATGATTACAGCTCCTGTGTTTGATTTTTCAAACATTCTCTCTTCCATCTTTACTACAGCTAGGACTTTTTATGGAGAGGTTGTAATTAATCCCAATGATGGAATAGCCGCCCACGAAGATTTATTCAGAATCTCGATAGATATGCAGAAAAAATTTTTGTGGTGGGACACTACTTGGGTAAACCTATATTCATATTCGCGTAAATCACCAGAGGGCTGGATTCCTATGGATGCTTCGTTTGGGTCATATTATGAGATACCAACCAGTAGAGTGGATTCTACAATTGTGTTGGAACCCAGTGCCTTCTTTTCTTCAGGAGAGTTGACCTATCACATAAATAACAAGTTTATATTCATACCAACAATAAGCTCTTTATGTTATAACGGTAGTTATCCTTTTCCTCAATCATTCTATCAGTTCAATTATAATCCAAGCACTGTTAACAATGAGCAAACTCCGTTTGATTATATCATTTTGGCAGATAGTAACATAGAAGGAATAAGCAAACATATTAGTATCCATCCCACAATCTGCGATTCCCTTGCGCGACATATAGTATTATATGAGAACGGACATGTGTCTGAACCGTCAATCATTGGAACTAATCTACCAGTTAGTGGCTCAGTATATGCAATTAATGGGAGTTTTACACCAAATATAACTTGGTCAACCGGGGACAACTCTATTATCACAATAAACCAGTATGGCGTTGTTCAAGTTCTTCAAAACGGTATTACTAGTATAAATGCAGAGGTGATATATCCGCGTGATACCTTTAATCTCCATAAAGCGGTAATAACCGGAGGATTTCCTACATTCACTCTAAGCGGAGTACAAGATCAGATATTCGGCAGGCAAGATATCTATGCGACTAGTTCGTGGAGCGGGTTCCCCGGTCATGAATCTGAATTAGGAATAACATATCATTGGGGAAGGAGGAGGATAACAGATTTGCATGTAGGTCCTCCTGAACCAATTTCTTGGAGTACATCAACCTCTCTACACTACTCTTTTTATGGAGGGGATGCACCATCCCATGTGTTTTTCTATGCAACAATGGGTGATTACACAAGCCCTACGTATTCAATAATAGTAAGCAAGATAAACCCTAAGTACCCTCAGATTGATTTCCCGAAAGGAATAGTTGACCCTACCGGAAACATTTATATGGAAGGCGATAATGGCACGGAAATCATTACTGTCAAGGCCGGGTCTGAAGAGGCTGAACCAATCATTTCAATATCAACCGCAGGAATCGAAGATATATACTTTGACCATATACCATCTTCAGCAGAGTTAATGGCTGTTATGCTAGAAAAGGAAGCGTTCAAGAATATGGTCAAGACAATGCGACCTTGGGGAGAAGAGGATTATTTGATTATTCCGTTAACTGTTAATTATTTAGAATATGATGAAACAAATGAAGTTCCGCTCATCTTGGTTTATGAGGAGGATTAATACAATTATGCTTGGGCTCTCTGCATCTCTGCTTGTAGCTTGTACAGTTATAAAAGAACAAGACCAGGAGATTCAGCAATGTCCTCAAAACATTAATGAGGATCCGACGGTTATTAGCACGATGAATAACCCGGATAGCCTTGCAATACTAGGAAGAATGCAATCAAACCCGGATATTATTGTTTTACAGCAGATTACCTTAGTCGATAAGAAGCCGGTTTTACTTTTAACGGAGGAAGAAGCCAAAGAGATAGGTATTCCTCTTGAGATATATAAGAAATACGAGAAGATGAATAAACGATAAAAACAGAAGAGAAACCGATGCAACAGAAAAGCTGTTTTCTGCATCTTTACAACATCAAAAACATATGGAATCATGCGAGTAAAACAAGTGCTACCTATTATCTCTTCGTTGATGCTGGTATTTGTTGGATGCGAGAAGTATGAGCCTCAACCGGATCACCCCCTTCCTAAAGACAGACCGAACTATACAAATACAGTGTATTTTAATTTAGATGGCGGGTATATTAGGAGTCAGAGGGAGAGTGGTGCTCAGGGGACATTAGTTGTTGGTGAGGGGGCCATAGAAGTTAAAGAGGAGGGAGATTCACTTATAGTATATTGTGAGCCTTCTTGTCAGCATTATCCACTGTGTGAGAGCATATTGGATAAGACCAAATGTCCAACGGTTGTACATATTTTTCGTATGGCCATACCTGTCGAAAAGATTAAAGAAGGGATGGAGTTATCAGAAAAAGAGGTAAGCCTGAAAGTATCTGAATATAGTTTCATGTACGATCAACCCTACACAGAGTATTATGTCAATCATAAGATTGAGACTCTTAATGTAACTATCACATATGTAGAGGAGCGCCGGGAAAGGAGCTTAATAGCCAAGTTCTATGGATCTGGTCATATTGAAGATAACGGAGTCTTTGGAGAGAATGGCAGAGCGACAGAATTGACAGAGGGAAGAATATGGATAACCCGTCCCAATAATGTAATCACAAGAGACTACCGTTATTGGCGTCATATGCGAAAACTGCGTATGGGGTTAGTCCCTTCTCTGGGGTTCAAACTGCCTGATACTGAGTTTTTTGCAGATGACGGATATTCAAGGAGGGGTGCGATGTGCGTTGATTACAACCAAAATAAAGATTCAGTAATAGTATATGCTGAACCCAGAGCCGACGATAATGCTCGCCGGATTGTTCCTCAGCGAGAGCGTGATGCCATATTGGAAAAGCTGCAGGAGGAGTTCTCTAATTCTGACGAAACAAAAGAGAAATACACTCCACGATGTATCTTAAGCTACCGAATGGCGATTCCGGTCAGCAAAATTTCAAGTGGGGCTTCGTTGACGGAAGAGGATATGAGTATTAAACTATTCTGGTATGCTTTCTATTCGGACGGCACGAAATGGGAGGAGTACAGTATACCATATACTGTAGAATCGGCTTCGCTAACAATGGACTCTGCGGGTCTTCTCGAAGGTGACAACTGGGATTGTAAATTCTCTTGCTCGGGCCACGTTGGCGACAATCTACTGGGACTAAGCGGAAATGGCTTTGAATTAAACGATGGCTACATCAAGTGCTTTTTCCCTTGCCCTCTAGAGCCCGAGTATGCAGCGATGTCCGGCTACACCTACGAAGAACTCCTTGCAGCGCGCAACAACATCTTACCGCGATAAAAGCAGAACAATTATTATCTGCCGCCCCGGGGAGCGTCCTCGGAGCGGCAGTTTTGGTTTTGTCTGCTGCTTAGCGGTGACGGTCCGACGACACCCCGGGGGACCGTCATCGCTGATTCGGCCTTCCAGGGCCCTCCAGGCGCATTTGGGCGGTGACGGTACCCCCACCCCGCGTCGGACCGTCACCGGGATGGCCGTGGGAAGGGCTGTAGCAGGGATAAACCGAGGAGGGCGCGGGCGTTGGCGATGGCGGCGGGGGTGATGGTGCTGCCGGAGAGCATCCGGGCGATTTCGCGGATGCGGGCTTCACCTTCGATCTGGCAGATGTCGGTGATGGCTTTGCCGTCGGGGGCGACGGTCTTGGTGACGAGGAAGTGGGCGTGGCCCTTGGCCGCGACCTGAGGGAGATGGGTAATGGCAAAGACCTGCATATGCTCGCCCATACGGCAGATCATCGAGCCCATCTTGTCGG
This sequence comes from uncultured Bacteroidia bacterium, assembly GCA_902779495.1. Taxonomy (GTDB): domain Bacteria; phylum Bacteroidota; class Bacteroidia; order Bacteroidales; family UBA932; genus Cryptobacteroides. The sequence continues at coordinate 7,040 of CACZBP010000009.1, forward strand.
CTGCGCTGCCGGAGACGCCGGTGTCGATTTCATCGAATATCATCGACGGCATGGCCGTGTAGCGGGCCATCATAGCCTTGAGGCACAGCATAATGCGCGACATCTCGCCTCCGGAGGCGCACTTGGAGACCTCGACGGGGGCGGTCCCGGTGGAAGAGAACATATAGCGGACGCTATCGCTGCCACTCTGGCCGGGCTCTGCTGGAAGAAGTTCTGCGCGGAAGACGGCCCTGTCAAGCTCGAGGTCGCGAAGGGAGGCCTGAATCTCAGCCGAGAAGGCATCCACGGCCTTGGCCCTGGCGGCGTGAAGCTCCTTGCACAGGGACTCATATTCCTTCGACACCCTGGAGATATTCTTCCCGAGCTCAATCTTTTCATCCTCCAGCGCACCGGAGTCGGACAGCATCCCGGAAAGGGTATCGCGAAGGGCGATGAGCTCGGCCACGGAGGCGCAGCCGTGCTTTTGCATCAGGCCATACAGCTCCGACATCCTCTCCTCGACGGCCTGGAGGCGTTCCGGGGATATGTCCACCGACTCTTCCAGGCTCTCCACTTCGGCAAGGATATCGTCCAGCTCCAGCCGGACGGACTCCACGCGGGCGGCAAGGTCGGAGGCGGAAGGGATATACTTCGACACTTTCTCAAGGGCCTTGAAGGCCTGACGGAGCTTAGAATCCGAGGACATTCCGTCCTCGGAGGAAAACAGCCCTGAAACTGCATACAGACCGCCTTTTATCTCTTCGGCATTGGCCAGCTTCTTCTGCTCGGCATCGAGTTCCTCCAGCTCTCCGTCGCGAAGTCGTGCGTCACGCAGCTGGGCGAAGCGGGTCTCGTTCCAATCCCTCTCCGAGGCCATCCTGGCAAGTTCTGCCTCAACCTCGGCGAGCCTCGAGCGAAGCGACGAGAGCTCGCGGAAAGCCGCGGAACAGCGCTCCAGGAGCGGACCGTTGCCGGCGAAGTGGTCCAGCAGGGACAGTTGGAAACGGCTGTCCTTCAGGATGAGCGTCTGGTGCTGGGAATGGATGTCCACCAGGCGGCGGGTGATGTCGGCAAGGAAGCCGACGGTAACGGGCTCGTCGTTGACGAAAGCCCGGGAACGGCCGCTGGGGGCAAGGACACGGCGGATGGTCAGCACTCCGCCGTTCCAGTCCAGCCCCTCGGACTGGACCATCTCCCGCAGGACCGCATCGGACGCGGATTCAAACACGGCCTCGACCACGCAGTTGCGCTGGGGGTCTCCCAGCGTGGAAACGTCCTGCCTGGAGCCAAGGAGCACGCCGAGGGCGCCCAGGAGAATTGATTTCCCGGCGCCGGTCTGCCCCGTAATAATGCTTAGACCCGCCGGAAACTGAACATCCAGCGAGTCTATCAGGACATAATTGCGTATCTGCAGGGACCGCAACATCCGCTAGTCGATTTCGCTTCCCTTCAGAGAGGATTCGTCGTGCTTTGCGGTGCGGAAAGTCAGTTCGCCTTCGCGGAACTCCTCGATGGCCACGAGCGCGGGCTTGGGCTGGCGCTCATAGTACTTGGAGATCTCGATCTGCTCGCGGTTCTCGAACTGTTCCTCGAGGGTGTCGCGCTCGTTCTTGAAGTCTTCGAGCTTCTTGGTGAGCTCTTTCTTCTCTGCGGCCGCTATCTGGTTGGCCCTCTTGTAGAGGATGACTACTGTCTCGTAGATATTGCCCGTAGGCTCGGCCAGGTACTTGATGTCCCTGGTGATGGTGTTTGTGGGAACTTTCTTCTTGTCCATTGCTTTCTTCTGTTTATCCACTAATAGTTACGTAGGGGATTTCCCAAAGGTTTCAAAATTATTTTTTCTGCGAGGCCTTCCTCTCCTTGGCGAAATCCTTGTCGTCCTTGTCCAGCATCTCATCAGCCCCCGAATAGCGTCCCAGGGCCTTCTGGGCACGGGCATACAGGGCGTCAAGCTCCTTGCGGTAGGGGGATTCGGGGATTTCTCCCACGAAGTTCAGGTAGTCGTCGATGAACGTGAGGTAGCGCTCTTTCTGCTTTTCGCGCACGCTCAGCTGGGCATATTTGTAGGAGGACATCGCTATATAGTAGAGGATGTCTTCGCGGTAGATATTGTCCGAGTCATCTTTAAGGACGTTGCGAAGGGCAACGCGCGAGGCCAGGTAGTCCTCCATCTTGTAGTAGAGCTTGGCGGCTTCGTAGGCCTTGGTGTCCAGGCGGTCGCCCAGGTCCTTGAGCATCGCCTTGCAGTCGGATGTGTATTCGTTGGAGGGATAGTCCCTCAGGTATTCGTTGATGGCGTTGATGGCCGTATATGTGGGCTTCTGGTCAAGCTCGTAGCGGAGGGTGGAGCGGTAGAGGCAGTCTATCCGGAGGAACCTGGCCTCGGGGGCGAAGGAACTCTGGGGGAACTGCTCGACGAACTTGGTGAAGTTGGCCTCGGCGGTGTAGTAGTCCTTGTAGCGATAGTTGCTCAGGCCCCAGTAGAACTGGACGGTGTCGGCGCGGCGGGTCCTTTCAGTGAGGAGGGACATCGACTCGAAGAGGGCGGCGGCTTTCTGGTAGCGTCCCTTTTCGAAATATTCGAATGCGGCCTTGTACTTGGCGTCGACGTCGTTGCTCGCGAGGAGGGCGTCATACTGCGAGGCGCACGAAACGCCCAGCAGCGCAGCCAGGATGATGATTATTGTTCGGGTCCTTGTCATTGTCTTACTGGTTAAGCAGGAATCTTTCGGCATCCAGGGCGGCACGGCATCCCGAGGCGGCCGCTGTGACGGCCTGGCGGTAGTGCGGGTCCTGGACGTCTCCGGCCGCGAACACGCCTTCGACGGAAGTCTTCGAGGTCTTGCCATCGGTTATGATGTAGCCGTTCTCGTCGGTGGCGACCCACTCCTTGAAGAGTTCCGAGTTGGGATGGTGCCCTATGGCCAGGAAAAATCCGTCAATCTTGATATCAAAAACCTCGCCATCCTTGCGCAGCAGGCGTGCTCCGGTGACACCGGCCTCGTCGCCGAGGACTTCCTGGGTGTTGCAGTTCCACAGGACTTCGATGTTGGGGGTCGAGAAGACCTTGTCCTGCATCGCCTTGGAGGCGCGGAACACATCGCGGCGCACTATCATATAGACCTTGTTGCAGAGATTGGCCAGGTAGGTGGCTTCTTCGCAGGCGGTGTCGCCCCCGCCGACCACGGCGACATCCTTGCGGCGGTAGAAGAAACCATCGCAGGTGGCGCAGGCCGACACGCCCAGGCCCTTGAACTTGCGCTCGGAAGGGAGCCCGAGATAACGGGCGGTGGCGCCGGTGGCTATGATGACGGTCTCAGCCTCGATCTCGGCGCCGTCGTCTATGGTGGCGTGGAAGGGCCTGGAAGACAGGTCGATGGCCTTCACGAAGCCCCTGCGCACATCCGCGCCGAAGCGCTGCGCCTGGGCCTTCATCACGCCCATAAGCTGGTTGGCATCCACTCCGTCGGCAAAGCCGGGATAGTTCTCCACTATGGTCGTTGTGGTGAGCTGGCCGCCGGGCTCCATCCCTTCATAAAGCACTGGGGAGAGAGAGGCGCGGGAGGCATAGATGGCCGCCGTGTAGCCGGCAGGGCCGGAGCCGATGATCAAAACTTTTACCTTTTCCATACAATTATTCTTACAAAGCGCAAAGTTACAAAAAAAATATTCTATATTTGCATATGCCTGGAATGTCAATGACATATGCGCCGGACCCTGAACAATTCAAAGCTGTCCTCCGGAAGCACTCCCTGAAAGCCACTCCCCAGAGGATGGCAGTCCACGAGGCGATGCTCCGTCTTGGCCACGCCAGTGCAGAAGAAGTGTCCCGCGAGATAGCCAGGTCAGGGAATGTGAAGATCACCACCGCGTCCATCTACAATATCCTCGCCCATATGACCCTGCTGGGCATCTATTCCCACAGGCTCGGGATCGGAGGCAGGATGGTGTTCGACATCACGACCGGAATGCATATCCACCTGTACGACACCGTCACCGGCACCTACCGCGACATCGAAGACGGCGAGCTGACCGGAATGGTGGTCGCCCGGCTGGGCAAACGGCGTTTCCGCGGCTACAAGGTGGACGGGATAGACATATCCATCCTGTGCCATCCTTCCAACATGAAAAAAATCCGCAAATGAAAAAGTTTTTAGCCATCGCATCTGTCCTGTTGCTCGCAGCTTGCGCAAAGAGCTACCCTGTGGCAACGGGCCTTACGGCAACCGGCAGCTGTGACGGCACCACCTTCACATCCGACGAAGGTCTCGTCTTCAGGATAGTCGAAGACAAGTCCACAGAACCTATGGGAGCCCTCGAAAGGGTCTACATAACATATGACGTCGTGAGCCGCATCGGCAATGAGTATGAAATCCGCCTAATCTCCTGGACCAAGCCCCTTGTGAAAGGCTGGATAAAGAAGGCCGACATAACCGACGAGGACGCGATAGGCCACGATCCCATAAGGATAACCTATGGCTGGACCGGCGGAGGCTATCTGAACCTCAACCTCGACCTTTCGTTCAAGAAAGAATCCACCACCAAGCACGTGGTGAACCTCGTGCTGGCCAATCCCCCCGTCCAGGAAGACACCCTGCGCCTTGCCATAAGGCATAACGGAGCCTCGGAAGCGCTCACCACCGATATCCTGAACCAGGACACGGACGGGCAGTGGAACAAGACCTATGCGTTCGGTTCCTCCCTGGTGTGCTTCCCCACCGAAGGCCTCCTGCCGGAAGGCACCGACCAGATTCCCTTCGCCATCACGGGAGAGTGGTATTCACAGAATGCCGAGACCCGCGAGTGGACGCTCAAGGAAAGCCGTGTGACCGGCCTTCTCAAGCGCTAAAGGTCCAAATCAAGGAATATCGTTTCACGGGTGCCGTCGTAGTAGTATATGACGGCCTTCCAGGTGTGGGCGCCGGGAGTCAGGGTCTGCGGCGCTTCTTCCACTTCGACCCCGTCGTAGAACCACTTGACGCTCTGGACATTCTTGCCTTCAGCGACCCTCAGTTCGGGGATGAACACGTCACCGGCCTTGAGGGTTGCCACATCGGCCAAAAGGCTCGATATGCCGGTCTCGGAAAGGGCAGGAGCCACCTTCTTCGAGAACACTGTGGACACCTTGGGGCTGAAGTAACCGGAAGAGGACTTGAGTTCGCCCCAGGTGAAGGAAGCTCCGTCGGTGTAGGTGGCGACGTAGGCTCCCCCGTTATTTTCCTCACAGGGGCCATAGGCATATACGGGATATGTGCCTTCGCCCACGTCCGTGACGGCATAGCCTATATACAGATCGCCTGAGGACGGGATGGTGATATCCTCCTCGGCAAGCGAAAATTCAAGGTCGGCATTTGCCTGGAATTCATCCGTCACATCCTTTATGCACAGCGGGGCACTGTCATTCGCCACGACAAGTAAAATCCTGCCGTATTCGGATGCCGGCGAGGCGAACGAAATGGAACGGACCTTGCCGCCAGTATATCCGCTTTCAGCCAGTTCTTCTGCGGTGAACCTGGCCGCCACGGCAACTGAAGGCCTCTTGCCGAATCTGAACCTGTAGAAGGTCAAAGACGGGTCATACTTGTAGAGTCCTTCCGCGGTTTCTCCCTGGTAGAATAAGTTGAATTCCAGATATCTATTCTTCTCGGAATCCAGCATTACGCCCTGGGTGACCAAACCTTCGGCGGAAGCTTCCAGCACCACGTCGCCGGGATAGTCGGACGGGATGTCGATGCTGAAGCAGCCCTGGGAATCAGTATATGCCGCAATGTCCGTGGAGAGGAGGGACGGAGCAGCCTTGAACGGATATTGGGACCGGGCAATCCTCACGCAGGCCCCTTCTATGGCCTGGCCGTAATTGTCACTTACCACACCCCATATACGTCTGGTCTGCACGACCTCGAAGTCGAATTCGGCCGCGGAGCCGGTGTCGATGATATTGCTGAGGATGAATCCTGCCGCTATACCGTCCTTGTCCACCGGAGAGAAGGTAGTCACGCCCCTGTTGCCGGGGAAAGAATAGGCGCCGTAGCCATTATCCTCAAGGAAGCAGCAGGGTTTGGCTCCGTAGACGTTTATCTTGTTCGTATTCTCCCACAGATAAGCTGCAGTATAGCTCCCGCTTATGATGCGTTGGGACTTGTCCACGTGGTAGACCACCAGGCCGGAGGCGGGAAGGAATGCATCCCAGCCGGTCTTTGTCCTGTATTCATAGACGAAATATTCGCCTTCCACTTCGCTCCCGTGGGTATATGCCTTGTTCTGGGAGACCGGCTCAAGGGTGTAATGGCCGCTCTCGGACAGGGCAGGGAAAGGGGGCATCCAGCCAAGCATATTCCTCTCTATGGCAGTGAAATAGCAAGGCCTCCGTCCTTGGTCGATGTAAGGGCCTTGGTCCATAGGGGAATACGCCCCCAGGCCGGGGTTCTCACCGCCGTTTTTTTCGTAATCGGTGTCATAGAAGTCCGGCAGGCCGAGGGAGTGGGCGAACTCGTGGCAGGTAGTGCCTATTCCGCACATATTCTTTCCGTCTGCGTCACGCAGCTCGGAGGTGCAGAAAAAACGGCCTATGTTCACGCCGTCAAAAGAGCCGGAGGTCGTGCTCTGATGGGGCCATATGCTGGCTTCCACACCGTGCTCGGCTTCGTTGTGGCCGGCATAGTAGAACAGGATCATATCCACTTTTCCGTCGGAGTCGGTGTCATATTGGGAGAAATCTATCTCGCTGTCCATCAGCGCGCAAGCATCCTTAAGGCACTGGGCTCCGTTGTCATTTTTGCCATAATAGGCCTGGGTGTTGGGGAGCCGGACAGGGCCATAGACATCGAACACAGGACGATACAGGCCCAGGGAGTTGTCTTCGTAGAAATCTTTAACCGAGCCATAGGCCCCGTCGTAGGAATAGCCCTTTTCGTTGAGCATAGCCGTGAACCTGGCTTTGGGGTCGGTAATGGAGAAGGTCGTGTCGGAGAATTCCACCAGGAGGGCAAGCACCTTCCTGTCGCCGAAATTGGTCTCGGGGGCGGTGTCATATGAGGACCACTTGGCCTTTGGGGGAGCGCTCTGGCGGGCGCGGCGCACGGCCAGGGTCTCCCTGGAACGGCGGTAGAACCCCTTTTCGTCGCAGTCCATAAGGCGGCCTTCGGCATCGGTCGTCCAGTGGAAATATTCATCTCCGTGGCGCTCGAGGGTCAGGACGCTGCCGTCCGGTTGGACATATCTGAATTTGCCAGGCTTTGCCGGAACGGCTGCCGCCGCAATGGCCATAAAGGCAAAAATGACTGATACAAATATTCTTCTCATAGCCTTACCTCCTAAGGATTATTCCGCTTGCGTCAGTGGATGCGAGTTTTAGAATATCCGGCCCGGCTTCCATAACTATGGCCTCATACGGGTGGGAAGCTTTCAGGCTGCCCATCAGGTATTCATCCACGCTGATGGAAATCCTTTCGCCTTCTTCCACTGTTTCCTTGATTCCTCCGACCTCATAGACCTTTATCTCGGCGGGGATTACGAACCTGTACCAGTCCTTGCCCTCGGCGCTGAAGATGTTCAGCTGGTCAAGACCGCGGCGGTATCCGTATTCTATGCCGGCAACGCCGTAGATGCCGGGGGTGGTGACTCCGGGCATAAAGGCACCTACCGTGACCGGTAGGGATGACAGGATGGTGTAGCCGTGGCCGTCGCTTACGTAAACGACTATCTCACAGTCGGAAAGAACGTCCGGGGCAGTGATTTTGATGGTCCCCTTCCAGGGGGTTTCCGCTGTCACGGAAGCCACCCAGAGGCCCTGGGCTACGGCTTTGACGACGTTGTCAGCCGTGCCTCCGGTGAGTTCATATCCCACTTCCAGGACTTCTCCGGGAACAGTGGCGCTGACTATGGCACTTTCAAATGATATGGCCAGCGCCTGCTGCTTGGGAAGGGTCAGCACAGCTCCGCCCCTGAGGGTGATATAGACCTCATATTCGCTCGTAGTGTAGTCCACGTCGGTCACGAGACCGTCTGCAGGGTCCGTGGCCGGACCTATTTCAATCCACGTCTTACCCTCGTCTATGGAATAGACCCACTTGCCGTCCCGGATATCTATCATCGGCGTGATTCCGGGCTCGCCCTGAGGGCCGGGATCACCGGATGGTCCCTGCGGGCCCGGATCGCCTGAAGGGCCTTGCGGGCCGGGGTCGCCTTTATCGCCCTTTTCGCCGTTGGCCCGCACGCGATTACCTTCCTTGTCCGTAATCCAGTTGCCGTCAAGGGTCCAGTACCAGTTGCCGTCCCCCTCGTCCTTCTTAAGGCCGATTTGGGGCACGCCGGTCAGCTGGGCGTCCTTGCCGGGCTTTCCGCTTCGTATCGTGATGAATTCTGTCTGGGTGAAATATATATGCCAGCACTCCACTCCGTCCTGGGTGTCGGGCACAACCTTGAGGATGGTCTTGCCGCTGCTGACGGCATCCACCAGGCTGCGCAGGGACTCGACATCCTTGTTGAGCCTGTCCAGCTTCGACTCGAGCGAAAACACCCTCAGATTCAGATCATCCACATCTTCCCTGAGCGATTCCAGCTCCGAACACGCACAAAGCGGGAGCGCCATCAACAATATTGCTGCTAATCTTTTCATAGCGAATCATTTTCGCAAAGATAACAAAAAATCCTCACTAAGGGTAGAATAAGAAAAAAGGATGGCCGATTGGGTCATCCTTTTTTGTGGGTGGGCGCAGACGGATTCGAACCGCCGACCCTCTGCTTGTAAGGCAGATGCTCTGAACCGACTGAGCTATGCGCCCAAAATTTTTGGGACTGCAAAGTTAGTCAATTTTTCGGACTGAGCAAATAATTATTTCACTTTCAGTTCACCCTGGTAGCCGGCGTTGGCGCGGTAGTGGGGTGCATAGAGGGATTCTATCTCGATGACGGGAGCCTTGAAAGTGCCGCTCTGGGTCGCGAAGAAGGCCTCCGTTATGGTGGTGGACTCCTCCGGATAGGTGTCGAAGGAATACTCCGTGCGGTCCGTCTTCACCTCGCGGTAACCCTGGGGACTGAAGCTGTACCAGCCGTCCACGAACAGGGGACGCATCCACCAGCCGATGCGGCTGGAGAGCTGGTCCACGGGCCTCAGGCCCGCCTCGCGATATGCCTTCAGGCGCACGAAGCTGCGGTTCTCCTGGCTCCATATGCGGTACTCCGCGATGATCTTAGTGCCTATGGCTACCTCCGCTCCGGGGAGGATTTCCTCCAGGAGGACCCTCTTCTTCTCGGAGGAATCGCTGAAGGTGTCTTCCTGGACTACTTCCCTGAAGAACCTTCTCTCGAGGGTGAAGCCGTTGCCGGAAGCTTTGACCTGCACGAAAGGCTTGGTGTACTGGGCCTTGAGCACCATCACTTTGGTGGCGAGCACCTCCTCGGAGCCGTCCATTATGGAGCACAGGGCTTCGACGAATGCAGGGTCGTCGCCCCACTTCTGGGTCTCTTTCTGGAGCATCAGCCACAGGCGGATGCCGTCAGCGACCTCCTCGGGACGCGGTTTCACGTTCTGGGCTACGCCCTGCACGGTGGACATCAGGTCGCAAAGCAGCGAGTGCGCATAGGCCTCGCTCTCGAGCAGGCCGCGCCAAGGCATCACGGCGTTGGGATAGTACCAGCCTCCGTCGGGATGCTTGACGGCATAGTCCAGCAGGGATTCGGAATCGGCTATGAGCGAAGCCTGCAGACGGGATATGGTCTGGGACCTGACGCCCCATTCGGAGGCGAGCTTGGCGCCGCCCTTTCCATAGGCGAGGTTCTGCAGGGTGCGGAGGCGGCGGGCCTTGTCGAGGATCCTGCCCTTGAGGCCGCGGTCCTCTCCCTCAGCGGGCACGAGATACTTCTCGGCTTCCTTGCGGAACTCGGCAAGGCGCAGCAGGGAGGCGGTCCCGGCGAAAGGAACTTCGCTGTACAGGGAACGCACATACATATACTGCGCATCCGAGAGCCATCCGCACCAGGTGGGGAATATCCTTCCGAACTGGGTGCGGTCGAGGAACTTGGCGGCGGAATCTATATCGGGCAGCTCGAAGCCTTCCTTGCGCAGACGCCAGAAGCGTTCCATAACCACTGCGGTGATGGTCCTGGAGGACTCCATTCCCTCATACCAGGCGAAGCCGCCGTCGGAGTTGTGGCAGGCCATTATCTTCTTTATGAGCTCTTTCTCGGAAGTTTCCTTGCCGGCAAGACGGCCCGAGAGCAGCCTCACATAAAGGGCCTCAGTCAGGGACAGGACATCCTTTCCCTGCGGCTCCACCTTGGACGGAATGGCCTCCTTGACCATATCCAGGATGGTTATCTCACTGTATTCGGCTTTGCTTCCCTTGGCGTTGACGAACTGCCTGCGAAGACGGGCAAGGACCTCCTTCTCCTTCATTCCGGGCAGAAGGATGGCGCTGTGGCTCTCGGTTAGGGTCTGCAGGAGATCCCTCACGGGGACGCTGACGAACATCGCATCGGAGAACTTGTCGCCCACGAAGACGGCCTTGAGGCCAATCTCGCTGCCAGTTGCCGGGACCTCGAAGGAGGCGGACTGCACGCCGTTCGGCGCCACGGTGACGGGCACGGCACGAACCGAAGTCGGCTTGAGATTCTCATAGTCCTTGCCGGGATAGACATAGAGCATTATCTTTCCGGAGACGGGGGCGTCGCTGCTGTTGGACACGCTGACCGATGGCCTGAGGATGTCGCCTTCATACAGGTAGCCGGGCTCAATGAGGGAGACTTTCACCGGCAGGGAGACCACTATCTCCTTTTCCACCAGCGCATTGCGCATATCCTTGTCGTGGGCATAGACCTTCACGTAGTAGGTGGAGAGCTTGCCGGAGGTGGTGAAGTCGAAGGATATCCTGCCGGAGGCGTCGCTGCGAAGGAACGGCTCGAAGGCCAGGGCGCTTTCGAAGGAGGTGCGCACCGTGACCGCCTCGGCCTGGGCCTCGGCATCGGCCGATTCGGCGCCTTCAATAGCCGGTGCAGCGAGCGGAGCACCCACTTCCTCCACCATCATCATATCGTTCACCGCTGCACTCTTGGCCAGCATACGGCCTCCACGGGCCTTGGAGGAATACTGGTCCATATAGACCGCCTCCTCCTCTATAGTCTGCCTGAGGGTGTAGGGGTCAAGGCCTGTTATCCTTCCAGCTACAGTGCTGATGTTCACGTCCTTGGCCGAGAATCCGTGGAGATAGACCCTGTCCCAGACGTTGGGTGAGATGGCGTCTATGCTCTTGTCAAACACTGCCGCTACGGCCTCGACTCCGGGAGCGGAGGAAAGGGTCACGGAGTACTTTGTCGAAGGAAGGGCCGCTTCGGTGATGGAATCGAAGGAAAGCGGCATCTCCAGCAGGGTCCGCTTGCGGGTATACTGCCAGTCGAAGGTGACGCTCTTGCCCTTCTTGAAGTAGAATATCACAAGGCGCACGGCCTCGGGGAATTCTTCCTTGTATTCGAACGATATATCCGTCATATTGCCACTGGCAGCCCTGTCGCCGCCCAGGGTGATGGTGCGGCTTTCGAGTATCTGCTTGTTGTGGCCGAAGAGGGTGGCTACCGCCCAGGTGGGACCGTCCACGCTGCCGAAACCCATAGTTATGTCCTCGCCGGTGAGAAGCTCGTCCTTTCCGGGCAGGAACAGCCTTCCGACGGGGCCGTCGATGATGTCGCCTTCCTGCTTGAGCACCAGGCATTCCCTCTTGGCCTCAATCTTCCTTTCCGGGATGCGGGATATGGCCCTCACGGTGTAGAGGCCATCGGGGAGGCCGCCCAGGTCCACGTCCACGGTGTCGCCCGAGCGGGCTTTGGAGGTTTTCAGGGTGTCGCCTTTCTCGGTGACGAGGGCATATTCGATATCCCCGGGGACCTTGTTGCCGTCGGTGTCCCTGAGGTCCATCGTGATGGTGGCGGTGCTGCAGCGGATTATCATCCTGGGATCGGATTCATACCTGTTGTAGGGTACCCTGTAGCGGTAGGGGGAGTAGCTTTCCTTCTCTTCTGCAAGGGTCTGGAAAGTGCCTTCGACGCCGTTGACCGGGGTCAGGTCCACCTTGATGTAATCACTGATATACAGCCAGTTGCTCGCCTCGATGGTCTCGCCGGTGGCATCGGTGACCTTGACCTTCACCCGGTATGCCCCGGACTGCATAGCGGGGAACTCCACCGTGAAGGTGCCGTCCTGGGCAGCGGTGGCGGTGTCCTCAAAGACCACCGTGTTCCAGCGGTTGACCTGGATGTCCAGGGTCGCGCCCGTGAGGCTGTGGCCGGAATAGGAGCCTATCCTGCCGCTCATCCTGGCGGGGGCGCCGGGGAGGAAGAGCTCTTCCTGGGGGTCGAACGTCAGCCAGAAGGTGGGCAGCACGAATTCATCCACGCGGAAGGAGTCGGAGCCTATGGTCCTGGAGTTGGACTTCACGCTCAGGTAGAAGATGCCGCCCCGCTGGTCCTTCGGCAGTTCAAAGGAACCGGCTGCGGAGCCGAATTCGTTGGTCTTGGTCTTGAGGATAGCTGCAATGTTGCCGGAATAATCGCCCGCCTTCAACTTTAACATGGGCGTGCTCTGCCGTGCAATCTCTGGTTTCTGTCTTATATTTAGAGGCATGATATGTTACCTTTCTTGGATATTTCCCACCGGACGGAGGCCCCCGACCCCCGGGGACACGTCCGGCCACTCTGAAATATAGCAAAATGCGGCCCGGAAGTTCTAAACTATGGAACAAAACACCAGCCCAAACAGGTAAACCTATGCTCATTCCAGCACTTTCCGACTTCAAGAGCTACACAGCAATGCTTGAAGCCATCAACCCGGCGGAAGCGAAAAACATCCACGGCGCATACGTCATGGTGGAAGCCGACGTCAAGGAAGCCATCCAGGAAGAAGTCGCTGCCGGAAGCCCGGACGCGGACACCCTCACCAACTACGTTGACAACCTTTCCGAAGCGTTCTTCAAGGCGTTCAACCGTCTTGACAACAAGTTCGGCAAGCAGAAGTTCTCCCTCGCAAAGGAAGACATCGGCAACACCATTGGCCTTCTCAACGACCTCGTCGGCAAGGGCGACATCGATCCGCGCGACCTCCACCGCCACATCGCGAAGCTGGAAGAGATCCGTGGCGGCATCTACGACCCGGACAACGCCCGTTATGGCGCCGGCAGTGACGTAATCGCCCCTGTCCACGGCATCCTCGGCGGGTTCAACGACGCGCTCGCACACCTCAAGACTTTCGCCGACACGATGATGCCGGCCCCGGCAGCCCCGGCCCCGAAACCGGAACCGAAGAAGGCCACCCCGTCCAGCCGTCCGGTCAAGAAGGCCATCCAAGAACCGGAACCGGAAGCAGCCGACGGCACGGTCAAGGAAACCTACGATTACTACTACAACACGCTCAACGCCAACAACTACCCGGGCATCATCATCGCCTATACGGGCGACCGCCACCACGCGATGATTGTCACTACGCGCATCCAGGGCGCAATCAAGGATGCGACCGGCGAAGAGTTCGACGAAAACGTCTCGTTCACCTTCGAAGGGGACATCAAGTCCAACGGCTGCGTTTACGAAATCCAGCCGATCGACACCGACGACAAGGAAATCCTCCCGAAGATTGCGGAAGCGGTCCAGGCTGCCCTCGGCCCCTATGCCCAGTCCACCAAGGTCTACGTCCGCAACTTCGAAGTTGACAACAGCAACACCCTCGGCAAGTACAAGGGCGGTGAATACGCCGTGAACTACCAGTGGATTCTCCGCGCAGTCGGCAAGCCGAAAAGCGGCACGTTCGATACGCTCGCCGTGCTCTCCGGCTATCCGGCACACCAGGGCAACAGCATCATGACCGCGCTCGCAAAGACTGCCGCCGACAAGATCAACGAAATCCCGCTCGGCAATCTCGACAAGGTCAATGAAGGCGACATCACCAAGTGGTTCGTCCACCCGAACAAGTTCACCGAGTTCATCGCCAAGAACCTCGCCCCGCAGCTCCGCGACTACGCGAACAACGTCCGCGTCTCCACGATGGACAAGACGGACAAGGAAGGCAACAAGACCGGTCGCGACACCGGCAAGATCAAGGGCAACGCCCTCTGGTCCGCCCACCGCGGTTCCGGTGCCCAGCTGTTCGGCGACGACGACTTCATGGGCGGCTTCTAATGGGCAAGTTCCAGGAATACATCAAGAAGGCAAGCCTGAGCGAGTGTTCCCGCAAGGCCCTGTGCGAGTGCGCAGCCGCCTGCTTCGGGAACGCCCTGTTCGAGGGGCCGCACGTATCCCTGGAATACGACCCGATCGCCCACACCGAACTGGTATGGGACTTCTATGATGAACGCCCCGAGGGCAAGGACGGCAAGTGGCTGTTGCAGCTTGTCAGCCTGTTCCGGGACGGCTTCATGGATCCAATCTACTCGCCGACCGGCGAACCCGAACGCTACGTCCTCCCTCCCGAGAAGCGCCAGACCGTCATCGACGACATCGCCTCCTCGTTCGAGTTCAGGATGTATGCGCCTTACGGCTACATGGAAGCCAGCCCCGAAGTGAAGGAACTGGTTGACAAATGGGTCCCGCAGGAACTGCTTGACATCCTGCACGAGGAAAGGAAACCCCGCCCCAAAACCTAGTTTCAGCCCATAACCAAGGGGCTCCCATGATAGCAGATCTGCCTAAATACAACCAGCCTTATGTCAACGCCCTGCAACTTGCGGGGATTTTCGTTCGTCTCGAATTCATGATAGCCATGAGCACTATCAAGATATATCACCTCGAAACGGAAACCTGGTCCTTCCGCCGCGCCTTCTGGTACACCGCACTCGGCATGCCTGCGCTGGCGGTGCTGGCGACCTTCCTGTGTGCAGCCGTAAAATACATCATCCAAGGATAACTATGCAAGGCGGAAAACTGGCCGGGGGAAACCCGGAAAACGGACGTGTCGACAACGACTTCTATGCAACCGACCCGGAAGCGGTGACAAAACTGTTCGACGCGCTGAAAGCGGTAGGCGCCTGCCCGGAAGCGCCAAAGTCATTCCTCGAACCCTGTGTCGGTAACGGCAACATCGCCGGACGGACGCTCGAACTGTTCCCCGGGGTGACCGAAACTACCTGCATGGACATAGTGGACCGCGGCTACCCCGGGACCATAGTCCACGACTTCCTGTCCGCCGACCTGTCGGGCAAGAAATACGACCTCATCGTCAGCAACCCTCCCTACTCGATGGCGCTGGAGTTCGTGCAGAAATGCCGCTCCCTGCTGTCGGACACCGGCATCCTCGCCATGTTCCTCAAAGTGCAATACTGGGAAGGGGAGAAGCGCAAGGACGACTTGACCAAATACCCGCCGGCATACTGCTTCCCGTTCTCGAAGCGCATGCCGACATGGAACAACGGCCAGCCCACCGACGAGAACGGCAAGCGATGGGCCACAACGATGTGCCACGCATGGTTCGTGTGGACGCCCGGCAACAATGAGCTGTGCCGGACCATGCCAATCTAGGAGAAACTAGAAAAGGATGCCTTTTAACGGTATAGACAACCTGCGCGATTCGCGCGACAAAGTCGAGATGAAAATGTGGATGCTCGACGAAATCAAGAAGTGTATCGACGATCCGATATACTTCATCGAGCACTACGTTTACATCAACACCCTGGACAACGGCTTCCAGCTGATGAAGCTCTATCCATACCAGAAAGAGGCTATACTCCGTTTCCTCAAATACCGCTTCAATATCAACAAGTGGTCCCGCCAGGTGGGTAAGTCCACCGTCGTCCGTGCGTTCATCCTCTGGTTCGCCGTGTTCAAGCGGCGCAAGACCATCATGATGCTCGGCAACAAGCTGTCCCTCGCGAAGGAA
>CACZBP010000010.1 GCA_902779495.1 uncultured Bacteroidia bacterium
AGGCGTGAAGCTCATCACGCTGAGCAACTACGAGGCCGTCATCGAGGAGGCTGCCAAGACCGGCTATATCAAGGAAGAAGACAAGGCCGTGCTCGCCGAATGGCGCAAGAGCCCGGAAACGTGGAAACAGTAGTTTTGTTTATAGTTGATAGTTTATAGTTTATAGATGATAACCTGGCAAGCCCTTGTGTCATTGGAGACTATAGAACAAATCAACTATAAACTATAAACTATAAACATTAAACTATAAACTAAAAAAGTATGGGAATATTTGGAAGCGAAAGCAAATTCGAGAGTAGTGTCAAGCAGATACCTTACCCTCAGCAGGCTGTCTATGACAACATCAGCGACCTGCGCAATCTGGAAAAGGTGAAGGACCGTATACCTGAGGACAAGGTCAGCGATTTCACCTTCGATGAGGATACGGTGGATGATATCGTTGGAGCCTTGAATTCCTCTGAGACCGGTATGATTCCAGAGATTATCGATGAGTCTCTTAGTGGTGGTGATATCAAGGTCGCAACGGTTCGGCCGGATAAAACTGGTAAGGTAATCCCTCTGGTGGTAAAGCCGCAACTCCCGGAACCTGAAGATAGCCTTTTCTCAACACAGGATTTGGATGAACACACCCTTCATGATAATCCCGGTGTGGCCGAAGAATATGCTAACGAAGAAGACGATAATATATATACAGTCCAATGGAAGGTCCCGGAAGAGAAGAAACCAGCGAGTAAGGGGCCACGTCTTACTCCTCGGATGGCTTTAGGTAAACAGCCAAAGGCAAAAAAATATAATAGAGAATCCATTATCAGGGCCATCAACGAAATGGATCTCACCACTTGCAAAGTTCGTGAGATAAAGATGGAGACATACTTTGCCTGCTTGATGAACCTGTCTGCTTTGCTTACACGTGTAGGCCTGTATCCTAACGCAAAATATGATATTCAGAAGGAGGTTGCAGGTATAATCCACGAGTATGCTGAGAATATCAGGAAAAACGGGAATTATGAGGATTTGTCACAGAAAATCCGCTCCTTTAAGCTCCACTCCCGTTATTATGACGCATTTGGTAAATATATTGACACAGCCGATACTGTTTCCCTCTTGAATGATGACAGCAACCTTGATATGCAGTTCAGGGCAGCTGATGCGACTCTTGGGAGAAAAGGAATCGGCGACATGTACGGCCATCTTTATGCTGATGAAGATGATGACACTACCTACATGATAGATGTTATCCTTTTTGCCAATGATGATGCTGCAATTGAGAGGTTAAATGTTTTCGCCAAGAAACGTTTCCTCGAACTCCATAAAAAATACCGTGTCATTGTTGCGAACAAGGGTTCAGAAGCTGTAGTGACTGAATACAAGAAGATTGTTTCCAACTCTGATGAAGTATCTTCCCACGCCTATCACCTTCCGTTAGATTATAGTTATGTGTCTGATCCTAACGGTAAGGAATGCCAGGACCATCTGTATGTAAATAGCTCTACTGGCTCCATCAGGATTAAACTTGGCTCCAGCTGGGAGGAAAAACTGCTGGAGGAAGAACGGAAAGACCCGTACTTCCTTTGCTGGTTACGCAATCCCCCCAGAAAGGACTGGTCTCTGGCTATACCTTATATCATGAACGGGGTTAAGAAGACCGCATATCCTGACTTCCTGATTATTAAAAAGAATGATGATACCGGTGTCTCCGTTGACATTCTGGAGCCCCATGATAGCTCCAAGACCGATAACCTACCGAAGGCGAAGGGTTTTGTTGAGTATGCCAAGGAAAACATTCAGGTGAACAGCATCCAGTTAATTCGCCAGTTACCTGACAAGACCACCGGTAAACCGACCCTTCGGAGGCTTGACCTTTCAGATTTCGAGGTTCAGGAAAAGATTATGCTCGCCAACAACGACGATGATCTCGGCCGGATCTTCGAGGACAAAGGGTATGTGGCTAATTATGGAGGGCTGTTCTAGTTGAGATAACAATAATGTAATCAACCTATAGATACATAACCACAGATGCTCCTCGACGAGACATATATCCTGACCGGTCCGACGGCGCCAGCCCTGCATCGAATCAAGAACAGGGCCAGCAATTTGGTCCGCCACTGCCGCTGGTTCTATATCGGACTCACTAACCGGCCGTGGGATAGATTCTGTGAACATAACCGGAATGATGGTATCGAGTGGGACAGGATGGTGCTGCTATATACGACGTCATCACTGGTAAAGGAAGGGCAGTTTGAGCAGGACCTCATTCAGTATTACCGGGAGAGCCACCACAAAAAGAAGCTGAAGAACATCCAAAGTGGGGCTCAGGGCAGATTAGGCGTCGCTCCGCATTATATCTATGTTTTGCTGAAGTATACATGAAGTCGTTTCAAGTGTACTACTGTTCATCAGGGGCATAAGCTTTTCTTTGAGAGATATATGGCGGCAGGGCAGTAAGGGACTGAGCGAATATGACGGGAATGGAGTGGGCCTTGTGCGGGGGCGTGCGTGAGCCTTGTGCAGGGCACGGTCCTGCGTCAGCAGGATGACCGACAGCCGGACTCGAGTTTACGGGCGCAGCCCGTCGAGGTCCCCTCACTCTGCCGGGCACCTCGTTTAAAAACCCGGCAAAAACTGCAAGGTCCCCTCTGCAGCACCGACACTTACCAGAAAACCCCGCCGAAATTGGCAAGTCCCCCCTCAGCAGCACCGACACTTGCCAGAAAACCCCGCCGAAACTGGCAAGTCCCCCCTCAGCGCCACCGACACCCTGAAGGAAAACGGTCCCAAGAGGGGCGGAGCGGGGGCGCGGGGGAAGGTGTTGATAACTTTGTGGAAAAAAATGTAAGAAAATGTAATAAAGTGGAAAATTTTTCGTAACTTTGTAGCCAAGCGTGAAAGAGACCGGGGAGCGCAAGCATCCCGGGCAAAAAAGCAAAAGCCTGAACCGGCTTGAAGCAAGGCAACGAAGTTATGATATCGTTTATTGGCACATACTCCTCGAAGGTGGACGACAAAGGCCGCGTGGTCTTTCCGTCCGGCCTGAAGAGCCAGATGCCGGAGGGAGCGGACATGCGCTTCGTCCTCCATAAGGATATCCACTCCAAGTGCCTGGAAATGTACACCTTCGAAGAATGGCAACGCCAGAGCGAAGGCATTAAATCAAAACTCAACTCCCTCGATCCCCGTCACGCTGCATTCTGGAGAGGCTATATGCAGTTCCGCGCGCTGGTCGTTCCCGACCCCAAGATAGGCCGCATAGGCATTCCGCGTGAACTCCAGGAACTCATCGGTATTGACAAGGAGATCGTGTTCGTGGGCAACGACTACAAGATCGAAATCTGGGCAAAGGACGAATATGACAGGTCCATAATGCCCCGCGAAGATTTCGTCCAGCTCGCGACCGAACTCTCCAGGCAGCTTTAGGGAGGGAGGAGAATGTCGCAGTATCATACCCCCGTCCTGCTCAAAGAGAGTATTGACGCCCTCGTGCAAAACACGTCGGGCCTCTATATTGATGCCACTTTCGGAGGCGGTGGTCACACCGCCGAAATTCTTTCACGCTTAACCCCAGGCGGAAAAGTCATCGCCTTCGATCGTGACATTGATGCCCTGGCGCAGGCCGGCAGCGACCCGCGCCTCAAGCTGGTCCACGGCGACTTCCGCTTCGTGCGGAACTTCGCCAGGCTCCACGCCGGCGCCGACGCAGCGGTGGATGGCATCCTTGCCGACCTGGGCGTGTCCTCACACCAGTTCGACACTGCGGAAAGAGGCTTCTCCTTCCGCTTCGACGCCCCCCTGGATATGAGGATGAACACCGAAGGAGGCATTACCGCAGCCGACGTAGTCAACGACTACGACGCCAGGAAGCTGGAAGCGATCTTCCGCACCTACGGCGAAGTGGACAACGCCCGCAAGGTGGCCCAGCTCATCGAAAGCGCCCGGAAGGCCGGCAGGATAGAAACCACCGGCAAACTGAGCGAAGCGATAGCGAAGGCCCTCCCCGCATATGCGGAGCACAAATACCTCGCAAAGGTCTACCAGGCCCTTCGCATCGAGGTCAACCACGAGATGCGCTCCCTGGAAAAGTTCCTCCAGGGCACCGTGCAGACGCTGAAAAAGGGCGGCCGTCTGGTGGTCATCACCTACCACTCCCTCGAGGACAGGATGGTGAAGAACTTCATCCGCAGCGGCAACATTGAAGGAACTGTAGAAAAAGACATATACGGAAAGACCGACACCCCCTTCGAGGCAGTGAACCGCAAGCCGGTCCTCCCCGCCGAAGAAGAAATAGCGGCCAACACAAGGGCACGCAGCGCCAAGCTGCGCATAGCAGAAAGGATATGAACTGGAAGGAACTCACCTGGAAGAATGTAGCCAAGGGCCTGGGCAACAGCCTGATTGCCATAGCCCGAGGCGAGTTCCTTATGCGCCTGAGGGTGGAGAAATACTTCCCTCACATAGTCTACCTGTTCTTCCTGGTGTGGCTGCTCATCTGGATAGGCATCAAATCCGAGGGCACGCAGCTGCAGGTGGAAAAGAAAAAGGCGGAACTCACTGATATGAAGATATATCACGCGCAGAAGACCGTCGAAATGATGAGCCTCAACCGCATGTCCAAGATAGAGGACATCCTCAAGGCGAAAGGCTCCGAAGTAGGATTCCCGGAAAAACCCGCGGACAAACTTAAATAGTTATGGCATCGACCGGCACAGAAAAGAAAAAGAGGGACGGCATCACAGTGGTGCTGTGGATCCTCTATATCATATTCTGGCTGGTCGGATTCGTCATAATCGGCCGCATAGTCTGGCTCAAGAAGGCCTGGCACCCTGACCCTTCGATAGCCGCCTACATCAAGCCCCACGACGTCAAGGAAGTGATCGACCCTGGCCGCGGAGCCATTATGGCACGCGACGGCCGCCTCCTGGCAATGTCCACCCCTATGTATCAGATATATATGGACTGCACCGTCCAGAAGGAAGCCTACCAGAGGGAAAAGGAAAAAGTGAGCAAATACAACGAGCAGGCCCTTGCCAAAGGCAAGCCCCTTAAGGAACTGCGCGACCGCGAAGCCGAATGGGTGGACAAGGCGAAAGCCCTCGCGGTGGGTCTGTCCGAAATATACGACGGCACCCCCAAGTCCTGGATAGACCTCATCACCACCAACCGCGCTAAGGGCGGCAAGTACGTAAAGATTGGAGGCAAGATCGGCCACGAGACCCTGCAGAAGGTCAAGGCACTGCCCCTGTTCGAGGAAGGCCAGTACAAGAGCGGCCTGATAATCAAGAAGTTCGACACCAGGCAGTATCCCTACGGCGAACTTGCCCGCAGGACCATAGGATATGTGAAGACCAACACCAAGGAGCCCGTCAGCCTCGGAATCGAAGGCAAGTTCAACTACGAGCTCCACGGCAAGGAAGGATACGAGTGGATGAAACTCACCGACAAGCACAAGCGCATCCGCAACTGGGACAGCACCTTCGTAAAGGCCGTCGACGGCAGGGACGTCCGCACAACGCTGGATGTTGACATCCAGGACATTGCAGACCAGGCCCTCCGCCGCCAGATAGCCGACAACCCCAAGATCGAAGGCGGCTGCGTGGTGGTGATGGACGTCAAGACCGGCGGTATCAGGGCTATGGTGAACCTGCTGCGCGACTCGACCTCCGGCAAGCTGCACGAATCCATCAACTTCGCCATCGGCCGCGCAGGAGAGCCCGGCTCTGTGTTTAAAACAACGACTCTGATGAGCCTCCTGGAAGACGGAAAAGTGACGCTTGGAACCGAAATCCCCACCAACCACGGCGACGTGAAAGGATTCTCCAGGGACGACCACATAGTGGACTACGAAAGGGAAAACAAGACCAACCGCATATCGGTCCTGCACGGCTTCGAGATATCCTCCAACTACGTCTTCCGCCGCCTGGCGATAGACGGCTACGGCAAGGCCCCCAAGCAGATGATGGACAAGCTCTATCTGTACAAGCTTGGCGAAGCATATGACTTCGACCTCGACGGCCTTGCAACCCCCTCCCTGCCCTCTCCGGATTCCAAGTCCTGGAGCGGCACGGACCTGGGCAGCGTCGCCATCGGATATTCAGTGGCTGAAACACCCCTGCACATCGTGACATTCTACAACGCCATAGCCAACAAGGGCCGTATGATGAAGCCCTACCTGGTGGAAAGCGTCGAGGAAAACGGCAGGGTGATAAAGAAATACGGGGAAAGCGTCCTCAACGGAGCCATATGCTCCCCCTCCACCGCCGACACCCTTACGAGGGCACTGCGCCGCGTGACCGAGGAAGGAACCGGAAAGCGCCGCCTCTCCGGAGCCAAGTGCCCCATAGCCGGAAAGACCGGAACCGCCAGGATAGTCCTGGACCCGAAGAAAGTCAAGAGGCGCACCGCCTACGAGGACTTCCAGGGCCGCAAGCAGTACCAGGCCACGTTCGTGGGCTTCTTCCCCGCGGACGCCCCCAAGTACTCAGCGATAGTGGTTATATACTCCAAGCTCGACAGGGAAATCTTCTACGGAGGAACGACCCCTGCAATGACCTTCAGGGAAATAGTGGACAAGATATATGCAATAGACCCGGACGGTGGGCGGACCCTCTACTCCACCGGCAAGGTACCAACCTGGATATAATATGTTAGTAAAGGATATAATACAGGACAGCGGAGTGCTCTCGATCCAGGGTCGTAACGACCTGGACATCAGCTCCATAACCCAGGATTCACGCACAGTGCGTCCCGGCTCCATCTTCGTAGCCGTGAAGGGTTTCGCCAGCGACGGCCACGCCTACATCTGCCAGGCCGTCAGGGCCGGCGCCGCCGCCATAGTCTATGAAGACCGCGATGCCCTCGCAGCCCAGCTGGTGAAGATAGGCCCCGCGAACGACGTGGAAGCCAAGAGCGGCAAGACGGAAGCAATCGAGCGCCTCACCCTCATCCAGGTTGGGAACTCCCGCCACGCAGTGGCCATTATGGCCTCCAACTTCTATGGCAGGCCCTCCGAGAAGCTCACCCTGGTGGGAATCACCGGCACAAACGGCAAGACCACCACGGTCACCCTCCTGTACAACCTCTTTATGGGCCTTGGCTACAACTGCGGCCTCCTCTCCACTATAGCCAACTACGTGGGAAAGAAAGAGCTGGAAACGACCAATACCACCGCAGACCCCATCACCATCAACTCCCTGATGGCGCAGATGGTCTCGGAAGGTTGCCAGTACTGCTTTATGGAGGTAAGTTCCATAGGAATGGAGCAGGAGAGGGTCGCAGGCCTGCGTTTCAAGGCCGGCATATTCTCCAACCTCACCCACGACCACCTGGACTACCACAAGACCTTCGCCGAGTACCTGCGCTGCAAGAAGCTCTTCTTCGACTCGCTGGGAAAGGACGCATATGCCATCGTCAACATCGACGACCGCAACGGCCTGGTGATGACGCAGAACACTGCTGCAAAGGTGGTTACATATTCCTGCCGCAGCCTTGCGGACCACACCTGCCGCATCCTCGAGCAGAGCTTCGACGGAATGCAGCTCCGCATCGACGGCAGGGACGTCTGGACCAGGCTCATCGGAAAGCATAACGCATACAACCTCCTCGCCATCTACACGACGGCCATCCTCACCGGAGCAACCCAGGAAGAAGCCCTGGTGGCCCTGAGCAACCTCGAATCGGCGAAGGGACGCCTCGAGACCCTGCGCGGCCCCAAAGGCCTGACGGCGATAATCGACTACGCCCACACCCCCGACGCCCTCGAGAACGTGCTCTCCACCCTGAAGGAAATCTCCTGCGGCAAGACGCTCATATGCCTTTTCGGCTGCGGCGGAGACCGCGACAGGACCAAACGCCCGGAGATGACGACAGTGGCCGAGAAATATGCCGACCGCATATTCGTAACCTCCGACAACAGCCGCACGGAGAAGACCGAGGACATCCTGGAAGACATCCGCAAGGGATTCTCCCCCAAGGGTCTGGCCAAGGCACTCTTCATCTCCGACCGCAAGGAGGCCATCCGCACGGCAATTATGCTCGCCCCCGAAGGAGCGGCCATCCTGCTGGCCGGCAAGGGACACGAGACCTACCAGATCATCGGGACGGAAAAACGCCATTTTGATGAACGTGAAATAGTAAATGAAATCTTCAAGGGACTATGATATACCATCTTTTCGAATATCTCCAGCAGTTTGACATCCCGGGAGGCAGGCTGATGAACTACCTCTCCTTCAGGGCAATACTCGCCAGCGTCACGGCTATGGCCATCTCCCTGCTCGTGGGCAAGCGCATCATCGACGTGCTCCAGCGCAAGCAGATCGGCGAGACCATCCGCGACCTCGGCCTTGAAGGCCAGATGCAGAAGAAAGGCACCCCCACGATGGGCGGCGTCATAATAATCCTCGGCATTGTGGTCCCCGTGCTACTGTTCTGCAACCTGCGGAGCATATATGTCCTCCTCCTGCTGCTCACCACCCTGTGGTGCGGCGCCATCGGCTTCACCGACGACTACATCAAGGTGTTCCGCCACAACAAGGAGGGTATGAGCGAGAGGTGGAAACTCATCCTCCAGGTAATGCTCGGCTTCGCCATCGGACTGACCGTGTGCTACAACCCGGACATAGTTGTCCGAGAGAAGGTTGCGGACACCTCGGTCTATGTGGAAGAGAACAGCTCCAACGTGGATGTCAACTCCGAAAGGGTCATCACCTCCGGTTCCTGGAAGACCGAGGACGTGGTGAAGAGCACCAAGACCACCATCCCCTTCGTCAAGAGCCACGAGTTCGACTACAAGGTCCTCTCCCCCTTCAGCGGCAAGTGGGGATGGTATGCCAAATGGGCCATCTACGTGCTGATGATCATACTGGTCATCACCGCCTGCTCCAACGGCACCAACCTCACTGACGGAATGGACGGCCTGTCGGCCGGCACCTCCGCCATCGTGGGCGTTGTGATAGGCATCCTCGCCTGGCTGAGCGGCAACCTCATCGACTCCAACTACCTGAATATTATGTACATCCCTGGCACCGGCGAGATAGCTATATTTATGTCGGCCTTAGTCGGTTCGCTCATCGGCTTCCTCTGGTACAACTCCTACCCCGCCCAGGTCTTTATGGGCGACACGGGTTCCCTCACCATAGGCGGCATCATCGGTGTCAGCGCCATCCTGATAAGGAAGGAACTCCTCCTTCCCATCCTGTGCGGCATCTTCCTGGTGGAAAGCCTTTCAGTGCTGATGCAGAGGGGATATTTCAAATACACGAAACGTAAATATGGCCAGGGCCGCCGCATATTCAAGATGGCCCCCCTGCACCATCACTTCCAGAAGGAAGGGATTCCGGCCCTTATACAGAGCCCTGCGCGTGCCCTTCCCGAGGCCAAGATAGTAACGCGCTTTTGGATTGTAGGTATTCTGCTGGCGGTTGCCACGCTGGCGCTTTTGAAATTAAGGTAAGAAAAATGTCAAGGATTGTAGTATTGGGCGGAGCAGAGAGCGGCGTTGGAGCCGCCGTGCTGGCAAAGGTTAAAGGATTCGATGTCTTCCTCTCCGACAAGGGGACGATTAAGGCGGAATATGCCGAAGAGCTCGACAAGTGGGGCATCCCCTACGAGCAGGGCACTC
Source organism: uncultured Bacteroidia bacterium (assembly GCA_902779495.1). GTDB lineage: Bacteria > Bacteroidota > Bacteroidia > Bacteroidales > UBA932 > Cryptobacteroides. The sequence goes on from CACZBP010000010.1 coordinate 9,611, forward strand.
ACAGCGAGGAGCTTATACTCTCCGCAGACGAGGTAATCAAGAGCCCCGGCATCCCCTCCAACGTGCCTATGGTCAGGAAGATAGAGGAAAAGGGCATCCACATCATATCCGAAATTGAATTCGCAGGCCGCTACGACTCCGCGAAGAAGATATGCATAACAGGAAGCAACGGCAAGACCACCACCACCTCGCTGATCTACTACCTGCTTCAGCAGGCAGGCCTCAACGTGGGTCTCGGCGGCAACATAGGCAAGAGCTACGCCTATCAGGTCGCAACCGAGCACTTCGACTATTATGTCCTGGAAATCAGCAGTTTCCAGCTTGACAACTGCTACGATTTCCGCCCGGACATCGCAATAATCACCAACATCACCCCGGACCATCTCGACCGCTACGACCACGATATGGAGAACTACGTCCGCGCAAAGTTCCGCATCACGCGTAACCTGCGCCCCGAGGACTGCTTCATCTTCGACTCCGACGACGAGATAACCATCAACCACCTCGACAAGATAGTCACCCGTGCCAAGAAGCTCCCGTTCACCCAGAAGGGCGAAGTGGAGCAGGGCGCATTCCTGCGTGACAACAAGATAGTTGTCCGCTACGAAAAGGACGAGTGCGACATCTATCTCGAGGAACTGGCCCTGGGCGGCAAGCACAATATCTATAACTCGATGGCAGCCGCCATAGCCGCCAAGGCTTCCGGCATCGACAACGAGGTCATCCGCGGCGCCCTTCGCTCCTTCAAGAGCATCGAGCACAGGCTCGAGCCCGTGATGAGCGTCGGCGGCGTGATGTACATCAACGACTCCAAGGCCACCAACGTGGACGCGGCCTGGTATGCGCTCGAGTGCCAGAAGAAGCCCGTGGTCTGGATAGTGGGCGGCACCGACAAGGGCAACGACTACGCCCCGCTCTTCGACCTTGTGCGCGAAAAGGTCAAGGGCATCGTCTGCCTGGGAGTGGATAACGCAAAGATACACAAGGCTTTCGAGCCCATCGTGGGAGAGGACAATATGGTCGACACCCGCAGCGCCGACGAGGCCGTCAAGGCCGCGGCCGCTATGGCCCAGGACGGCGACGTGGTGCTCCTGAGCCCCTGCTGCGCAAGCTTCGACCTGTTCACCTGCTATGAGGACAGGGGCGAGAAATTCAAGGAAGCCGTAAGGAATCTCTAGGATATGGCAAAGAAGGAAAGAAGCCGGTTCGGCAAACTGCTGGGCCTGATGGAAAACGTCGAAGGGGACAGGGTCATCTGGATGATAGCCCTGACGCTGGTGATGCTGTCCATCATCGCCATTTCCTCCTCGACCTCCCTGCTCGCCCTTGCCGGCAAGACCACCAGGGAAGCCATAATCCAGAAGCATATAGTAGTGTCGATCCTCGGCCTCGGGGCCATAATCGGCATATATAACATCAAGAGCCTCAGGGTCCTGGAGATAGCGGCGAAGGCCGGATTCTTCCTGTCCGTGCTGCTGCTGGCCTACCTCGACCTGCACATAAAGCTCCCCGGCATAAAGGCCGAATACATCAACCAGGCCTGGCGTACCATCAACATATTCGGCCTCCAGCTCCACGTGTTCGAGGTAGTGAAAGTGGCTATGGTGATGTACCTCGCCTGGGCGGTTAACGCCTACAAGGAGGACAAGAAGGGCCGCGACGTCTTCAAGCTTGCCTACAAGTGGAAGGACAACAAGGTGCTCGGCTGGCTCTCCACCGACATCGGCAAGAAGTGCCTGTACATCTACTTCCCTATGTTCCTGGTTACCATAATGATAATCGGCGGAAGCATGTCCAGCGCCCTTTTCATCGGAGGCGTGATGTTCGTCACCATCCTCATCGGAGGCATACAGGTCAAGGAACTTATGCCCGTGCTGCTGCTGGGAGTGGTGCTGATAGGAATGTGCGTGGGCATCCATTTCCTCTCTGGAGGAAAGTATTTCGACCACGTGGGCAGCGCCGTAAAGAGAATCGGGCTGTCGCCTGAGCAGGAGCTGGTCGATGCCGTGGGGACTTCGCGATTCGAAGAAGTCCTGGGCAGGACCCAGCAGCCCCTGGGCGCCAAGATGGCAGTCAGCGAGGGCGGCCTGTTCTTCGGGAAAGGTCCCGGAAGGAGCACCCAGAAGCATTTCGTGCCGGTCATATTCGCCGACTATATGTTCGCCTTCATAATCGAGGAATATGGCCTGGTGGGAGCGATCCTTATAATAATACTGTACGCAGCCCTGCTCGCCAGGGGGTCCATAGTGGCCCGCAACTGCGACAACGGCTTTGCCAAGACGGCCATAGCCGGCCTGGTGATACTCATATCCGGCCAGGCGCTGATGCATATGCTGATCAACGTGGACCTCGGCCCGCTCACCGGCCAGACCCTGCCGATGATAAGCGACGGAAAGACTTCCTTCCTCTGCTTCAGCATAGCCTTCGGCATAATCCTCTCCATCAGCCGCGGCGCCAAGCGCAAGGTTGAGAAGGAGACCGCCCAGAAGGCCCCCATCCTGCAGACCGGAGACGAGCTTAAAGAAAGTATGAACGACCTGGACCTCATATAGTTATGGAATACGGAAAACTGCGCATAATAATCAGCGGCGGCGGCACGGGAGGACACATATTCCCGGCCATATCCATCGCCGGCAAACTCAAGGAACTCTGTCCCGAAAGCGAAATCCTCTTCGTGGGAGCCGAGGGAAAGATGGAGATGGAGAAGGTGCCCGCCGCGGGATATAAGATAGTGGGCCTGCCCATCTCGGGCCTTCAGCGCCAGCTCACGATAAAGAATATAGTGAACGACCTGCAGGTCCCCTTCAAGGTGGTCTCCAGCGTGCACAAGGCCCGCAGGATCATCCGGGAATTCAAGCCGGACATCGCCATAGGCGTGGGCGGATATGCTTCCGCTCCCCTGCTGTTCGCAGCCCAGAAGGAAGGCATCCCGACGCTCATCCAGGAGCAGAACGGATTCGCCGGCCTCACGAACAAGCTGCTGGCAAAGAAGGCCGGAAGCATATGCGTAGCCTACGAAGGGATGGAGCGTTTCTTCCCTGCCGACAGGATAATCCTCAGCGGCAATCCCATACGCAGCAACATAGTCCCTCCTACCCCGGAAATGGTCAAGGAAGGACTTGAATATTACAAACTTGACCCCGCGAAGAAGCATCTTCTCATAGTGGGCGGAAGCCTCGGCAGCGGCACCCTCAACAAGGCGGTCAAAGGCTGGATCGAGGCCGGATGTCCCGGCGGAGAAGGAGTCGAGGTCATATGGCAGTGCGGGCGCTACTACAAGGCCGGCATCGACGCCTTTATGGCTGGCCGCGACCTTCCCGCAGTGCAGTACAGCGACTTCATCGCCAGGATGGACCTGGCATATGCGGCTTCCGACGTAATAATCTCACGTTCAGGAGCTTCCACAGTCTCGGAGCTGTGCGCGGCGCATAAGGCCGCCATATTCGTCCCCTCACCCAACGTGGCAGAAGACCACCAGACGCACAACGCGATGGCCCTGGTGCGCAAGGACGCAGCGATGATAGTCAAGGACGCCGAGGCGCCCGAAAAACTGATGAAGACAGCGATGGAGCTGCTCGGCGACCCCGGGAAAATAGCCGCGATGGAAAAGAACATCGCCGCCCTGGCCCTGCCACAGGCAGCCCTCACCATAGCACAGCAGGCATATAAACTCGTAAGGAAATGAGCTACAAGCATATATATTTCATAGGCATAGGCGGAATCGGAATGAGTGCGATAGCGCGCTACTACCGCTTCAAGGGACTGGACGTCTCGGGATATGACAGGACACCCTCCGACCTGACGGCACAGCTCGTGCGCGAAGGGATAGCCGTCCACTACGAGGACGACGTAAAGTATATCCCCAAGGATGTCGAGGACACCCTGGTCGTATATACCCCCGCCATCCCCCACGACCTTGGCGAACTTGTCTATGTGCAGGAGCACGGCTACAGGGTCATCAAGCGTTCCAGGATGCTGGGAGAGATTGCCTCGGGCCAGAGGTGCCTCGCAGTCGCCGGCACCCACGGCAAGACAACGACCAGCACGATGGTGGCCCATATCCTGACCGACTGCGGCGAAGGCTGCTCGGCCTTCCTCGGAGGCATCTCCAAGAACTACGGCACGAATATGCTTGTGAGCCACAACCCCGTGGTGGTTGCTGAGGCCGACGAGTTCGACCGTTCCTTCCTGCAGCTGTTCCCCGACGTGGCCGTGATAACCGCAATGGACCCCGACCATCTGGACATATATGGCACGCCCGAGGCCTACCGCCAGGCTTTCCTGGACTTCGCAGCCCAGGTGAGCGGGACGCTCATCATAAAGAAAGGGCTGCCCGTGAAGGCCTCCGACACCAAGGCTAAACTCCTGACCTATAGCTACAAGGACGCCACCGCCGACTTCCATCCCGAAGGAGCACACCCCGACGAGCTCGGCTATTTCATCTACGACCTCGTCTGGCCGGGCGGAGTCATCCGTGACGTGCACGTGGGAATCCCCGGCTGGCTCAACGCCGAGAACAGCATCGCCGCGGCGGCCGTGTGCCTGTCGCACGGAGTCGCCCCCCAGGCTGTGAAAGCCGCAATCGGCACTTTCAAGGGAGCTCAGCGCAGGATGGATATCCATCTGAACACCAAGACCTTATCATACATCGACGACTACGCCCACCATCCCGACGAGCTGCGCACTGCGATAAGCTCGATGAGGGACATATTCCCCGGACGCAAGCTAACCGCCATTTTCCAGCCGCACCTGTACACCCGCACCCGCGATTTCGCAGGCGAGTTCGCAGCGGCCCTCAGCGGCGTGGACAAACTGATACTGCTGGACATATATCCCGCCCGCGAGGAGCCTATCCCCGGCGTGACCTCCGAGATTATATTCAAGGACGTAACCGCCCCCGAGAAAGTGCTCCTGCGAAAGGAAGAACTGATGGAATACCTTGAGAATGAGCCGCTTGACGTGCTGGTCACATTCGGTGCCGGCAACATCGACCGATTCATTCAACCGATAACCGAAATGCTTAAGGCAAGACTCGGATGAAAAAAGGAATGCGCATAATGCTCTGCTTCGCCGCCCTCGCCGGGACGGTGGTGCTGATGGTGCTGCTCGGCAAGGGCAGCGACATCGCCCGTGCCAGGGCCACCTGCACGGAGGTAGAGATCGCAATCCTCGACAGCGCCCGCCTCTCTTTTGTCACCAAGTCCGATGTCAAGGCCGTGGCGGACAAGGAGTTAGGAGTGTTCAAGGGCAAGGCGCTGGACAGCATAAACCTAAAGAAGATAGAGAATGCGGTGAAGCGCACGAGCGCCGTAATGGGCTGCGAAGCCTATATGACCGACGACGGCATCCTGCACCTGGACGTTACCCAGAGGGAGCCTGCCGTGCGGTTCAAGACCCCCACCGGAGGCTACTACGCCGATGAGAGGGGCTTCATATTCCCCCTGCATCCCACCTACACCTCCGATGCCACGGTGATCGAGGGCGACATTCCCCTCAACATCCCCGAGGGATTCAAGGGAGAGCCTGCTTCCAGGGAGGAAGCCGCCTGGCTGGGCGACATCCTCGGCTTCGTGCGGAGCATAAGCAGCGGCCGCACCTGGAAAGGGGCCTTCTCGAAGATTTCGGTCGACAAGGACGGCGAACTGGTGCTGTATCCCGTCAAGGGGAAGGAAAGATTCCTTTTCGGAGGGCCGGAGGACTACGAGGCCAAGCTCGCCAGGATGGAGCGCTACTACACGGAGATAGCGCCCACCAAGGAAGAGGGCTGGTACAAGAGCGTGAACGTAAAATACGATAATCAAATAATCTGCAAAACAAAATAATGGAAGAGAGGTATATAGCATCCGTGGACCTGGGGTCGTCCAAGATAGCCCTCACCGTAGCAAAGGTGTCAGGGAATGACATCCAGGTCATATTCTACCGCGAGAAGCCCTCACAGGGCATCCGCAACAGCGCAGTGTTCAACCCCCAGAAGGCGGCAGGCCCCATAAAGGAGGTAATCGCCGAGGCGGAGTCCGAACTCAGCATCAAGATACTCCAGGTGGTGGTCGGCCTGCCAAGGTGCGACGTGCGCCAGGAAATCAACTGCGCCAAAGTGACCAGGAACAATCCTGACGAAAGCATATCTGCCGAAGAAGTCGAGGCCCTCAAAAGTATTGCGCGTGAGCAATATCCTTTGGACGACCCCGACAGGGAACAGATATATGGTGCCATCGCACAGTCGTACTCCGAAGACGAGAATTTCCAGCTCATCGAGAGCGATATCATCGGAGTCATCAGCGAGACTTTCGAAGGCAACTTCAAGCTGTTCATAGGCAAACGCAGCTCGGTCAAGACCATAGACAAGGTCTTCAGCGACCTGGAGATAGCCATATCCCGGAAATATTTCACCCCGGGGGCCATCGCCAAGGCCGTCCTGACCGAGGATGAGATGGAGAATGGCGTCGCTTTAGTAGACCTTGGAGGCGGCGCCACCTCCGTCAGCATCTACAAGGGCAAGATCCTGCGCCACTATGCCTGCATCCCCTTCGGAGGCAAGGTCATAACCTCCGACATCCGCAGCGAGTGCTCCATCACCGAGACCCTCGCCGAGAACATCAAGATGGCATTCGGCGCCTGCCAGCCCGACCGCCTGCAGAACCTCGGGGAGAAGATCCTCCAGATAGAGGGCGACGTGGAAGGCTACAAGCAGATTCCCGTGTATTTCCTTTCCGAAATCATCACCGCCCGCTGCCACGAGATCATCGACGCCATCCTCTATGAAATCCAGGAGAGCGGTTTCGCCGACAGCCTGCGCAGCGGCATAGTCATCACCGGCGGCGGAGCGAACCTCGCCAACCTTGGATCCTTCATCAAGGAACTCTCCGGCTACACGGTGCGCACCGGACTCCCTCGCCCGCTGTTCTCAGCCTCCGGCTGCCCGGGCGTGTTCGAGGCATCGGCCACCACGTCCATCGGAATGCTGCTTGAGGCCAAAACCGACGGAGTGTCCAGCTGCATAGACGCTCCCGTCGAGGAAAAGCCCGTTGAGGAAGAACCTCTGGAAGAGGAAGTTACGGTTGCAATTCCCGAAGATGCACCGGAGGGGACCGGCGGCGAGCTGTTCACGGACATCCCCAAGGAAGCTCCCAAGCCCAAACCCCAGCCCAAGCCGGTCCGCGAGCGCAAACCCAGCAGGATTGCCGTCACCTGGCAGTCTTTCAAGGAGAGCTTCAGCGATGCGATAGGCAACCTTTATGACAAAGTGAACAACCCTGACGAAACGGAGGAACAGTAATATGAACGAGACATTCACACCCGACAACTGGGTTCCCATCGATTCAATGATAAAGGTAATAGGCGTAGGCGGCGGCGGTTGCAATGCCGTGACCTATATGTATAACCAGAACATAGAGGGCTGCAGCTTCGTAGTGTGCAACACCGACTCGCAGGCTCTCCAGAAGAGCAACGTGCCTCTGAAGATACAGCTCGGAGAGGGCCTCGGCGCCGGCACAAACCCCACCAAGGGCCGCAATGCCGCTCTCGAGTCCCAGGATGAGATTGCCGAGAAGGTCCTTAACACCGGCACCCAGATGCTGTTCATCACCGCCGGTATGGGCGGCGGCACCGGAACGGGAGCATCACCCGTCATCGCCAAGATGGCGAAGGACAAGGGAATCCTCACCGTGGGAGTAGTCACGCTGCCTTTCCGCAACGAGGGTGACGATTTCCTCTCCAAGGCAGTGGACGGAATCCACGAGCTTGAGAAAAACGTTGACAGCCTGCTGATTATCAACAACGAGAAACTCTACGAATTCTTCGGCAACCAGCTTGTCCAGGATGCATTCCCCCGCGCAGACGAGGTGCTCGCCACCGCCGTGCGAGGCATCATCGAAATCATCAACAAGCCCGGCTACGTGAACGTCGACTTCGAGGATGTGAAGACTATGATGAAGAACAGCGGGATGGCCCTGATGGGCTGCGGAAGCGGCTCGGGCAAGAACCGCCTCGAGGAGGCAGTCCGCGGCGCCCTCGAGTCTCCACTTCTGAACGACTTCGACCTTAAGACCTGCAAGAACCTGCTCATCAACATCACGGCCCCTCGCAACGACCAGGGCCTCAAGATGGAGGAACTCAACAAGATCAGCTCGATGATCACCGAGTACACCGGCAGCGTCAGCAAGTTCAAGAGGGGCCTCATCTATGACGACGACCCGGCCGTGGGCGACACCATCCACATCACCGCCATCGCCACCGGCTTCAAGATGAACCTCATCGGACTCACCGGTTCAGACTTCGGCAAGCTGATAATGCTCACGAAGGATTTCCGCTATGACCCCCACCCTTCCCAGAAGGAAGGCGAGATAGTGCTTCCGGAGGAGAACGTCATAATCAAGAAGGTCGGCTACAACAACGCCGAGAACGTGCGCAAGTTCCGCTTCAACCCGGACGAAAAGCCCGCTCTCATCCTGGCCCCCGGCCAGAGCAAGAGCGAGCTCGAAAGCGTCGCCGCCATCCGCCGCAGCCACGTCTCCCGCACCGTCGGCGAATAACCGTCAGTCAATAAGTGAGGAAGGGATAACTACCCCGGGGGTGGACACGCCTACGGGACAGTACTCCCTTCCTCGCAAATACAAACCCTTGTCATTCTGAGGAGGGTGTAACCCAAACCCTTGTCATTCTGAGGAGGGTGTAACCCGACGAAGAATCTACTATTTAGCCTCTTATGGTTATTGTTTACAGACGGTGCTGAAGCAGAGGGCGGCGGCGTCGGGATCGGGGAGGCAGTGGAGGGTCCAGCAACGGGCAAGGCCGATGACCTTCTCGACGGAAGCGGCAACGCTGTCCATCAGGGCGCGTTGCCAGCGGATGGATGATGCCGCAGCGACGACGCTGGCATATGCAGAGAGGCCCTTCAGGAGCCTTATCTCGTTCCTGGGGGCCTGCTCGATGCGGACGATGGAGTTCACCGGAACACGCAGATTGCGGTAGCACGGGGTCTTGCCGCTCCACGGGGTGCCATATACATACAGGACGCCATCCTCGATGCGGAGGACGGGATTGTCGTCGTTCACCAGGTCGCAGCGTTCGATATTCGACAGCCACAGGCGGCTGTGGGTGCTCTTGCCGGTGCCGCTCACGCCAAGGAAAAGGTTGGCCCTGCCGTCATAGCGGACCACGGATGCGTGCATCAGAAGGGTGTCGTGGCAGGATGTGGCATAGGTATACAGCATCATCAGCGAGGTGCTGATATGGAACATAGTAGTGTGGGGACCGAATCCCGGCTTGGGATAGTACTCCCCGCTCCTGCCGTCGGCCGAGACCTTCAGCGTGCCGGCGATATGGTACTGCTCGTCGGAGTCGAACTCATAGATAGTCTCATCGCCCCTGGAATAGATATAGTAGAACGGAGGGCGGGTGTCCACTTTGAGCACAAGGGATATCGTGCCGTCTGCCATCTCCCGGCCAAGCCACTCGGGCTCCCTGGCAAATATCTTGAGCTTCATCATCGGAAGCGCATCATCCTCACAGCGGAACGGCTCATACTGCGAAAAGTCAAGGTCTCCCCTGGTACGGCCCTCGGGCAGTTCCAGCGCGCTCTGCACGAACGTCCTGGCAGGCACCTCGTCGCCAGCCCTTGTCGGCATCACAGGGATCTCCTCTCCCCTGGAAGCGGCTTCAATCCTCGCCTTCACCGCTGGGGTGTATTCCATAAACCTCCACGGCTGCTCCAGCTCCACTTCCATCACGTGGCCGCCGACGCGGTATTTCCTTACTCTGTCCATATTTCTTTTTATTGCGTTTACCTTGTTCATTTTGCCCGAGGTCTCCGTTTTGGGCCTTTACCTCGGGCAGTGATAATGCCTCTCAGCTCACTCGGAGGCCGATTCCGTGCCCGAGGTCTCCCCGCCAAACGGAGACCTCGGGCGATCTGCGGCCAGCAGGGCGACCGCTTCATCGACGCTCAGCGCATCCTCAACGCAGAAGGAGCCGGTGCGGGTGCGGCAAAGGGCGCCGAGGTGGGCGCCGGTGCCGAGCGCTTCGCCAAGGTCGCGGGCCAGGGCACGGATATAGGTGCCCTTCGAGCAGGCGACCCGGATGCTAGCATGCGGCAGCCCCAGGGCGCTGTTGTCAGTCACGTTGATGCGGCTTGAGGCAGAGCTGACATCGTCCGCTTTTTCGGGACGTAACCCGCACCCTGAAGAAGGGGCGCCTCCCGGAGTGAACTCAAGCAGGGAGATCTCCGAGATGGTGATGCGCTGGCGGGTGAGGGTGGCGAGGGCGGCCTCGTCGATGTCGCCGCCGCTGCGATAGAGCTTGCGGGCTAGCTCATAGGCCCTCACTCCGTCCACGGATTTGGCGCTGAACAGCGGGGCCACCTGCTCCTGCTCACCCTGGAAGGAGGGCAGAACAGCCCGGAGCGCTTCTTCCGTGACTCCTTCCGTCGGATAGAAGCGGTCGATGGGCTTTTCAAGGTCGTAGGACGGGGTAGTGGCACCGAAGACGACGTCAGCCACATATTCCTTGTCGTGCTTCTGGAGGGTCTCGGCCATCTTGGTGGCCTTCCCCAGGCACACCAGCAGCACTCCCGTGGCCAGAGGGTCAAGGGTGCCGGCGTGACCGACCTTGAGGTTCTTTTTGTGGAAATGGCGGATGGCGGCGAACTTCACTTTGCGGATGACGTCGGCCGAGGTCCACCTGTAGGGTTTGTCCACCGGTATGATGATGCCTTCCGGATAATCGTCAATATTCTCCGAAAGGCAGTGCAGGTTTGGGGAAGCGACTAGAAACATACCATCTTCTCGATGCGGCGCTGGTGACGTCCGCCTTCGAAGGAGGTTTCAAGCCAGGTCTTCACTATGCTCTGGGCAAGGCGGTAGGAAATGAACCTGGCCGGCATCACAAGCACGTTGGCGTTATTGTGGGCCTTCACCAGGCGGCCTATTTCGGAGCCCCAGGCGAGGCCGGCGCGGATGCCGCGATGCTTGTTCAGCGTCATCGCCATCCCGTTGCCCGTGCCGCACAGGGCTATTCCCAGATCCACTTTCCCGCTTTCAACAGCCTCGGCAAGGGGATGGGCGACGTCGGAATAGTCCATACTCACCGTGGAGTCGGTGCCGAAATCCACCATCTGGTAGCCTTTGCCCTGGAGCCAGGGAATGAGCCTGGATTTGTAGTCAAACCCGGCGTGGTCGCTGCATATACCAATTTTCATATGAGTCTTGTCTTTATATATTCCATCCTTTCGGCAAGCTGCGCCCTTCCGATGAAGGACACGATGTCGGCTATACCAAGACCGCTGGAGGCCCCGGCGAGAGCCAGGCGGAGGCAGTTCATCACCTTGCCCATAGGCCACTCGTTCGCCTTGATATATTCCTCAAGGGCCACTTCGACGGACTGCTTGTCCATAGCGCCCTTGTATTCTTCGCACAGATATGCGGCCGCCTTCAGTGCGAGGGTGTAGTTCTCTTCCTTCCAGAATTTGTCGACATCCTTGGCAAGGAAGGGGGCGGTGAGGGTGTCGTCATAGACCTTCGCCCTGGGGTCGGGGGCCCTGCGCGGGTCGGCCGGCTTCTGCTCCACGGCAGCGCCTGCCTTGACTCCGAAAGCCTCGAACTCGGAAGGGGCGATGAACAGATAGGACGCTATCGTCCAGAAATCTGAGACGAAGGTCGCCCTTTCCTTTACCAGAGCGACGACGCCCTGGACATATTCACGGGTGAAGACGTGGTTACGGAAGTCTCCGCCAAGGCCTGCGAATTCGCATCCGGCGGTGAGGGCGCAGGCGGGACAGTCCACCACCTTGACGCCGTGACTGTCGAGGATGGGGATGAACAGGTCCGTGAGTTCCTCATCACTCTTGAGGCGCAGATATTCCTTATTGTACCAGCGGGCTTTCTCGGGATTGAAACGGGCGCCGGACTTGACTATGCGCTCCAGCGAGAAAGCGGGGATAAGTTCCTCTATCGTAAACATTTCCCTCTCGTCGCCGGGGTTCCAGCCAAGGAATGCGAGAAGGTTCACGAAAGCCTCGGGGAAATAGCCGTCCTCGCGATAGCCGCGGGAGACTTCGCCCGCGGGATTGACCCAGCGCAGCGGGAAGACGGGGAAGCCCATCTTGTCGCCGTCGCGCTTGCTGAGCTTGCCCTTGCCGTCCGGCTTGAGAAGCAGGGACAGGTGGGCGAAGCGGGGCTGGGTGTCGCTCCAGCCAAAGGCCTTGTAGAGCAGATAGTGCAGAGGGAGGGACGGCAGCCACTCCTCGCCGCGGATGACCTCGGAGATTTCCATCAGGTGGTCGTCCACTATGTTAGCAAGGTGGTAGGTCGGGAGCTCATCGGCCCTCTTCCAGAGCACCTTGTCGTCGAGGGTGTCGGTGTTCACCTCGATGTGGCCGCGGATGAGGTCGTCCATAGCCACCACGGTGTTTTCCGGCATCTTGAAGCGGATGGTCCAGGTGGTAGTTTCCTCCAGCAGGCGGGCAGTCTCTTCAGGGCTGAGCGTCAGGGAGTTGCGCAGTTCCTTGCGAGTGACCTGGTTGTATATGAACGTCTGTCCGGCAGCCTCGGCTGCGGTGCGGCGCGCTTCAAGCTCCTCGGGGGTGTCGAAGGCATAATAGGCATTGCCGGAGGCTACGAGCTGCTCGGCATACTGGCGGTAAATGGGCTTGCGCTGGCTCTGGCGATATGGCGCGTGGGGATGCCTGGCGGAAGGGGTCTCGACGACCTTGCCGTCAGCATCAACGCCCTCGTCGGGGATGATGCCGCACCAGCGGAGCGCCTCGATTATATATTCTTCGGCTCCGGGCACGAAGCGGTGGGAGTCAGTGTCCTCGATCCTGATGATGAAATCGCCTCCGTGCTGCTTGGCATAGAGGTAGTTATACAGCGCGGTCCGCACTCCGCCCATATGGAGCGGCCCTGTGGGGGACGGCGCAAATCTCACTCTCGTTCTTCTTTCCATATCTTGATGTTATAATACTCCTGAAGTTGTCTTCTCCGCAGCACTCTGGAGGTTCTCCGGCACGGAAGCGAAGAAGTTGAATCCCGACCTCTGCTCTATGGCATCGATGCTGGTGCGGAAGTCCGGATAGGATTTATCATGTGCCTTGTTTTCATACAGATATGCTTCGCCCTTGGCGGAGGTCATCTTACCTGATGAATCAAAGGAGCAATACATGAGGCAGCAGTAGAAATGGCTTGGAATCGAAACGCCTGAAATCGTCTTGCCATCTTCGAACAGGGTTCCCACAGTTACGTAAAGGGTATCCCGTCCTGAAGGAGCCTTAGCGCTTATCGCAAGCTCCATCTGATTCCACACACCTCCATTGAAGCCATTCTGAATTTGCGGAGACTGGTTGGTGTGGTAGAACGTCTGCTTGTTGCCGGCACTGCCGTCACTCTTGGACTGGCGGTAGTTCGAGGCGACATGATGGCCGCGGCTATAGCCGGAAACACCTCCCTGCTGCCATGAAGACGGAACCGCAGGGTCGTCTTTCCAGCTTCCAGAACGACCTACATTGTTATCCGGATAGGCATCGTCATGCATTACGAAGGCAGACCAGAGAGGACAGTGCTTGTCACCGTCGAAGAGCACCGTGTAGTTTCTGACCTGGCGGCCGTTTTCCTTGTAGGTGTGGGTTACCACCAGTTGATTGCCGGAAGAATTGGTCTCGTATCTGTAATACTTAGTGGAGCCGTAAAGTTCGTTGCCGGAACTGACCTTGCCGTTAAGGTTCAGGGCAGGCATCTCATAGCAGCCAAGATAGTGGCGGTCTTCGGAGACCGTGCCGGAAGTTGCCGTGGTGAAGTTCTTCACAGATCCAGGGAGGTCAGGGTGGCGCTGAAGCTGCCGGAGGCGCCGCTGAATGTCTTGTCCACATAGGCGTCATTGTTCAGGCTGCCGGACGACAGGCCCCATTCGAAGCCGGAGCCGGTGGGGATCTGCGAGGCGTTATAGAATGAGCCTGAAATAGTTGCGGTGGTGGAGTTTATGCTGGAGACTGAACCGGTGGTCACACTGACGCTGAGGGTCACGGGACCGCTAGAAGGGTCGTCGGAGACGGGGTCGTAGCTATAGTCGTATTCATCTTCCTCCATCGCAAGGGATACGAAGGAGCCGTCGGCAAAAGTAATCAGGACATAACCATTGGACTGCTCCACATCGGAAAACAGCACTATGCTTCCGACCTCGGCCGGCTTGACCGCATCCTCGAGCGTCTGCCAGGAGGAACTGCCATATTTCACCTGCCATTTACCGCCTGCCACACGCAGCGACGGCTTGCCGGTGAGGACATTTGCATCCTCGGACAGCACATTGCCATCCACCGTCCAGAGATATTTCCCCTCCTTGCGGGTCACGCCGAAATCCGGCACTCCCCTGGCGTTGAAGTCACAGAACAGGGAATAGGTGTCGCTACCAAAGCATATGATATAGTCCTCGTCTTCTTCGACGAGGGCCGACACCGGAACGTCGCGGTCATACATCTCAACGATGTCGCAGATCTTCTGGAGTTCCCTGTCGAAGTTACTGATTATCTGGTTGTAACTCTCATCGGCAACGTCGGAGGAAGGGTCCTGGGTGGGTTCGTCCGAAGGGTCCACTGAAGCGTCCTTGGAAGCATCGGCGGATGGCGATGCGGAAGGACCGTATGGATTGTCATCCCCCTGCATGGAAGAAGGGTCGGAACACCCCGCGAGCGCCAGGCAGAGAATGAAGGTCAGTAGTCCGTATAGTTTAGCTCTCATTATTTACATGGTTAATCCTGCAAATATAAACTTTTATAAGCTTATTTCAAAGACACGCGCCGCAGGAAGCACCCGACGGTGTTCTCCATCAGGCAGGCTATGGTCATAGGTCCCACGCCTCCGGGCACAGGAGTTATCACCGAAGCCTTCGGCTCGATGGCATCGAAATCCACGTCGCCGCAGAGCTTTCCGGTCTCGGGGTCACGGTTGACTCCGACGTCGATTACCACCGCACCGGGGCTGACCATATCCTCCGTCACGAAGCGGGGGCGGCCTATGGCAACGACCAGGATGTCTGCCTGGCGGGTCACCTCCGGGAGGTTGGAAGTCCTTGAATGGCATATGGTTACGGTGGCGTTACGGTCAAGCAGCAGCTTGGCTGTCGGAAGGCCGACAATCTGGCTGCGGCCTATCACCACCGCCCTCTTGCCGGAAATCTGCACCCCGGCTTCATCCAGAAGACGGATGATGCCCAGCGGCGTGCAGGCCACGGTGCAGGGGCGCTTCATCCACAGCGCCGCAACGTTGCCGGGATGGAATCCGTCCACGTCCTTCTCGCGCGCAATCGCCTCTATGACAGCTTCTTCGTCAATATGGTCCGGGAGCGGGAGCTGGACCAGTATGCCGTCCACCCCGTCGTCCTTGTTCAGCCGGTCTATGAGGGCAAGCAGTTCAGCCTGGGATATGTCCGCAGGCTTTAAAACCGTAGTATTCTTTATGCCTACCGCCTCCGAGGCCTTGGCCTTGCCGCGGACATATGACTGACTGGCGGGGTCTTCCCCCACGAGGATAACGACAAGATGCGGGACGCGGCCATATGTGGCGGGGAACTCTGCCACCTGCTCTGCCAGACGGGCCTTTATTTTTTCTGAAAGTTCCTTTCCTGAAATAACCATATGCACAAACGATGCGAAATCTGTTTCTGACCAATACTCTCAGCCACAACAAGGAGCTGTTCGTGCCCGTGCAGCCGGGACACGTGGGAATGTATGTCTGCGGCCCGACCGTCTATGGCGACGCCCATCTGGGCCACGCCCGTCCGGGTGTCACCTATGACACCCTGCAGAAGCTCCTGCGCCACCTTGGCTACAAGGTGCGCTACGTGCGCAACATAACCGACGTAGGCCACCTCGAGCACGACGCCGACGAGGGCGAAGACAAGATAGCGAAGAAGGCCCGCCTCGAGCAGCTTGAGCCGATGGAGGTGGTCCAGACCTATACGTTCCGCTACCACGAGGCGATGCGCCTTCTGAACGCCGCCTCCCCTTCCATCGAGCCCCGCGCCTCCGGCCATATCATCGAGCAGATAGAGACCGTGAAGAAAATCCTCGCGGCAGGATATGCCTATGAGTCCAACGGCTCGGTCTATTTCGACGTTCAGAAATACAACAAGGACCACCGTTATGGCATCCTCTCCGGCCGGAGCCTGGACGACACCCTCGAAGGCACCCGCAGCCTCGACGGCCAGGACGACAAGCGTGCGCCGTATGATTTCGCCCTGTGGAAAAAAGCTGAGCCACAGCACATTATGAAGTGGCCCTCACCTTGGGGCGAAGGTTTCCCCGGCTGGCACCTCGAGTGCTCGGTGATGGGCGAAAAGTATCTCGGGCAGGAGTTCGACATCCACGGTGGCGGAATGGACCTTATGTTCCCCCACCACGAGTGCGAAATAGCCCAGAACGTGGCTTCTCGCGGCACCCAGGGAGTGCGTTACTGGGTCCATAACAATATGATAACCATCAACGGCCAGAAGATGGGCAAGAGCCTTGGCAACTTCATCACCCTGCCCGAGCTCTTCAGCGGCTCCCACCCCAAGCTGGAGCAGGCCTATAGCCCGATGACCGTGCGTTTCTTCATCCTCCAGGCCCACTACCGCAGCACCCTCGACTTCTCCAACGACGCCCTCCAGGCCTCGGAGAAGGGCCTCCGCCGCCTGATGCAGGCCTACCGCGACCTCGTCGCCCTTGCCAAAGCCGCCGGCGTGGAGTCCCCCGTGCGCGGCACCGAAGGCAACAAGGCCGACAGCCTCATCTATGGTGAATACATCACCGATGTAGCTCCGGAAAGCGCCGAGGGCGCCTCCGACGGAGTCAAAGCCGTCTTCGAGGGAGTCTATGACGCCCTCTGCGACGACCTCAACACTCCGATCGCCCTTGCGCATCTGTCTGAGGCAGTGCGACTTGTCAACATCGCGAAGGAAGGCAAGGGCGCCCTTTCAAAGCGCGACCTCGAGGTGCTTGTGCGCCTTTTCGACGACATAGTCTTCGGAGTGCTCGGCCTCAAGGACGAGAGTGCCTCCGAGGGCGGCCAGAAAGTGGTCCGCGGCCTTATGGAGATGGTCCTCGAGCAGCGCGCCGCCGCCAAGGCCGCCAAGGACTGGGCCGCGAGCGACGCCATCCGCGACCGCCTCAAATCCCTCGGCATCACCGTCAAAGACACCAAGTCCGGCGCCGAATGGACCCTGGAATAGAGTTTTATGAGGAATAGGCTATCTCATACCATAAACCTTCTGTGCGTGTTAGAGAACCGGCATCAGCCGGTCGGCCGGCCCGGGTATTTGCTTGCAAATACGTAAAGGGAAGTAGGCCGAAGGGGGTTCGGGGGAGATTCCCCCGTCTATATGCGAGGGTGGCCATGGGTTTAGGTATGAGATAGCCTATTCCGACTTCTAATTGTTACAGGTCGTTTTTCAGGTCGACCACCTGTGACACCGGTATGCCACTCCAGGGGGCTGGAAGGCCACCTCGGTGTTACAGGTCGAAGACATCAAATTCGACCTGTGACGCTCCGTGGCGGTTTTGTCAGTGGGAACGCGAGTGCCGAACGGGACGGGATTATCAGTTAAGAAACTGTTTTGAAATGATTCCCGAAGTTTAAACGGATATCCAGCGGGCGGAGGGGTCGCGGCGCCACCAGGTGAGTTGTTTGCGGGCGGCGGCGGAACTCATCGGGCGTTGTACCGATGGGGAATGCGCCGGGGTTCATGAACTCGATGCGGTCGTCAAAGATGGCAACACTGGGTGTCATCGCTTCAGACCACCAAGTCCTGTGGGCCAAAAGATTCAAGCTTGCTTCCCTGATTCTGATCTGGACGGTCTGGAACATCGACGTACTGCGCGGACAAATCTATGGCCGGAGAGAACTAGCGCATTTCCTTGCGATATCCTGACGTGTCTGGTAGGCAACCTCCTGACCGAGAATAATGTCCTTGACACAGACGGCGTCCAGATTCCTACGGACAAGCGTCCA
>CACZBP010000011.1 GCA_902779495.1 uncultured Bacteroidia bacterium
GACGCTGGGACGCTCGGCGGTCTGTCCAAGGCGAAAGTCGCTTGGTACTTGCACTCTTCTTCCTTTATATACAGTCTCTTAGCTCAGTTGGTTAGAGCGCCACACTGATAATGTGGAGGTCGGCAGTTCAACTCTGCCAGGGACTACCAATCGGGGGTATAGCTCAGCTGGTAGAGCGCCTGCTTTGCAAGCAGGAAGTCAGGAGTTCGAATCTCCTTATCTCCACCCCAGCCTATCCTATATAACACCATATATTCATCGACATCCTACGAAGTGTCGATTTTTTTTATATATTTGCATCGTAACTGTATTGATACTGACCGGGATGGAGACGGCTTCAATATTCGGGATATCCAGGCACAGGATGCGCACAGACGGGGACGGTGTGACGACACTCGTCACATTCACAGGCTGCCCGCTGCGCTGCAAGTATTGCCTTAACCCTCAGTGTTTCAAGCCGGAAGACTCTTTCCCCTGTTACACTCCCTCCGAACTCTACGACATTGTCAAGAAGGACAATCTGTATTTCCTTGCTACCGGCGGCGGAATCACCTTCGGGGGCGGCGAGCCGGCCCTGCGGGGCGCTTTCATCAGGGAATTCCGTCAGCTTTGCGGGCGCGAGTGGCACCTCTGTATGGAGACATCCCTCAACGTCCCTGGCGATTTTCTTCCCCCTCTGGTGAAAGATTTAGACTTTTTCATCGTTGATATAAAAGACATGGATCCTGAAATATACCGTGCATACACCGGGAAAGACAATGCCAAGGTCCTGGAAAACCTGCGGATGATAGCAACTGCAGGGCGTGCAGATGACTGCACGATCCGGATTCCGCTGATTCCTGGCTACAACACGGACGAGGACCGCGACCGCAGCATTGCCGCCCTTAAAGAACTGGGATTCAGCAAATTTGATAAATTTACATACAGATATGGAAAGAGGTAAAAGAATCTGCAATGCGCTCAAGGGCATACGTGCCGACATAGCACGCCAGAATGATATTCCCCTTGAGATTCCGGAATGCACCCACGAGGGTGACTGTCCCGGAACCTGTCCGCGCTGTGAAAGCGAGGTGCGGTTCCTTGAACGCGAGCTGGAAAAGCGCCGCAAGCAGGGTAAGGCCGTCAAGGTGGCCGGAATTGCAGCTGGACTCACCCTGATCCTTACCTCCTGCACCCCAAAGGATGAAAAGAAGGAGGATATCCTTGCCGGAGCCCCCGTCGTCACGAACGACCCCTCCTCTGACTCCAGCGCCGACCAGACTCCCAGCGACGAGCCCCTTGCCGGCGACCCCGTCCCTCCCAGTGAGGACTACCTTCTTGGCGAAGAACCCAGCGGGGAAGAAGAAGCCTCCGTCGACCCGGAGGAATCTGTCGACCCTGAGAACTCCGAGGATCCAGAAACCTCTGAAGACCCCGAATAACCGTCCTGTACCCCCGCCCAACTGTTCACCGTGTCCCCAACCTTGGGACGCGGTGCGCACTTTTCCCGCTCAACTGTTCACCGTGTCCCCAACTTTGGGACGCGGTGCGCACTTTCCCCGCCTTCCCGGGCTCGGAGTCCCAAACTCGCAGCCGACGTTTTTGGCGTTTTTTGCCGGCCGCCAGTTCGCGCGGTTACTCGTAGCCGACATTTTTGGCCAAAAACGTCGGCTGCGAGTGATGCTTGCTGATTTAGGTGCAGTGTGGATGGCAAAAAAGCAGGGCAACCGTGAGGGTTGCCCTGCTTTTTATGAGGTTACTGAACCGCGGGGTTAAGCCCAGGGATCGGCGGGCTTGTCGGCCGGGGCTGCAGGCTGCTCGGGGGCTGCCGGCTGTGCAGGCGCTGCGGGGGCTGCCGGTTGAGCGGGCTGAGAGGGCTGTGCAGGAGCGGCTGGCTGCGAAGGGGCGGCAGGCTGAGCGGGCGCAGGGGCAGGAGCCGGTGCAGGAGCCGGTGCGGGTGCGGGGCCAGCTGCCGGGGCGGCGGGGGCCTTCTCCTTGCCCTTCTTGGCGAAGAACCAGATGAGGGCGCCGGCGGCTGCGAGCAGGATTATGCCGAGCACGGGACGGTACCACAGCCAGGCGATGGCGATGATCACCAGCGAGAGGGCCAGGGCGACCACGAAGGTGGCCAGACCGACGCCGAAGTTCACTATGCCTGCCAGGAAAGGAAGCACCTTGAACAGGGTCACGAGGATCTTGAAGATGTTACGCAGACCGAACCATATGAGGAGGAATCCTATGAGGCGGAGGATCCAGCCGGTGGTCTGGTTGGAAGACTTCTCGCTCTCGAACATCGACTCCATCGAGTGGCTGCCGGGGTAGAGGATCTGCAGCGAGTAGCCGTTGCTGTGGGTGAAGGGCTCGAAGGTGTCGCCCACTACCTTGGCTATCACGGAGACTTCGCCGTTCTCAACCTTGGTGAAGGTCACGCGCACGTCACCGATGTGGGGAGAACCCGGGGTGAGGCCGCAGTAGACTGTGTTCCTGTCCACGTGGACCATATCTCCGGAGACATCCAACCTGCTCTGGATGAATTCATTGAGCTGCTTGACGATCTCAGGGTCGAGGGTCGCGTCCTGGGCCACCTCGTCGTTCTTCTGGCCGATGAGGCCGGGGGAGAGGCGGTAGGCTCCGAAGGAGACGTTGGTGGCGACTTCGGTGTTGTCATCGAGCTCGAGGACGAGGTTCTTGTTGTCGTCCCTCTCGGCGGGGTCGTGGAAGTCGGCGGAGTTCACGGGCGAGGAGACCCACTCGGAGGAATAGGTGTAGGTGGTGATGGTTTCTTCACCGCCGCCTATCTTGTCACGGGTCTCGGTCTTGCTGTGCTCAACTACCTGATAATACTCCACTTCGCGGGAGAGCTTGATGGCGTTGGCGCTGATGCGGAAATACGGGTCGGTGAGGACTTCGTCGGTCTTGGCCACGTCGATGGCGTGGATCACCTTGCCGTTGTTTTCAGGGTTGGCCACGGAGATGTCGGGGACGTCGATGCAGATTTTCTGCGCTTCCTTCAGCATCCTGGTGGTCTTGACAGTGCGTCCTTCATTCCAGAAGAGGAGGACGATACCGGCGATGAGCATCACAAAGCCCATTCCGATTCCGCTCAAGCTGTCCTTGAGCCTTTTCCCGTAGGAAGTGGTGGTTTTTTCTACGTAAGCCATATTGTTAGATTAAGGTTAAGTCAACGTTCCGGACGCAAACTTATAAAAATAATGCGACAAAGTCAATACAGAATGAACAAACTTGCGAAATAAATGCTATTTTTGTAACAACACTAATACTAAAGCCTCAGGATGAAAAGCAGATTGTTGATTTGTCTTCTGATGACAACCTTGTGCCTGACGTCCCTCGCCCAGACCCGCCAGGTGCGTGGCGTAGTGACCTCGGCTGCGGACGGCTGGCCCCTTCCAGGCGCCATAGTGCAGGTCCAGGGAAGCACCCGGTATGCCACCACGGACGGCGAAGGCCGCTACTCGATAAAGGATGTGAAGGAATCCGACGTGCTGGTGTTCTCGATGCTCGGCTTTGTGACCAGTTCCGTCGCGGCGGGAAACCAGTCCGTCATCGACATCGCCCTCCAGGTGGAGAAGACCCTCCTTGAAGAAACCGTCGTAATCGGCTATGGCACAGTGAAAAAGAGCGACCTTTCGGGAGCCGTCAGCCAGATCAAGGCCGAAGAGCTGATGAAAGGCGGCGCCATAGACATAGCCCACGGCATACAGGGCAAGATAGCCGGCGTGGTGGTCCAGCAGAGCGACGGCGCCCCGGGAGGCGGAATGAGCATCCTGGTGCGCGGAGCCAACTCTTTCACCACCAGCTCCCAGCCGCTTTTCATAGTGGACGGCATCCCCCTGGAGACCGGCTCCACCCCCGCCAATACTGCCCTCACCTCGGAGCAGACCTCCAACCCCCTGAGCTTCCTGAACCCCCACGACATAGAGTCTATGGAAGTCCTCAAAGACGCCTCAGCCACAGCTATTTACGGCTCCCGGGGCGCCAACGGCGTGGTGCTCATCAACACCAAACGCGGCCGCAGCGAAAAGCCGAAGGTGGAACTGAGCCTGAACGCAGGCATCTCCTCGGTGGCCAGGAAAATCCCGGTGCTGAGCGCATATGAATATGCCAACTACATCAACGAGCAGTATGACAACTCCGCCACCTACGAAGGCGCGATGTTCACCACCTACCGCTATCCCGGCATATGGTTCTATCCCAACTTCGCGGACGGCCACCAGAACTTCGCTGCCGGCCGCTATTCCCCCTCTCCGGAGGACTTCCTTAATCCGGGCTACCGTTATGACGAATATGGCAACCGCGACGAGGTGGGCGCCTCCAACTGGCAGGACGAGATATTCCAGAGGTCCTTCTCGACCGACCTGAACCTAAGCGTGAGCGCCGGTAACGACAGGGGATGGTATTCATATTCAGGCAATTATGCCCGCCAGAACGGCACCATCAAAAACTCTGGCTATGAGCGCTACTCACTCCGAGCCAACATCGGCCGCAATGTCACCGACTGGATGCAGATAGGCACCAATATGAGCTTCACCAAAGCCGAGACGGACTTCGCCAACACCCTGTCATATGACACCGGCATCATCCGCTCCGCCATCATATTCCCCCCTGTCTACGGAGCGGATATGGACACCTCCAAGTCCGACGAGCAGAACTGGCTTGCGGCCAACCCGGCGGCATATGTCAGGAACACCAGGGACCACCTCCAGTCCATCAATTTCTATGACAGTTCGTTCCTGGAGATAAAGATCCTGCCTTTCCTGCGCTTCCGCCAGAACCTCGGCCTTGGCTACAGCAGCCAGGAGCGCGGCGCCTACTATGACCGCCACACCTACGAGGGCCGGCCTCCGCGCAACGGCCAGGCCAGCCGCTCCTCCAGCGTGTGGAGCAGCGTCACCTCGGAGTCTCTGCTGACTTTCGACAAGACTTTCGGCGAGATTCACGCATTGAATGCCGTGGCCGGTTTCACGGCTGAGCGCAGCGACTGGAAAACGCAGTCAATCAATGCGATGAACTTTCCGGACGATGTCACCAAGGACTTTGACCTTTCCCGTGCAGTGGACAGGCCCAGCCTAAAGAGCGACGCCGGCTACCAGACCCTCGCATCCTTCCTCGGCCGAGTCAACTACACGCTCCTCGGGCGCTACCTGCTGACCGCCAGCATCCGCAGCGACGGCTCCTCCAAGTTCGCCACCGGCAACAAGTGGGCGACCTTCCTGTCCGGCGCCCTGGCGTGGAAGATATCCGAAGAGGAATTCATAAAGTCCCTCGGGGTGTTCTCCAACCTTAAGCTGCGAGCCAGCTATGGCCAGACCGGCAACCAGGGCATAGGCTCCTACCGTTCCATATCTATGCTGGACACTGCCAACTATCCCTTCTCCGGCGCGATGGAATCCGGTTCCGCCCTCGTCAGCTGGCGCGGCCCGGTCTCCCCGGACATACGCTGGGAGACGACCAGCCAGTATAACATAGGCCTCGATGCAGGCATTCTGGGCGAGCGCTTCACCCTGACGGTTGACTTCTACGACAAGCTCACCCGCGACCTCCTCCAGGAAGTCCAGATTCCTGCCTCCACGGGCTTCTCCAATATGCTGGTCAACAGCGGCACTGTGCGCAACACCGGCCTTGAGATAACTGCAAGGGCAGGCATAATATCCCGAAAGAACTTCAACTGGACGGTGGACGGCAACATAGCCTTCAACCGCAGCGCCATAGGCGGCCTTGGCGGCGACCAGTTCGCCCGCCAGCTCTGGTATGCCGCCGACGACGTGTTCATCCAGCGCAACGGCCTCCCCATAGGAGCTATGTATGGCTATGTGGAAGACGGCTTCTACGACAACGAAGCCGAAGTCCGGGCAGACCCTCAGTGGCGCGGCGCCTCCTCCACCGTGGTGCTCTCCAAGATAGGCGAAATCAAATACCGCGACCTTGACGGCGACGGCGCCATAACCGCGGCGGACCGCACCGTCATCGGCGACGCCAACCCCGATTTTACATATGGCCTGACCAATACCATCTCCTGGAAAGGCCTCTCCCTGAGCTTCCTCCTCCAGGGCTGCCAGGGCAACGACATATTCAACGGCACCCTTTGGGACATCAAGATGGGCAACATAGGCAACATCACCAAGGACGCCTATGACACCCGCTGGACCCCCCAGAACAAGGCCGGAGCCAAATGGCCGAAGGCCACGGCCGGATACACGAGGTCCTTCCTGCTGAGCGACCGCTACATCGAAGACGGCAGCTACCTCAAGCTCAAGAACCTCAATCTCTCCTACCGCCTGTTCAGTCCCTTCAAGGGAGTTGAGCAGATCCTTATCACCCTGACCGCCACGAACCTCTTCACACTGACGAAATATTCGGGCTACGACCCGGACGTCAATGCGTTCGGCTCCGACTCCTCGCGCCGTGGCGTGGACATCTATTCCTATCCTGCCTCCAGGACCTTCACCCTGGGAGTAAGCCTCACTTTTTAACCCCGCAGAGCTATGAAAAAGATATTGACACTCAGTTTGACAGTAGTTCTGATGATGGTGGCTTCCTGCTCCAGGTGGCTCGAAGAGAAACCGGTGGCATTCATAGGCCCGGACGACATAGAGGACTCCGAAGACGGGGTCGCCGTGTGGGTGACGGGAGTATATGGCAACTGGCTGGACGATATGTTCCGCTGGAGCTATTTCCCCTTCGTCCTGGAGCTTGACTCGGACTACATATCCGGCCCGGACTGGCTGATGAGCTATGTGGGTGCCGGCGCTTTCCAGAACGTGGAGATGGTTGACAAATTGTGGAAAGGCCCTTATAACCTGATAGTTGACGCCCTGCTGGCCAAGCGCAGCATAGCCGCGATGACCAAGGTCAGCGCCCCCTGCAAGGACAACGCCATAGGCGAACTGGAATTCCTCGAAGCCTTCGCATATTTCATCCTGGTGAGGGCTTTCGGCCCGGTGCCCATAATCGAGAAAGACGTTATGGCCGGAGGCTCGTTCTCCAACCCCAGGGCGGACGTGGACAAGGTATATGCCCATATAATCGCCCTGCTTGAAGACGCCGCCTCCAAGATGTATGGCCGCTCCGATGCGGCATATAAACCCGGCCACGTGAGCGCCGCCAGCGCCGCCGGCCTTCTCGCAAAGGTCTATGCCACAATGGCTTCCGCAGCTATGCCTGAAGGCACTCCCATAATGGTCCGAACGGGCGACGGCATCAACGCCCGCTACGAGGAAGAGGTGGCCGGCACGAAAAAGCGCAAATACAGCGCCCTCGTCCCGAACACCTTCTACAAGCAGGAAGTGGCCGGCTACACCGCAATGGACCCCGCCGAACTCTATGACAAGGCCGCCACGTGGGCCGAAAAGGTGATGGACGGAACCTATGGCACCGTGGAGCTGAGCCCATATGACAACCTGTGGAAGGCCTCGAACCGCAATGCCTCCGAGTTCCTGTTCTCAGTCCAGTCGGTCGCCGGCGAACTTATCGCCTGCTCCCGTGTGCACACCTATTACTCCGGCTGCACCCTGTCCGCATCGGGCGGCCCGATCCAGACGGGCGGCTGGATAGGCTGCACCTACAACTGGTACCGCCTCTTCGACGAAACCGACCTTCGCATAGTCAAAGGCGTCCGCCACGAATGGCAGTACTACTACCAGGAAAAATACAACGGCTGGTTCTTCTATCCCGAAAGCAAAGCCGACAGCTATGCAGCCCTGGGAGATGGCCGCACCTGGGAGAATACCGTTGACTATCAGTGTCTTGCGTTCACCACCAAATATGACGACGTGACCGATTCCTCGGCTGAATACTGCGACTCCTCCTGGCCCTTCCTGCGTTATGCGGATGTCCTGCTGATATATGCTGAAGCGAAGAACGAGCTTGGAGACGGCAAAGCCGCAGTGGACGCCCTGAACGAGGTGCGCAAGCGTTCCGCCGCCGCCCAGATGGCCGCAATCCCGGGCAAGGACGTCCTGCGCAGCGCCATCATCGAGGAGAGGGCGAAGGAACTCGCCTGCGAGGCCGACAGGCGCTGGGACCTCATCCGCTGGGGCATCTACATCGATGCGATGAACGCCGTGATGTATGACGACTCCGGCATCTACAAGGAACGCTCCTCCAGGCAGCTCCTGTTCCCGATTCCGCAGTCGGAAATCAATGCCAATGAAGCGATTAACGAAAACAATCCCGGATGGAACTGATGAAAAGGACAGCATATTTTTTAGCCATCGCGGCCGCCGTGGCCTGCAGCGACATAGTCACCTACAAGCGTGACCTCCCGGAGCGCTTCGTCAACCAGGGCGCCCCGGCGATCAGCGCCATCTATGACATCCGCGACGACAAGATGGACATTCCCCTGCCGGGAGGCACCCTCGCACAGACCCTCCACATCAAAGGCGAGAACCTCAGCAACCCCGTCAGCATCACCTTCAACGGCCTCGAGGCCGACCTTGAAAAATGCTACTGCGAGAACAAGGACAGCTACGTGCTGATTCCCCGCGTCATCCCGGAAAAGGTTGACAATAAGCTGGTTTACACCACCGCCGAAGGCTCGGTCACATATGAATTCCCGGTCACCATCCCTGAGCTTTCGCTGGTCGGCCTGGCAGATGAGTTCGTCCTTCCAGGGAACAGCGTGCAGGTGGTCGGCGACTTCTTCGACCTGTTCGGTTTCGGCGGGGAAGACCCCAAGGCGACGATATCGATAGGGAACACCCCCATCCAGGTGGATTCCCTGTCTGAGACATATATGAGCGTATATATCCCCGAGGACACCCCCGACTGCAGCCTTCTGACCTTCTCCTGGAACGACATCAACCTCGGTCCGCAGATGAGGAGCATCCCTTTCCGCAATACCCGGTGGCTGCTTTTCGGCGATTTCGGGACGACCCTCTACTGGGGCAACGTCAACTCCAAGAAGGTCCTCACCGACGGCACCAAACCCGGCGACCCTCCTTCCCCGGGATATAAGTTCCTGAGATTCAATATGACAGTGCCTGCTTCTACCTGGACCTCCCTTGGCGTTGAGGACAACTGGCCCTTCGACACCCCTCCCGACTGGGAGAAATGGGTGTTCAAGTTCGAGCTGTGCACAGCATCGGCAAGGCCCATTCCGGCATACACCTCGGAAGGCCTCTTCTTCCAGTTCACCAACAAGGGGAAGAACGTCTCGGTGGATTTCGGCGGCGTGGCCGTCAACACTGGCGGCAAGTGGCGCACGTTCAGTTTCCCGCTGTCCGCCTTTGCCGAGCAGCTGCCTTCCAACGGCGAGTGCTGGGACCTTGCTATATCGATGCAGACCCCGGTGGGCTGGGACCTCGATTTCAGCATCGCCAATATGAGAATAGAACCAAAAGAATATTGATATGAAAAGAGTTATCCTGCTTTTATGCCTTGCAGCCGCTGCAATAGCCTGCGGCAAGAAAGATGAACCGACTCCGACCCCCACGGACCAGTCCAAGGACCCCGTGGTGACGGCCCAGCCTCCGAAGGTGGTCTCCACCGTCCCGGAAGCCGGCGCAGTGGACGCTCCCGCCGAAGGTGAGATAAAGATCACCTATGACAAGGAGATATCCCTTGCCTCAAAGACCACCATCAGCATCAACGGCGTCTATTACGACGATGCCGTCTATGTGACCGGAAAGGACCTCTGCATCCCCTATGCCCTCAGCGCCGGATCGCCGGTGAACGTCAAGGTGGCAAAGCCGTCGGTCAAGGACAAGGACGGCACTTTCGCCGAGGATTTCACCCTGAGTTTCAAGATTGTGGAAGCGGAACAGCCTTCCGACGACCCTTCCGGGGATGATTCCGAAGATGCTTCGGGCGAGCCTTCCGAGGAGATAGGTCCCGAGGATTTCGGAGCTGTCATAATAGACTTCCCCGATGTGACTATCGGCAACTGGAACGCCTATCAGTACCTCGAGCCCGAGAATTTCTCGGATGTCGTTGCCGGAATCAGTATGTCCATATACTACTGCAACGCCCTCTCCGGCGCCCAGATGGCCCTGGACACCAATGTGGACGGGTGGCCCGGCATAGAGGATAACGAAGGCAACAGCTACCACATCAACAATATCTCCGTGGGCAACAGCCACTTCACGGTGCTCCTCGACGAGGCTATGGTGGCGACCCTCAGAGAGCGCGGCCTCATCATCGGCGGCCAGTTCTACACGGCCTCCTACCTCACCCTTTTCTACCAAGACGATCCGGGCACGGACATCCAGGACGAGGATCCGGGTGAATCGGTGGACCCCAGCCTGATTGAGTTTGAGGAAATAGTCCTCTCGGAAGATGAGGTCACCCCGGAGTGGGGCGAGCGTTTCCTCCTGCTGAACGACGGTTCCTATTTTGCCAGGTGCGTCGTGGGAAGCGAGATAAGACTGCAGTATGTCCAGGGCGATCCGGGCGGCGTGATGGGACTGTTCAAGGGAGACTGGACCGCCATAGTGGACGGCAACGGCACCTCATATGCCGGAATAGAGCTTGAAGGCAACTCCGGGACCGTTGTCCTTCCTGTCGACCAGACCGTCCTCACTGCCCTCAAGGCTGGCGGAATGATTGTCGGCGGAACGGGATATATGCTGAGGAAAGTTACCGCAACGGTGAAGAAGCAGTGATGTTCAGGATGCTGTCCATATTGCTGAGCGCGGCGCTGCTGGCCTTTTCCTGCGGCGGCCCCGCCCCTGCGCCCGCGGACCCTTCCGCCGGGCCGTCCACATCAGCCGACCCGTCGAAGGACCCCTCCACCTCGAAGGACCCTTCGGAGGAGACCGTAAAGGCCTGTATCACAGGTTCTTTCATCCAGCACTGGTATGTCTCTTCCTGGTCGGAAACGGCCTGGGACACCGAGATGAAGGTGCTCGCCGATGCCGGGATAGAGTATCTGATATATACCCCCCTTTCTTCCGACGGCTCCGACCCTGCATATTCCACCCTGGAGGGATGTCTCAAGAGCGCGGCCAAGCGTGGCGTCAAGGTGTTTGTGGGAATGAATTTCAACTCTGGATGGTGGGACACTTCCAAGACCGGCCCCTGGCTTGAGGAGCAGATGACCAAGGGCGTCCAGATTGCAACCGAGGCCTACCGCCGTTTCCACGAGCAGTATCCCGACTCCTTCTATGGCTGGTACTGGGACTGGGAGGTGGACAACGTCAACTGGACCTCCCGCATCAAGACACTTGCCAAGGCCTGGAACATAACGCTTGACGGCCTGACTGGCATAGACCCTTCGATGCCGCTGATTTTCAGCCCCTTTATGAACAGCGCCTACGGCTCCGCGGCTTCCTACCGGGATTTCTGGAAGGACCTTTTCGCCCAGCTTCACCTGCGCAGCGGAGACATATTCTGCCCGCAGGACTGCGTCGGCGCCGGCGGAGTGCCGCTGACCAACTCCCGCGGCTGGTTCTTCCAGCTCGCCGAGGCGGCCAAGACGGTAGAAGGCCTTCAGTTCTGGGCCAATGTGGAGCTGTTCGAGCAGTATAACCTGACGGAAGGAGCCAAATTTGC
Organism: uncultured Bacteroidia bacterium; assembly: GCA_902779495.1. Lineage (GTDB taxonomy): Bacteria > Bacteroidota > Bacteroidia > Bacteroidales > UBA932 > Cryptobacteroides. The sequence continues at coordinate 11,488 of CACZBP010000011.1, forward strand.
CACGGCGCCCTTAACCCGCGTGGTGCAGCAGATGGAGGCGGTGCAGCCCTACGTGAGCCGCATCATATGCTTTGCATATTCGCACTATTTCAGCCCCGCCCAGGCCCGTGAGGACTACCACAAGGCCTATATGGAATACGTCAGGACCGGCTCCCTGCCCGAGGTGGCCACGACAGGCCGCGTGAACAGCGCCGTCAAGGAAGTCGGCTCCGGGGTCAACCTCAAATGGACTATGGCCACCAAGACTGGCGTGGACGGCTTTGCCATATACAAGAATGACAAGCTGCTGCTAAAGCTGCAGATCCGCGGCACGACCATTCCTTCTTCGTATTTCGATTCAAAGGGAAGGGCTTCGGACAAATATGAAATTTCGACATACAACATTCTGGGAGATGAATCTGCAAAAGTCGCTTTTTAGCGCCCTGGCGGCACTGTTGCTGCTGGGCTGCGCCAAGGCCCCCGAGCCCGTGGTCAAGCCCATAACCGGAACGTGGGTCAACCTTGCCTGGAAAGATGTGAGGAACAAATATTCCAACCCGCTGGACGTGGATATGGACGGCGCCGCGCTGTGGCGCACCAAGGTGGGCGAGTGGCACAGGATGGGCCTGGAATATCTTATCCTGCTGGAAGTTGCCAACGAAGGCAAGGCCTATTATCCTTCCGGGATTATGCCGCATATATATCCCGAGCAGGAGGGGAGTCCCGTCTCGGCCATCCTCGACGAGGCCGCCCGCTATGGGATGAAGGTGCTGCTGAGCACCGGCTGGGCGGAGAACCAGGACGAGGACCTGCGCCGCCCGGAAATACGTGAGCGCCAGGCCCTTATAATGAAGGAGCTGGCCCAGCTATATGGCTCCAGCCCGGCCTTCTGGGGATGGTATCTCCCCGTTGAGGACTGCATCACCCCGGTCTTCCCGAAGACTGCAGTGGAGTCCGTGAACGTGCTGGTCGAGAGGGCCCACGAGCTCACCCCCGGCAAGAAGACGCTGATTTCGCCATATGGAATGGTATATGCCGACTATGACAACCCCGAGTTCGCCGAGAATATCCACGCCCTCAAGGTGGATATAATCGCCTACCAGGACGAGATAGGCTGCGTGCGCGAGCAGTTCCCCCTGCCGCGTCTTCGCGAGAACTGGAAGAAGCTCCGCAAGGTGCACGAAGGCACGTCCATCCAGATGTGGGCCAACTGCGAGACCTTCGCCTGGGAGGTGGGCACCAACAGCCGTGCTTCCGCCCTCATCCCGGCGGCATATCACCGCCTTCTCGCCCAGCAGGCCGCAGCCACCGAAGGGGGAGTGTCACGCATAGTGTCCTTTATGTTCGGCGGAATAATCGAGGACCCCTCGTCGCCGTACAGTCTTGGCCAGGGCGCACTTTCGGCCCAGGCCTGGCGCAACTATATGGCCTGGAAAGGCGGCGATCCATATTGGAAAAAAGTGGAGGCGTCCATCCGCGGAACGCTTGAAGGTGTCCAATGTTCGGGCTGTTCCGACGCCCGCCTGGTGGACGGCGTCCGCGGTGAGGAGAAGCCGGACCCGACCCTGTGGTCTGAATATGCCCCCGGACACAGCGAGATAACCGTCTCGCTCCCTGAAGGCACGACCGTCTCAGGCATTGCCCTCCGCGCCCTGGACTATGCACCTTGGGGGATTCTCCCTCCACAGCGCATCAGTGTCTATGCCGCCGATGGCAACCTGCTGGCAATCAGGCAGTTCACACCCTGGCCCAACAACCGTCACGACGCCTGGGTCGACCTTATCGACATCCCCTGCGCTCCGGCCGCGACATCCTCACTGCGCATCGTCTTCGATTCGGACCACCCGGTCCATCTTGACGAACTATATGTCAATCCAGTAGTGCTCTGAATACCACTCCTCGCATTTGTCATACACATCTGAGTAGGCGTGGTAGACATCGTGGCAGGAATCCGCGGCCTCTGACGTGAGGTCAGAGATGTCGTCTGCCATTTCGTAGATCCGGTCGTGGAAGGATTCAAGCTCTGAAAGGGCATCTTCGAGGGTGGCCGAGTAGTCCCGGATCTCTTCCCCGGCAGCATCTATCCCGGCGAGGAGTTCATCGACGGTACCGGCGGCCATATCAAGTTCCCCATATATGTCCTCGAATGCGTTCAGGACGTCCTGGGACCGTGATTCTATCTGGGAGTAATAGTCATTTGCCAGGGATTGCCAGTCGTCCAGATTGGAGCCCATCTCGTCCACCATCGAGGCGGTTTCGGATGCAAGGTCGTCTGTCTCACCCACCCAGTCTTCCATCATAGAGATAAGTTCTTTCAGCTCCAGCATCTCCTGCCCGGAGAGGTCATCCATCTTGATGGCGGTGAACACTTTGATGCGGGCCTCCATCGCTTCGGTCTCTTTCTGGATATTGAAACTGGACAGGGTGCGCACGGCTTCGTCCATAGCGTCCATCGCATCATACAGGCCGGTAGACTGCAACTGATCCAGACGGCTTTTCCAAAGGAGCATATTGTGGTCGATGTAGTCGGAGGCCGCTTCAATGTCACCCAGGGTGGCAATCGCCTCGTTAAGCTTTTTTTCAGTCTCCTCGTCCCCTTTTTTCAGGGCTTCCATAAGGTAAGTGGATGCCTCGCTGAGGGCTCCGTCAAGACGCCGCTTTACCTTGTCGATGTTGCTGCGCACCTCCAGGACTGTCTGGTCGCAACGCTGTTTCTTGGCCAGCAGTTCTGTCTGGAGGTAATCCTCAGCCTCTTCCATTTTATAGGTGATGAGGTTCATAAGGTCGGCGAAGGCTGCGTCGATGTCTCCTCCAAGCCGCTTCTGCACCTGGTCAATCTTCTCCAGCAGACGCTGCTCGGTAGCGTCTATTTCGGCCGACAGCTCCTCGTACAGCGAGAGATTCTCCTGCCGAAGGCTCGCTATTTCGCGGTCAATGCGTTCCAACTGCTCATCGGGGGTGCAGGATAAGACGGCCGTCAATGCGCAAAGGATGATAACGAATAACTTTTTCATCATACTGCTCTTTTAATCAAGGTCGCTGACCCAGCCTTCCATTTCGGAAATCGTGTCTTCGCAGGCTTGGATCAATTGGTTCAGACGATCCGCGCAGCTGTCTGAGTCTAATTCCAGATCGGACATAAAGTCCTCGAGAAATTCAAAGCGACTTTCTATTTCGTCAAGCTCGTTGTAACCACTCAAGGCGTAGGAATAGGCTTCTTCCAGTTCGGAAAGAATCTCCTGGATATACCCCATATCGAAAGAATCCACCAGGTCTTCCATTTCGTCCATCTCGTCCACAAGGTCCTCCGCTTCGGAGAGGGCGCCTTCGATGTCCGGTATGGAGGAGAACCCATCCTCGATTTCGCCGGCCATAGAGACGACTTCATCGTGCATAGCCTCCAGCTGGAAGTAGGTCTCATATAGCTTGTTAGAGAATTCTCCCAGGTCGGAGCACTGGTAGTCTTTGAGCCTTTCCCCGATGAGCGTCTGGAGGGAGGCTTCGTATTGCTCCAGGAGCGACTGCATATCGCCCATACGCTTCTGGAAACCGGGAAGCTGAGCATTGAGGGAAGTGAACCGCTGCTCGATTCCGTCCAGGGAAGAAATGGTTTTGTCTGCCCTGGAGGTGAGCGACGACAGGTTCTCCTGCATCCACCGGGTCTTGCCCTGGGCGAGGGAGATTCGCTGCTGCAGATCTACATCCCCGCGGGCAATGGCCGCATAGCTTTCCTCCTGCATACGTTCCATACTCTGGGTGAACACTATGGCCGCCCTTTCCGTCATTGCATTCATCCTCTGTCCCCACAGGGCTATGTCTGCGTCGGATTTGGTCGATATGTAACGGATGGTTTTCCTAAGGCCCATGGTTCCTTCCAGGATGTTGTCTTCCGCCCGGCAGACGGCTTCGTCGAGCTCCGTCAGGATGGATTCTTCCAACTCGTCCAGTTTGAGTGCTATGTCTTTGGAAAGCCTGTCCAGTTCTTCCCTGACGAGAGTGCGCGTTTTGTCCAGTTCGCCGCGGATGTCTGCGATACGCTTGTCAAGGGCGGCGATACCCTCCGGTTCTACCCCGGCGCAGGCTCCGGTGCAGAGTACCGCCCCAGCCGTAATTAATATGATTCCTAATCTTTTCATAGCGCTATAATGGAATCTTTTCGTACTCAGCATAGGCTTCGAAATAGCTGTCGGAGCATTCAGCACGAAATTCATCTATGACGGAGTCCGTATCAAACAGGCCCGAGAGTAAATCATTCATATCGCTTTCCAGTTCGTCCATATAAGACTGAATGTTGTCATAAATCTCGTCCGCTTCATTAAGGGCCTCGTCGATGCTGTCATAGTATTCTGCCGGATCCGTGCTTTCAAAGAAATCGAGAAGGTCTGCCGCCCATTCATAGGCGTCCCGGGCATCCGCCAGAACTCCTCCCACTCCGTCAACGATGTCTCCTTCTATGAATGCCCCGAGGTCTTCTATCTGTGCGATGAGGTTGTCCGAGTCATACATAAATCCCTGGATTTCAGACTTGTTGTCTTCCATTTTGGAGAGGAGTGATTCTGCATACAGCACGATATCCCGCAGATGCTCGTCTTCGATTATCTTGAGTGAGTTCTCGTCCGTTGCCCGCTGCTTGATGGCTTCCATAAGGTCGAGCTGCATCTGCTCCATCCGGGTGTATTGCTCGTCCAGCAGTGGAAGCGAAGCCGACGCATTATCGACGACCGTGAGCAACTGTCCGGCCTTATCCATAACATCGTCTATGGTGTGTATCGCGGCCTCTGCCTTGCGGGCCTTCTCCATCACACGTTCCACTTCAGTGTCGTAGACAGTCATCAGGTCCGCCATTTTGCGGTCTCCGTTCTGGGCGGCCTGGGCTATCTTCGCGGCTATTGCGTCACGGGTGTCCCCTAGCTGGGAAAACGCCTCGTCTGCAAGTTTCCGGCATTCGGGAACCTGCTGGTCGAGATATATGGATGTCTGGTCGAAGCCTTGATGGATGCGGGGACTGATGTCGGCCAGTTCCCTGCTCAGGCGCAACATAACGGCATCTTCGCCGTCTTCGATCCTTTTGCTCAGACTGGCCTGGACTTTCTCAATCAGGTTCTCCAGCTTTTCCCTGAGGTTTTTGACGCGGAGCAGCAGCTGTTCCCTTGTCTTGAGCACTTCCTGTTCAACCTGGTCCAGCTCCTTGTTCCGCTTTTCAATCTCTGCCGGGTCCGCATTGCAGGAAGTGAGGACCAGGGCGGCAGCGAGAAAGATTGGAAGCAATCGTTTCATAGGCCTTATTCGTGGATGGTGAATTTCAGGGAACGGGTGTGGCCGAACTTGTCGGTGACGTGCAGCACGTCAGTACCGGCATAGTTGAAATAAAGAAGCATCGGATCTCCGTCGTCGGTATCTTCATAGCCGCCGTAATCGGCGATGTCGATGTAGCCATTCTCGGATGACCAGGTGAACCACTTCAGATTCTCGACGTTGGCGTCATAATCCATGAATACATACTCTCCGAGATACCGTCCTTCGGTAGTCATATCGTAAATCAGGACGGCTAAGTCAGTATCTATATCGACGTTGAAACTGTCGGAATAGTAATCCGAACTTTTCTTCAGGGAATAAATTTCCCCGGAACTTCCCCATTCCTTTCCGCAGATTTCCAGGTTGTCGTCTTCGCTGAAAGAGATGAATCCGCGGGCTGCGGTCTCTACGCCGATGTAGACGCTTTCCCTGGGATGTCCTTCCACCTCCAAGGTATACAGGTCCGTGTCGAGAGTAATGATCTTTCTGCTGCGGGCGTCATACCAGGGCTTCGCATATGCCGTTCCTTTTTCCGAAGGGATATTGGCCCCACGCAGGGGATAGACGCATATACCGCTGTCTCCATTGACGCTCCACTGGGCGTGGACGAAAGGTAAGCGGGATGCCTCCGGATACTCCTGGAGGCCATATTCACCGTAAACGCGCTCCCCATATTCGTCCACCAGGAAAAGATAGTGGGGGAATCCCGCGGCCAGGCCGGCCCATCCGCTTCTGCGGTCCTTGGAATAGGCGGAGTGCAGCTTTGTGTATCCGTCATCGGGGATGGTTATCACCAGGCTGTTTTCGTGAAGCTGCCTCTTGGTGATGGTGACGGGAATGACCCGCTCGACGCCGTCGGCCGATACCGTGAGGTTGCCCTTGCCCGGCCTGACGCCGTGGATTGCGCAGCCGAAGCCGTCGAATTCCGTTTCCACGGTGAATATTTCTTCATCGGAAGAGAGGAATGTGAAATAGGTGTCGCCGATGGCTATGCTGGAAGGGGTGACCTTGTTCACGAACACGTGGGCGTCCCTTCCCCAGTCCATTGTCAGGGACTCATTGTCCAGTTCGAAATCCTGCACGATGACATCCGGGGCCTGAACTTCGAGGTGGCAGACTGCCATTTCCTCGGTGCCCACCATTAAGTGGATGTCCGTTTTTCCGGCGCTGCGGGCCGTGATGATGCCCTGGCGGCTGATGCGGGCGATCATCGTGTTGTCGCTCTTGAAAGTGACTTTTTCGGTGGAGTTTTCCGGAGTTATCTTCACCTCGAGGGAGGCCGTCTGCCGCTCCAGGAGGCTCAGGTCCAGGCTTTTCACCCATTCTCCGGTGTCCTTGACACGGAACAGGACGGATTGGATCTTGACCGCAGCGGGAATCTCGTCCGTGGGGGCCGATCCGCCGGGGGTCGATCCGCCGGGGGTGTTTTCCGGGGAGACTTTTTCGCAGGCTGCAAGGCAGCAACTCGCAGCAAGCAATGAAATCAGGAACTTACGCATATGGTTGTGTGTTTTATTATCAGATTGCTTCCAGGAAGGCTTTCAGGAGGGTGAAGGATTCGGCGCCGGCGGTCTTCCAGAAATCGTCGTAGGAGGCCCCGTCGCCGGAGTCGGAGATGATGCGGAAGCTGATGAAAGGGGCTTCGTAGATATGGCAGACCTGCGCCAGGGCGCCGGATTCCATATCCACCGCGAGGGCATCCGGGTAGAGTTTCTTGATGGCTGCGATCTCATCGGGCTTTTCGATGAAGCGGTCGCCGCTGGCGATAAGGCCTGCTCTGATGCGTTCGAACGGCAGTCCGGTGGCTTTTCCGAACAGGGTCCTGTCGGTCTGGAAGAACTGCGGAAGGCCTTGCACCTGGCCGAAAGGAATGCCGGGGCCGCACCACACGTCGTGATATGCTATGGAGTCGGCGACAATCACGTCAAGCGGCTTGAGGGAAGGGTCTATCGAGCCGGCCACGCCGGAGGATATGACTACGTCCGGGCGCGTGCTCTCCAGGATGGAGGTGACGCCCATCGCGGCATTGACCTTGCCTATGCCGCAGCGGTAGAGTTCGACTTCGTTGCCGTTCGGCAGGGTGCCGAAGGTGCCGCCGAGGAGCTCCTCGACCAGCCTGTATTCGCCGTCCAGGGCTACTATGACTGCTATCTTCATTTCTTTCGGTATATTGAATCAAGGGATATGTCTCCCCAGGTGGGGAGGCCGGGATCGTCGACCATAGCGTCTATTGTGCGGCTGCGGCCGAGGATTACGTCGTTCTCGATGAAGTCCTCCTCGAGGTCCCAGAGGGTCTCGACATAGGCCGCAACGTCGTGGGTGCGGTCCTTGTAGCGATATATGCTGTAGCGATATCCTTTCTTGGCGAGATTCTCGGCCAGGTAGCTGCTGCCCCACAGGCCGCGGCCCATCACGCCGTAGTGGTCATATGCGACTGCCTTGTCGGCCGTGCCGTGCATAAGCAGCAGGGGGCAGGGAGCAGCGGGGAAGTCCGGAGCGCCCTTGAGGCTGATGATTGCGCCTGCAAATGCCATAATACCCTTGAAATTAAAGCCTTCCGGCAGGCCTTGGGCACGTCCGCACAGGATATCATATTCCGCAGCAAGGCTGATGATTGCGCCGGCGGAGTTGCCGGTCAGGACTATGTTGCCGGGGTCTATGCCAAGCTCCACCTTGTTGTCGTCCAGGAAGGATATGGCGCTGAACAGGTCCTCGACACCCATCTGCTGGGACAGGTAGAACTGCTCGCTGGCCTGGATCGTGCCGCGAAGGCCGTTCTTGACCTTGTAGCCCTTCATTCCGAGGCGGTAGTCTATGGTGACCAGGGTGTAGCCGTGCTCGTTGAAGGTGCGGAACCAGTTGAGGTACCACTGGTCCGACCTCTCGCCCATCACGAACCCGCCGCCGAAGACGAACACTATCGTGGGCTTCGGCTTGCCCTGCAGGGTCGTCTCCGACCCCTCCGCCGCGCGGTAGACATCCAGGAACAGCGCGCTGGTGTCCTTCTGGGCATACTTGTACGTCTCCTGCGAGTGCGCCGCGAACGCTGCGCCGCACGCCACTGCTATCAGCAATACTAACCTTTTCATACTCCGTTATCTGTGTTTTCACGCAAATATAGTCATTCCCCGCCGAAAAAGCAACGGCCCGGGCCTTCGCGGGCCTTTCGTGGCACCTTCCGGGCGTCTTCCAGGCACCTGCCGGGGTCTTCCGGGGTCTTCCGGGGTCTTCCGGGCACCTGCCGGGCGTCTTCCGGGCACATTCCTTCTCCCGTCCTTCCACGCACTTCCACCCAAACGGCCTTCTGTGGCACTTTTCGCGGAAGTGCGTAGCGCCTCCCGCCGTCGAAC
>CACZBP010000012.1 GCA_902779495.1 uncultured Bacteroidia bacterium
GAGAGGGCGATGATGCCTGCAGTCTCGCTTGCACCGGGCTCGCAGAAAGGAGCGTAGGCGAAGAAGCTGACCTTCTGGGCCTGCTGGCTCCATGCGCCCTGTCCGTCTGTCGTACCGTCATCGGTGAGCTGGTTGGGCCAGTACTTGATGGGAGTATAGGACCAGGCGGAGGAGCTGTAGGTAACCTCCTGGTTGTACATAAAGTTGGGCTTTACGCTGCCGTCATAGTCTCCGGCCTGGACATAAGCCATCACACCGAAACCGGTGGCCTGGAGCTTGGCGTTGTTCATCTCACCGGCAGAACCTGCCTTGGTGGTCTTGGGGACATAGACACCGAAATTGATTGCATCGTCAACGGCGGTGAATCTCTCGGACTCGATCTTTGCGCAAGCGCTCAGAGCGACTGCTGCCACTGCAGCGAAGAAAATGGACTTTTTCATGTTGATTGTTGTTTTATTGTTTTTTACTTTTCATTTCATTCATTGGTACCCGGGTGGGCGGTCAGGCCCGCCCGGATAAATCTGCTAATGGTTGATAGGGAGATCAACGCTCTGGTCTGCCAGAACATCCCAGGCCTCAACAGTAGCTTCAAGCTTGACGGTGGTCAGACCAAGGATAACCTTGATGGTGTTGGCCTTTCCAGCCTGGAAACCATGAGCGAAGGAGATGGTCTTGGTGATGACATTCTCAACACGGGTGAAACCGCCTTTAAGTGCAGGGTCAGCTGTCGTCACATAGTAGGTAATCTCAACCTTGACATTGGTTGCAGTATCCTCTGTAGGAATCAAAGTGAAGAATTTGTTGTCATCAACAAAAACATTCTTCTCAGTGTTGGTTACACCCTCAACAGTCTGAATTGCATCGGAACCGCTATCCTTGATTGTAGCATTAAGGTTGTCACCGGAGATAACAAGGGTTGTGGTTGAAGCGGTTGCACCCTCCCAGTTAGGAACACCTGCTCCTTTGGCGGTGTTGTTGAGGTTGAGGGTACCGGTAGTAGCAACGGGAAGGTCGACAATGCGAATCTGCTTGACAGTCACTTTGGTCTTTTCGTCAACATTGTTTGAACCGGGAGCGGTCTCGTCAAATGCGCCGATTATCTTGAGGCCGAGACGGGAAGTAGCATGCTTGAAGAAGAAGCGGATCTTCTGAGAGGTTGCGGGCTTCGTGAGGTTGAGCAGCGGCATTCCTTCAGTCACGGTGACGGTCTGGTTGTGAACGTCAGTGTAGCTGAAACTTGCAGGTGCAACAGCCCAAAGGAGATCGACTGCAGAGTCAGGGGTTGTTGAAACTTTGTAAGTTACCTTGGGATCGGTTGTTGCACTGTTTGCAGTAAGAGCAGTGATACCTTCAGTGGTAGAGCCTTCGAAAGCATTCGTGCCATCAGTAGTCTTTCCAACGTAAGGAGCATAAGCAAGGAAGGAAAGCTTGTCGGCAGCAGCGGGGCCGGTAGCGCCGTTGTTGTCATCGATGGTCTCGTTGGGCCAATACTTAAGAGGACTGTAAGTCCAGGTTGCACCGCTGACCTTGGTGTTGTACATGAAGTTGGGGCCAAGGGTCGCAGCATAGTCGCCACCGTTTGAATAAGTTGCGAAAACGCCGAAACCGGTGGTCTGGAGAGAAGTGGTTGAATTTGCACCATCGGCGGTGATGGTACCGGCGGCACCAGCCTTGGTGATGGTCTTGGGTACATAGACACCGAAGGAGATAGCGTCATTGACGAACTTTTCGGTCTCGATCTTTGCGCAAGCGCTCAGAACAGTTGCTGCACAAGCAGCGAGGATCATGATCTTTTTCATAAAGCTTTGTGATGTTTGTTTGTTAATATTTTGTTTTTGTTTCATTTTATTTTCGTTACATTGGTATCTCCACTGTCTCACCCTCTTCCCAGTCAGAAACCGTAGCTTCCATTCCGCTTGTCTTTCCGTCCGGCGGCTTGACGTCCGGCGGCGTTATCGCCGGTTCGTCTACCGATCCGAAGATCAGGCGGTAGAGGCCCTTGTAGCCGGGGTTAGGAGGCAGATATTCGATCTTGTCACCGGTCTGGAAGACATAGTCAGCAACTGTGACATTGTCGATCAGCAGGGCGGAGACGTTCAGGGTCGGGTCTCGCAGTGCGTTAGGCTTTTCGCCGTTAGGCAGACCGAAGGTGTTGATGATTCCGTCCACGTGTCCGACGCGCTTGGTGGCGTCATCCATCGTCAGGGTCCACTGATTTATTACCTGGATTGCTTCATCTTTGTCGGTTGTGGCACGGGTTATGTCGTATGTTTTAGCCATACCAGAAGTGGATGCCCTGACTGACTTGAGCACGTCGGCATTGCCGGAATAGATAGTGATCCAGAACTGCGATACGACGTTCTCAGGATAGATTGGAATCCTTATGGTATAGTATTGGATTTTCTCTTCGTAGTAGGCCAGCTCCTCTTCTTCTTTGGTAAGCTTGGTCATTCCGTCGTTCTGCTTGGCGAGGAGGGCCTGTTTCTGGCGCTTGTATGTCGTGTAGTAGTACTGATATTCCTCAGTCATGCTCTCGGTGATGTCGAATTCGTCGGCGACACCGGCATAGAGGATTTCAGGGTTCTCGACGGTTACTTCGTCGTCGGCACGGGTGGAGGTGACCCAAGGCATTGAGTTCTCGCGGAGCGTCGTGGCGGCGTCGGAGAAGTTCGTCATATTGAGGAATTCCATCTTCCAGTATTCCTCAGGGCTCTGGCTGATCATATACATCTTGTAGTGGCCCTTCTCGAGGTTGACCTCGCAGGAGTCTACGTTGGATGTGGTGACAGTGTTGTAGAACTGGCCGTCGCGGAAGAAGTAGAGGGTGACGCCGGAGGGCTTTTCACCTTCGGGATATACATCCACGTGCCAGATGCACTTGACGATGACGCGCACGGTGGAGCGGTGGACAGTCTCGAGAGGACGCCTCTGGCAACCGACCGCAGCGACAAGGGCCAGGAGCAATATTACCCATATGTTCCTCATTCTCTTCATCTTACGCGCCTCTTAACATCGTGGGTGAATATATACTTGATGCTGACGCCGGCCTTGGTGGGACCGAACCACTGGAGCTTACCGTTGTACTGGTAGAGCAGGTGCTGGTCGTCAGCGGAGCCTTCGTAGTAACGATAGTGGGTGCCCATCCAGCCGGCGCCGACAAAGGCATCAAGCCTCCAGTGCTCGCCAAGCTTCCAGGCATAGCCATATTCCAGGCCAACGGTCTGGAATTCACCCTGGTAGCCGGTGTGCTTAGGCTCGATGTCATAGTAGCCTGCGCCGAGGTCGATGCCGATGAAATGGCCTTTGAGGACATCCATAGGGTTGTTCCTGTCGCGACGGGACATCCAGAAGCGGGCACCGATGTCCCACTTGAGGATTTCCCAGGCGCGGTCGTTGGCTCTGTTGACCCACCAGGGGAATGTGTAGTCTGCGAATATGCTGAATCTCTGTCCGATAGGGACTTCGACTGAAAAGTTCGGGGTGATTGCCAGGTCGTAGAGGACGTTGGTGGAGGCCGCGATGATGGGCTTGGTCACCATCTCATAGAGCGGCGGCAGCGACAGGGCGGGGACCGAAGGGAGGTCGTTGATTATGTTGCTGAAACCATATTCGTCGTCAGCTATGGAAATCGCAACTTCCTCAATCTCAGGGACATTGACCACGGGAACTGCCGGGCTTCCCTTGAAGGAAGTCTCGAGCTTGGAGGCACGCAGGGCGGGGAAGAAGCGGGCAGCGATCTGCTCATACTCATCCATAGCCTTCAGGCGTGCTTCCTTGGAAGCGGGGGTGTCCTTGGAGTCGATAATAGCTATAACGCGTGCGCGTGCAGGCGCGTTTATAATGGTATCGGCCAAAACAGCCTTTCTGAAATCGTTCCAATTCTCTCCTGCTGAGCGAGTAGCGACCTTTCCTTTGAGCTCGGGATACCTGGAAACGATCCAGTCGCGAAGGGCCTCGGCACGACACTGGGCCAGGCGGCGGTTCAGGCCTTCGGGGCCTTCGGGAGATGCAGCGCCGGTGATCACCAGGTTTTCGAGGATACCGTAGGTAATCAGGCTGTCGATCTGGGCGAGGGCGGAAGCGTTGGCCATATAGTCTTCGCTCACACCGGTCTCTTTCAGAGGGAAAGTGACGGAGGTGGGGGCGAGACCTGCAAACGAGGGCTGCACAGAGGCCGTGGCAGCGTCCTTGGATGCTGTGGCTGCGTCCTTGGAAGAGGCTGCTGCACCGGCTGCGGTGGTGTCGGATATCTCGCTGAGATTCTCGTTTTCGGCTGCGGGCTGTGCGTTACCCTTGGAATCCGCGATTCTCACGACGATTTCCGCGTAGCGAATTGCGCGGAAGAAGGAGCGATACAGCGACTTGTACTCGGGCAGTGCCTTCAGGGAAGCTTCCTTTGCATCGGGAGCTGCTGAAGAATCGATGATGCCCAGGATCTTGGTGCGGCTTTCATCTGTAAGGCGGGCGTCGCCTGCGACTGCTTTGCGGAGATCGCCCCAGGACTCGCTGTCGGGATTCACCGTGACATTTCCTTCGAGGACGGGATACTTTGCGACGAGATATTTGCGGAGGGCATTAGCCCTGCGTCCGGAGAGAGCGAGGTTGTACTGGTAGTTGCCTTCAGGGGAGGAGAAGGAGATCACCTCGACGGAGGCGCCTTCGAATGCTCCCTCGGCAGCAAGGCTGTCGATCACTGCGAATGCGGAAGCATTCTGCATATAGTCGCTGCGGAGGACGGAGGAGTCGAAGGGGAATGTTACGCGTATCGCGTGCTCTTGCGCCTGCGCGTTAAAAAAAACAATGCCAAGTACTGAAAGCAGAATAGTTGCGAGGACTTTTGCTGTCTTCGCGACCAGATTGCCACAGATGCTTGTCAAAATGTTCTTCATTCTTTGCAGGTCGTTATCGCTTTGGGGGCCGTTCAAAGCCGCATTCCACGGATAACGATGCAAAGGTAATACCAAATTTTTTATTTTCCAACAATTTCTGCAAATATTTTCAAAATTTTTCCTCCGGGCGTTGATATTTTGAAAATTTTTGTGGATTCGTTAAAAATGGCCTCAGAATGGCGCTAAAAATTACTAAAACGTTAAAATTTTTGTCCAACAAAGTCAATTTTACTGTAAAAACACCCCTGTGGGCCTATGTATGGGCAATATGGTATATTTGAGTTCGTAAATCAAGTTTTAAAAATCTTTGTTAATTTTTTAAAAAAAGTTTTGCATTTGAAAAATTATTGTTATATTTGCAAAAAGAAAGGGGAAAATGGCCTTCCAGAGGTGTTTCGAGCCCTTTCGTTTTAAAAATGGTTAATACCTATTATATATATTATGCGCGCTAAATTTATATTTCTTCTCGCTTCCGCGGTCCTCGCAGGCTCATTTTCAGCCTGTTCGATGGTCGATAAAGTCCCGGAGGCACCCGTCCCCACCAGGGATAAGAAGAAGATGGATTTCGACATCAAGGTGACCCGTGAAGGCAAGGACCTCTCCCAGGACGATCCAAGCATAGCGACTAAAGGCTCCTCCTTTGACTCGGGCGACAAGATTGCCACCATGGACAGTGACATCCCCTTCGGACTTATAGGTATAGATATGTCCAACGGCACCCTTCTGCTTGACAACGCTTCTGTCAGAAGCGACGCCGGCAGCTATAAAGGCTATTTCGACAGCTCCCTGTGGGAAATTCCCAGCACCGTCACCCTCAGCGCATATTATCCCTATGTGGATGACGTCTCCTACGGCAATGAGTACTCGGATTACTCCATTCCTTTCTCTCCTGACGAGACTCAGGCAGGTCCGCTGGTATCCAAAACGGTCGAACGCGCAATGGACCAGCTGAATCTCATTCCCCTTGAATTTCAGCACATTACGAATGATATAGGCTATAAGATCTGCGACGTTACCCCCGATCCTCAGCTCCAGGGTCTCATCCATCTTCGCAAGGTTACGGCGACCAATGTAGCCCAGGCCGGTATCTTCGTCAACGACCTGAAAATGAGCCGCGGACTGTGGCACCGTCAGGGCTATTATCGCAAGATAGTCGTCTTCGAAGGCGATGCGAAGGTGGGAGTGGGAATGGAAAACGAGCGTTTCGTGGGCTATAACACCCTTGAAAAGCATATGCGCGACAGCCACCGCTATTATTCCATCCCCGATGAGATTGAAATAGGCAAGCAGTGCGTCGAGGTCATATATGACGTGGAAAGTTTCACAATCGGCGGCTTCACCTATCCTGCCCTTGAAAACCAGGTCGCAAGATATATGCTCTACGGGCTCCTCCCTGACAATGTCTTCGCATATGGCAAGCAATACACCTTCCATCTGGGCCTTGACCTCACGACGGTCTACCGTCAGGTTGCTTTCAATGCGTCCGTAAGTGATTGGGAGACAAAGATATACGAGAATAACGAGGATTTCTAAATGCTATACGCTTTAATACTGTTCCTGCCGGCTGCGGCGTGCTTCTTCTGGATTGCGGTACTTGCAATGACCGCATCCAGAACACGTTCGTTCCTGACCTCGGTGTGCGTACTGTTGGCCACGGGACTGTATCTTGTAACCGATGCATTCTATGCAGCCCCGAACATTCCTATCAGGATACTGATAGTGACGGCCCTGATGGCCCAGATTGCAGCCCCATCGGTAATCCCTCTGGTCCTGCTGCATCTGCGCACTCTCCGGCTCCAGGAGAGAAACCATATCTCCTACTATCTGTGGCTGATACTTCCTGTGGTCCTTTTCACCGCAGGAATCCTGCTTTCAGACCTCTCAGGGCCTGATAAGATAGAAGAATTCCTGCTTGACCTCTATACCGGAGGCAAAGGCGTCGTAGACGCCTATAAAGGCACCCCTGTAAAGGCCTATTATGTCTGGACGGTGCTTGTCTATCGCGGCGTCGTGATAGTAGAAATGGTCTTGCTGCTTATCTACATAGTAAAGAACTGGATCAAGCACCATTTCGGCTTCAAACATCTGCATTCCTTCTTCAAGGAAGGCGGAAAACTGTCCGTAGCCGAGATTCAGGTCTATATTTTCCTGCTCACTTTCCTCGTTTTCCCGTTCAAGGCCCTGATGGTAAAGGACGCCATAGACAGCAACATCTGGCTGTGGTTCACCTCTGCTATCTTGCTGACTGTCATCGTTTTCCTGTTTGGATTCACCTGCCTTTTCGGCGCAAAGAGGGAGATAACCCTTCAGGAAATGCGCAATGTGATGCGTTTCAACTACAATTCTTCCAACAAAGCCGATATCGTTGAGGAAATGATAGCCGACCTGGTGGAAGATGCTGAAACTGAAGCACTTCGCAGGATCCAGGGAATGATAGAAGAGAACCTCGAGATAGATGACATAGTCAAGGTCGGCAAGGCACCGACATCCGTGTCCGAGAGCCTTTTCTCGGCCGTGGCGAACTCCTGGGATGACGACAGCCTGCTGTCACGTTTCCAGAGCCTTATGCTCAACGAGAAACTGTTCCTCCAGCCCGGACTTTCCCTTGTCGAAGTCTCCGAAAAGCTCAATTCCAACAAGACATATGTCTCCAAGATGGTCAACAACACCTACAATCTTGGCTTCCCCGAGCTTATCAACACCCTGAGGATAGACTATGCCGAGGAATACATCCTCTCGCACCGCAATGCCAAGCAGGAAGAGATAGCGGCAGCCTGCGGATTCATCAGCGCTTCCTCCTTCAACAATACCTTCAAGAAGATCACCGGAGTCACTCCCAAGGTCTGGGTTGCCAACCGCGACCGCAAATAATGTAACATATTTTAGGTTCTTTTGAATTTGAAACATTGGCCGTATGTATCTGAATAGCAAAGACTTCGGGGATCTCTCGGCATATAATGTGCTGATGGTTGACGACGTTCCCATCAATCTTCTGCTTGTGCGCAAGATGCTGGGAATATTCAACTTCGAGGTGCGCACCGCCTCCGACGGGCTGAAGGCCCTCGCCGAAGTCGAGGCCCGCAAGCCTGACCTCATCCTCCTTGACCTGATGATGCCGGGAATGCACGGTTTCGATGTCCTTGCCCACCTGAAAGAGAACCCCGCCACGGCTGACATCCGTGTAGTCATCCTCTCCGCCCTCAACACCAACGAAGACATAGTCAAAGGCTACCGTCTCGGCGCCGCCGACTTCATCACCAAGCCCATAATCATGGAGAAACTGGTCAACAGCGTGGCAACCCAGTTCAGTCTCATCCAGGCCTCCCGCAAATAGAATAGCCCCGAATTCCGGCCACCAAAGCCCCGGATCTGTCACTTTTCGTGTACAATACAAGGAAATCCGAAAGTAATTTATTACTTTTGCAAGATTTTAGTAAGACACGACAATGACAGCAAAACAAATCAGACAGCAGTATCTGGATTTTTTCGCCTCCAAAGGCCACACCGTGGTGCCTTCAGCGCCGATGGTCATCAAGAACGACCCGACCCTGATGTTCACCAATGCGGGTATGAACCAGTTCAAAGATATCTTCCTCGGCAATTCAGCCCCGAAGTTCAAGCGGGCTGCCGACAGCCAGAAATGCCTCCGCGTGAGCGGTAAGCACAACGACCTCGAGGCGGTGGGCCACGACGGCCGCCACCACACGATGTTCGAGATGCTCGGCAACTGGAGTTTCGGCGACTATTTCAAGGCAGAGGCCATAGACTGGGCCTGGGAACTTCTCACCGAGGTCTATAAGATCGACAAGAGCACCCTCTATGCCACCGTGTTCGAAGGCAGTGCCGACGACGGCACCCAGCTCGATGAGGAAGCACGGCAAGCCTGGCTGCGCCATATGCCCGCCGACCACGTCCTCCTTGGCAACAAGCACGACAATTTCTGGGAGATGGGCGACACCGGTCCCTGCGGCCCCTGCAGCGAAATCCATATCGACCTGCGCAGCCCCGAAGACCGCGCAAAGGTCCCCGGCGCCAGCCTCGTGAACACGGACAACGACGAAGTCATCGAAATATGGAACCTGGTCTTTATGCAGTACAACCGCAAGGCCGACGGCCACCTGGAGAACCTTCCCGCCAAGAATATCGACACCGGTATGGGCTTCGAGCGCCTCTGTATGGTGCTTCAGGGCAAGACCAGCAACTATGACACCGACGTCTTCAGCGGCCTCATCGGCCAGATAGAGCGGCTCAGCGGTCACTCCTACCACGAATCGGAAAAGACCGAGGTTGCGATGCGCGTCATCGCGGACCATATCCGCGCCATCGCCTTCTCCATCGCCGACGGCCAGCTCCCTTCCAACGTCAAGGCAGGATATGTCATCAGGCGCATCCTCCGCAGGGCCGTCCGTTATGGCTACACCTTCCTCGGTTTCACAGAGCCGTTCCTGTGCCGTCTGGTGGACCAGCTCACCGCCGATATGGGCGAAGCCTATCCCGAGATCGTGGCGCAGAAGAAACTCATCGAGAGCGTCATCCGCGAAGAGGAACTTGCCTTCCTCCGCACCCTGGACAGGGGCATCCGCCTGATGGACGACTACCTCGCCAGGTACAAGGCCACCAAGGTCATCCCCGGCCAGGACGCCTTCGTGCTGTATGACACATATGGATTCCCCATCGACCTGACCTGCCTGATCGCCTCCGAAAACGGTTTCGAAATCGATATGGACGGCTTCAATGCCGAGATGGCGAAGCAGAAGGAGCGCGCCCGCAACGCCACCTCCAACGAGTTCGGCGACTGGAAGGAGTTCATCGCAGGCGAAGAAGTCGAGTTCGTGGGATATGACACCCTGCAGGTGAAGGACGCCCGCCTGCTCAAGCAGAGGACCGTGAAGCAGAAGAACAAGGAACTCTTCCAGCTGGTCTTCGACCGCACCCCCTTCTATGCCGAAATGGGCGGACAGGTGGGCGACACCGGCCGCATCATATCCGCCGGAGGCGAAACGATAAACATCCTGAACACAGTCAAGGAAAACAACCTCACGATCCATATCGCCGAGCGTCTCCCCGACAACGGGCAGTGCACCTTCACCCTTGAAGTCGACAAGGATCGCAGGCAGAAGATAGCGAACAACCACACCGCGACCCACCTCCTCGACCAGGCCCTGCGCGAGGTCCTCGGCACCCACGTGGAGCAGAAAGGCTCCTTCGTCGGCCCCGACTACTTCCGCTTCGACTTCTCCCACTTCTCTAAGATGACCGACGAGGAGATCGCCGCCACCGAGAAGAGGGTGAACCAGCTGATACGCAGCGACTTCGCCAGGGAAGAGAAGCGTGACGCCACGATGGAGGAAGCAAATGCGATGGGCGCCATCGCCCTGTTCGGCGAGAAATATGGCGACCGCGTCCGCGTGGTGAAATTCGGCGACAGCGTCGAGCTGTGCGGCGGCACCCACACCCAGGCCACAGGCCGCATCGGCTACTTCAAGATAGTCTCCGAAGCCGCAGTGGCAGCGGGAGTGCGCCGCATCGAGGCCGTCACCGGCGAGGCTGCAGAAGCCCTTGTCAGCGGCATTATTGACACCCTGAAGACCGCCCGCGCCTTCTTCAACAACACCCCCGACCTCGCTTCCGCAATCCGCAAGACCATTGAGGAAAACGGCGTCTTCAAGAAAGAACTTGAAGCCTTTGCCAAGGAAAAGGCGGCCGCTTTCGCCCGCCGTCTGGTGGAGACCGCCGAAGAAGTGAACGGGATAAAGGTCGTCCGTTTCGACCGCTCCGAGGACCCCGCAATGGTCCGTGAAGCCGCAACCCGCCTGCAGAAAGAAGTTTCAGGCTTCGTTTTTGCAGGGGCATTCCCCTACGAGGGCAAGCCCAACCTGGTGCTGATGTATTCCCAGGATCTGGTGGATGCCGGAAAGAACGCCGGAAAGGACATCCGTGAAGCCGCCAAGTTCATCCTCGGCGGCGGCGGTGGCCAGCCCGGCCTCGCCACGGCAGGAGGAAAGAACGTGGAAGGCCTCCCTCAGGCCCTCGCAAAGATGGTTGAAACCGCAACTGCGTGAAGAAACTCGATCAATATCTTGTCAAGTCGTTCGTAGGACCGTTTTTCGCGATACTGCTCATCGTGGAATTCGTCCTTATGATGCAGTTCCTGTGGGTCTACATCGACGAACTCGTCGGCAAGGGACTCCAGCTCTCCGTCATTATGGAGTTTATGGGCTGGGGCGGCACGACGCTGCTTCCCCTGTCCCTGCCTCTGGCCACCCTGCTTGCAGGAGTTATGACCATAGGCCAGTTCTCCGAGAACAGCGAGCTGATTGCGATGAAATCGGCCGGCATATCCCTCGCAAGGATTATGCTTCCGCTGGTTATCGTCTCCGTGATGATAAGCATCGGCGCCTTCTTCGCCGCCAACAACCTGGTCCCCCACGCCTACAACAAGATCTACACCCTCCGCAACGATATCATCCACACCAACAAGGAGATAAACATCCCCGAAGGCACCTTCTACGACGGCATCGAGGGCTACACCCTGCGCATCACCTCCCGCAACAGGAAGACCGGAATGATGTATGGAGTCCAGGTCTATGACCACACGGGCGGCAAAGGCTCCACGGCCGAGACCCTCGCGGACTCCGCGATGCTTGCGATGTCCAAGAATAAGGACTACCTGGTGTTCAGCCTCTATGACGGCATATCCTACCAGGAAGACAACAAGTTCCGCTACAGGGACACCACGATGAACCTTCAGCGCCTGCGCTTCAGCGAGCAGCAGATGATAATCCCGCTGAAGAACTACGCCTTCGAGAAGACCAAGGACGCCCAGTACAGCGACCAGGTCAACTCCCGGCGCCTGAGCCAGCTCCGCGTGGACAAGGACTCCCTTGACCACTGCAAGGACTCCGTGGTGAACAAGCAGCTGGCCGCATATGCCTCCGACCGCAACCTCCGCTACAACAACCAGCTCGACACCTCCTTCCACAAGGCCAAGGTCGCGATTGATATGAGCACCTTCGGCCAGTGGCGCACCCGCAGCGAGGAGATAAGGGCCTATGAAGGAGCCCTTTCCGCCGCAAGGAACAAGAAATCCTCTCTCAAGGGCGCCAGCGCCGACGTCCTCCAGTATGACTGGACCCTGCGCCGCACCGACATACGCATATTCAAGAAATTCGCGGGAGCCCTGGCGTGCCTCATTATGTTCCTCATCGGAGCCCCGCTTGGCGCGTTCGTCAACCGAAAGACCGGCCTTGGCGCATCCGCCATCATAGCGGTGCTGTTCTTCGTGGTCTACTGGGTTGTCGACATCTCCGGCGAGAAACTGGCCAAGGACGGGGCGACGAGCGCCTTTATGGGCGCGTTCATCTCCTCCCTGGTCCTGCTGCCGGCGGGTGTGTTCCTGTCGTGGAAGGCGGTAAAGGATTCCGCACTGTTCTCCTCCGAAGGCCCCCTGGCTATGTGGAGGAAGGCTAAAGCATTCGTTATGAACATATTCAGAAAGACAAGGATAGTCTACTTCGGCACCCCCGAATTCGCGGTAGCTCCGCTGGAGGCGCTCCTAAATGCAAAATACAAGGTGGTGGGCGTGGTGACCGTTGCCGACAAACCCGTCGGCAGGGGACAGCAGCTTGCCGAGAGCGCGGTGAAGAAATTTGCCGTGGCCCACGATATCCCCGTCCTCCAGCCCCTCAAGCTGAAGGACCCGGAATTCCTCGCACAGCTCAAGGCCCTTCGCGGCGACATATTCGTCGTCGTGGCCTTCAGGATGCTGCCTGAGGAGGTCTGGGCAATGCCTCCTATGGGCACGTTCAACCTCCACGCGGCACTGCTTCCGCAGTACCGTGGAGCGGCCCCTATCAACTGGGCCATTATCAACGGCGAGAGGATATCCGGAGTCACGACCTTTATGATAGACAAGGACATAGACACCGGCAAGATCATCCTCCGCCAGGAATGCAGGATATCCGAAACGGACACCGCCGGCGACCTCCACGACCGCCTTATGCCCATCGGCTCGGAGCTTGTGCTCACGACCGTCCAGGGCCTCATAGAGAAGAGCGTGGAGACCAGGGTGCAGCGCAGCTTCATCCAGGGCAGCGAGGTCCTCAAGCCCGCCCCCAAGCTGAGCAAGGAGCTGTGCCATATCGACTGGGACGCCCCCACGACGCAGGTCTACAACCTCATCCGCGGCCTCAGCCCCTATCCCGCCGCCTGGACCGGCCTCACGGCTCCCGACGGAACGGTTACGCAGCTTAAGATATATGCCACCCGAAGGAATATGGACCTCAGGGCCGAGCCCGGCACCGTCCTCAGCGACGGCAAGGACTATTTCGCCATAGCGACGGCCGACGGCGCCCTGGAGATCACCGACCTGCAGCTTTCCGGCAAGAAGAGGATGGACGTGAAGGCCTTCCTCGCAGGCTTCCGCAGCCCGGAACAGTTCAAGGCAGACAAAGGCACTTCAGCCCAGGTAATAGCACAGGTGCGGGGATGAGCAGCGTTGCAGTCATAGCAGCCGGCTCTTTCCCGCGAAAGGCCTATCCCCGCTATCTGGCAGGGACGGCGGACCGCGTGGTAGTCTGCGACGGTGCCCTTGAGGCCTGGCTGAAGGCTTTCCCGGGAAGGGAGCCCGATGCGGTGGTAGGGGATATGGATTCCATTCCGCAGGCCCTTGCAAAGCGCTTCGCGCATATCCTTCACCCCGAATCCGAGCAGGAGACGAACGACCTGAGCAAGGCGATAAGGTATATCCTTTCGAATATCCCTGACGCCTCCGAAATCCACATTCTCGGCGGCACAGGCAAGCGCGAGGACCACACGGTGGGCAACCTTTCGCTTCTGATGGAATATGCTTCCCTGTATGGCCTTTCCGGCCTGTCGGAGGTTTCCCTCGACCTTGTGAGCGACACCTGCACGGCTTTTGCAGTTACCGACACCTGCTCGCTTGCCGTGGGAGAGGGCCGGAGCATATCCCTCTTCAGCCCCGACAACTCGCTGAAGATCACCTCCGAAGGCCTTGTGTGGCCCACGGACGGCGTAGTGTTTGACAATTGGTGGAAAGCCACCCTGAACAAGGCCTCGGCGGACGTGGTGAAGCTCACCTTCTCCCATCCTTCCCGGGCCCTCATAATCCTTTCCTGATGGCAGCAAGAGGACAATACAGGCTCAACCCCGAGACCCTTCTCTACGAGATGGAGAAGGTCCCGATGCGCACCCGCGTCGGGAAGGTGATGCTGTTCGTTGTCCTGAGCCTTGCGATATTCCTCCTCTACCTGTGGCTCTATGTCGGCGTGCTCGGCTGGGAGCTTCCCAAGACGACCATCCTTCGCAAGCGCAACGCCGAGTGGCAATCCCGCATAGAGATGCTGTCCCGCCGCCTTGACGCCTGCGACGACGCCCTTGAAGGCCTCCGCCTTCGTGACGATGAAATCTACCGCAACATATTCGGTATGAACGAGATAGGCCCCGAGATGAGGGCCAGTGGGATGGGCGGCGTGAACCGCTACAACAACCTGGAGAAGCAGGGAGCCAGCCCGCGCCTTCTGTCCCTTGTGACAAGGATGGATATGCTCACCAAGAAGGCATATGTCCAGAGCCTGTCCTTCGACGACGTGGCCCTTATGTCCCGCCGTGCCGGCGATATGGCCTCCTGCATCCCCGCCATCCCGCCGCTGATGACAGACCCCACCACCTACCGTCTCTCCAGCCCCTTCGGCTACCGCAGCGACCCCATCAACGGCACCACCAAGATGCACACTGGAATGGATTTCGCCTGCAAGCCAGGCAATTCGGTATATGCCACCGGTGACGGCGTGGTCGAGACCGTCCGCTTCGAACTGTTCGGCTACGGCAACTCCGTGATGATAGACCACGGCTTCGGCTACAAGACCCGCTACGCCCATATGAAGAGCATCTACGTCACCGAAGGGATGAAGCTCAAGAGGGGCGAATGCATAGGGGAGACCGGCAATTCCGGAAGGACCTCGGGACCTCACCTCCATTACGAGGTGTTCTACCGCGGCAATTTCGTGAATCCCTACAACTATATGGACCTTACGATGACCCAGGAGGAATACCAGCAGATGGTGGACAAGGCCGCGGCCTCCTCTCCCAACCTGATGATACGCCCCCACCAGAGGATAAAGCTATGACGCATTACGAATTCGACCGCGAAAGCTTCAGCTTCCGGAAGGCCACCTCCTCGATAGGCGGCATCCTCTGGCGTACGGTCAAGTGGATAGTCGCGGGCTTCTCGCTTGCGGCGTTCTACTACGTCATCATATCCCTTTTCATCAGCACCGACGTCGAGCGCAAGCTCGCCAGGGAGAACCGTATGTATGAGAAGACATATGAGGAACTCCTTGAGCGTCAGAAGCTTCTGGAAGAAGACATCGAGGGCCTCAAGCTCAGGGACGACGACATCTACCACGAGATATTCCACACCAAGGCGCCGCCGGTCGACCCCGTCGCGGCACTGATTTCAGGCGGAGTCCCGCAGGACGATGACCTGGTGGGATATGCCGCCCGAAAGTCAGTCGCCCTGAATGTGATGGCCTCTGATGTAGAGGAGAACTTCCTCCGCATCTCGGCGGCAATGGCCTCCAAGGGCTTCGTAATGCCCCCTATGAGGGTCCCCGTGGACAATATGACCTACGCCCAGATCGGGGCGGGGGAGGGAGCCCGCCTGAGCCCCTTCTACAAGGTCCCGGTCCAGCATAACGGCCTGGATATAATAGCCGGCCAGGGCGAGCCCGTATATGCCTCCGCCTCCGGCACGGTCTCCGATGTCATCCACTCCGGCAAGGGCCTTGGCAACGTGGTCGTCATAGACCACGCAAACGGCTATGTGACAAAGTATTGCCACCTTGCCGACATCCTGGTTTCCAAGGGCCAGAAAGTCTCCGCGGGAAAGCGCATAGCAAGCATAGGCATATCCGGCAGCTCCTTTGCCCCGCACCTCCACTACGAAGTGTGGCACGACGGCGCTCCGGAAGACCCCGTGAGCTTCCTTTTCGCCTCCCTTGCCCCGGAGGAATATGCAGCCGCCTCGATAATGTCCGCAAGGACCGAACAATCACTCGATTAGACATATGGACAAGTATTTCTACTCTATCGGCGAAGCCGCCGAAATCCTCGGGGAGAACACCTCCCTGGTCCGCTTCTGGACCAACAGCTTCCCCAAGCTGCTAAAGCCCCACCGCAATGCCAAGGGCAACCGCCTCTACACCGCGGACGAGCTTGAGATCCTCAAGCAGCTCCACCTGCTGATAAAGGGCAGGGGAATGACCCTGGAAGGCGCCGCCAAGACCATAGCGGACGACCGTAAGAGCGTGGAGGACAGGGTGAAGGCCCTGAATTCCCTGAGGGAGATACGCAGGCAGCTTGTCGAAGTACGCGACGCCTTATGAGAGTAAGTGACATCTGCTCGGCGATAGAGGGATTCGCCCCCCTCCAGGCGGCTGAAAGCTGGGACAACAGCGGCCTTATCGTAGGCTCGCCGCAGGACGAGGTGCACGGCGTGATGGTCGGTTTCGACTGCACTCCGGAGCTCATCGACGAAGCCATCGGGGCTGGATGCGATATGGTCGTCACACATCACCCGCTGATATTCAAGGGCATACGCAGCATAGACCCTCTCGACCCCGTGGGCTCGGCCATCTACAAGGCCATCCGCGGCGGCGTTGCCGTCTATGCCAGCCACACCTCCTCGGACAAGGTCCTTGGCGGAGTCAGCTTTGCAATGGCCTCCCGTCTCGGCCTCGAAGGCGTGTCCTTCCTGGACGGGGATGAATATGGCCTGGGCGCCGTCGGCGACCTTCCCAAGCCACTCAGCGGCGAACAGGCGATAGAGTATGTCAAGAAGGCCTTCGGCCTGCAGTGCCTGCGCTGCTCGCGCCCCGTGGAGAGCGTCAGCAGGGTGGCCGTTTGCGGCGGCAGCGGCGGCTCCCTCATCGAGAAAGCCCGCCTCAGCGGAGCCCAGCTCTACATAAGCGGAGACATCACCTACCACCAGTTCTTCACCCGCGAGGGCTTTATGGTGATGGATATCGGACATTTTGAGAGCGAAAAGGACATTGTGCCCATTTTGTTTGACGTGTTACGGAAAAAATTTCCTACCTTTGTAGTCCATATGGTTTCTTCTACGAAGAACCCTGTGTTTTACCGATAATTTTAACTGCAATATATGGCAACGAAAAAAGTAAAGAAAGTCGAGACCCCTATCGACCAGAGGGAGACCTTCGTGTCCATCCAGAAGAGCTTCGCAGAGTCCGAGGCCAATGTGGGAGAGAAATTGGAGACACTCTATCAGCTCCAGAAGGCAGACTCAGCAATAGACAAGATCCTGCAGCTTCGCGGTGAACTTCCCGAAGAGGTGGAGACCCTCGAGAAGGAGATCGCCCAGTTCGAGGAGACCAACGGCCGCATCCTCCAGTTCATCGACGGTATGACCCAGAATATCGCCAACTGCAAGCAGGACATCATTGACTGCGACACGATGATCTCCAAATACCAGAAGCAGATCGAGAACATCGCCAACAGCCGTGAGTTCGACTCCCTGAACAAGGAGATAGAGAACCAGGGCCTCCTGCGTCAGATCGCCGAAAAGCACATAGGCGAGTCCAAGGCCAAGATCCTCGAGGCCAAGAACGACCTGGAGTACAACAACGATATGATTTCCATCCGCAAGGCCGACCTCGAAGCCAAGCGCAGCGAGCTCGAGAACATCGCCAACTCCACCGCCAAGGAGGAAGCCCGCCTGAAGGCCGCCAGGGAAGAGTGCGCAGCCAAGATCGACGCCAGGACGATGAGCGCCTACGAGCGCATCCGCGCCAGCGTGAAGAACCACCTCGCCGTCGTTCCCGTCTATAACGGCAACGCCTGCGGCGGCTGCTTCAACACCATCATCCCCCAGAGGCTCGTCGACATCGCTTCCGGCAGGAAGCTCGTCATCTGCGAGCACTGCGGCCGTATCATCGTGAGCCCGGAAATCTCCCAGTAGTCCCTTCCTATGCCAGACAAAGCGCCAGGAAAACGCAAGGGCAAGGACGTCAATCTTGAAACCCTTTCGCTTGAGATGGGCAACCGCCCGCCTCAAGCGCTTGATTTTGAGGAGGCTGTCCTCGGCGCCCTGCTCATAGAGCCCAGTTGCGTGGACGAAGCGATGGAGGAACTGACTCCCTCCTGCTTCTACGATCCCAAGCACCGTATGATCTTCGAGGCTATGGTGGCACTGGTCAACGAGCACGTGTCACTTGACCTTCTGTCAGTGTCCCAGAAGCTCGTCTCCCTGGGCACCCTCGAGGAGGTCGGAGGCGCTGTCGCACTGGCCGCCCTGAGCCAGAAGATAGGCGCAGCTGCGCATATAGAATACTACATCAAGATCCTCAAGCAGAAAAACATCCAGCGCGACCTGATAACCGCCTCGCACGAGATCCTCCACGACGCCTACGACGAGTCCGTCCCCGTCGACGACCTGATCGATATGTCCCAGTCGAAGATCTTCGCGGCGATCCAGAACAGCGTCCGCAAGGATGTCCAGGAGATAGGTTCGGTCATCCGCACGGCGATGGACGAAGTCGAGAGGATGCAGACCCAGAGCGGCCTCAGCGGAGTCCCTTCGGGCTATCCTTCCATCGACAGGATTACTATGGGCTGGCAGCCTTCGGACCTTATCATCCTCGCCGCCCGTCCTTCCGTGGGTAAGACAGCTTTCGCGCTGAACATCGCCCGCAACGCCGCGGTGGACCACAATATGCCCGTGGCGGTCTTCTCCCTGGAAATGCCTGCAATCCAGCTCGCCAAGCGTCTGATGACCAGCGAGTCCGGCCTCCCCGCCGACAAGATTAAGGGCGGCCAGAAACTCGAGCCCTATGAATGGGACCAGCTCGAGTTCAAGCTCAAGGCCCTCGCCAAGGCCCCGCTCTATGTGGACGACACCCCGAGCCTCCCCATTATGGAGTTCCGCACCAAGGTCAAGAGGCTGGTGAAGACCAAAGGCGTCCGCCTGGTGATAGTGGACTACCTGCAGCTGATGCAGGGCCCCTCCGAGCTGCGCGGTATGCGTGAGCAGGAGGTCGCCGCCATCTCCAGGACCCTCAAGGCCACAGCCAAGGAGATGAACGTCCCCATCATCGCCCTTTCCCAGTTGTCCCGAAACGCCGTCCAGCGCCAGGGCAGCAACGGCAAGCCCCAGCTGAGCTACCTGCGTGAATCCGGTGCCATCGAGCAGGATGCCGATATGGTCATCTTCGTCCACCGTCCGGACTACCTCGGCCTTGCCGAGACACCCGACGGCAAGGAGACCACCGAAATCATCATCGCCAAGCACCGCAACGGAGAGACGGCGGACATCCCTATGCGCTTCAAGAGCGACCAGGTCCGCTTCGTCGAAATGGACGACACCTTGATAAACCAGGCTCAGTCACAGAACTTTATGTCCTCCTCCAGCCCGTCCCTGGACGGCAGCAGGCAGCCCTCCGGGGGCTATGACCCCTTCGTCGGCGACGCCTTCTCCGGAGGCGGATTTCAGTAATGGTATGGATTTGGCAATAAGGTGAAGGTATGAAAAGGATTATCACATTGATTATGGCTGTGATGCTGCCGGTGGCCGCATCCGCCCAGTCGCTTCCCCTTCGTCCCGCATCCGAAGGCCTGCCTTTCAAAGGCGGCGAGAAGTTCTACTACAAGCTGCACTATAAATTAGGCATCATCAACTCCGACGTCGCCACGGCCTCGATAACCGTCGACAGCACGGTCTATGCCGGACAGAAGGCATATGCAGCCCGCATATACGGCCAGACCGCGAAGTTCTACGACACCTTCTTCAAGGTGCGCGAAGACTTCCGCAGCACCTTCAACTCCTCCTTCGTCCCCCTCCATTTCTACAGGGACACCCGTGAGGGCGGCTGGTTCTGCATCAACGACGTCAAATACAACTGGCCCGCCTCCAACATCTCCTTCACCCTGGAGAATTCAAACACTCAGAAGAACACCAAAGTCATTCCCATCAAGCCCGGCACCTGCGACATAACGTCTATGGTCTATATGATGCGCAACGTGGATGTCGCCCGCCTGGAGAAGGGCAAGACCTATGTCGGCCAACGACGCCAACAGGATCCCTGTCACATTCGAGGCTCCGTTCAAGTTCGGGGCTTTCTCCGGCAGGATGGTATCCTACGAAGGCCTCAAATATCCCGTTCAATATAAGAAGTAATGGAGGAGGTATCCCACAGCGGCATCATAAGGTCCATTGGTCCTGAAAAGACCGTGGTGGAGATAGTCTCCCTGTCAGCCTGCGCATCCTGTCACGCGCACGGCCTTTGCAGCGCCGCAGACGCTGCCTCCAAGGAAATTGAAGTGCCGTCTTTGCCCGGATTCTCCGTAGGGGAGGAAGTAGTCCTCGTCCTTCGCGAATCCAAGGGAATGAAGGCGGTGCTGCTTACATATGTCATCCCCGTCCTGCTGCTCCTCATCCCCGTGGTCGCCCTCTCCTACACGGACATCCACGAGCTTGCCGTCGGCGGGATAGGGATTGGCGCAGTCGCGCTGTGGTACCTTGTGCTGTGGCTTAAGCGCGACCGTTTCAAAAGCGAATATGTGTTCACAGTAAATAAGAAGTAAAAGCTTATGAGTCAAACGATTATCTGGACAATCGCCATTATCGCAGGACTCGGTCTGGTTCTCGCCGTGATTCTCTGGCTCATCGCCGAGAAGTTCAAGGTGGTCGAGGATCCCAGGATCGACGAGGTGGAGAAGGCTATGCCCGGTGCCAACTGCGGCGGATGCGGATTTGCAGGCTGCCGCGCCTTCGCCGACTCTGCAGTCAAAGCCCCCAACCTGGACAACCATTACTGTCCCGTGGGAGGCAACGACGTGATGCAGAAGGTGGCCGCAATCCTCGGCCACGAGATCAAGGCTAAGGCCCCTATGGTGGCCGTGGTGCGTTGCAACGGCACCTGCGAGGCCCGTCCCACCGTCAACGACTATGACGGAGCAGCATCCTGCAAGGTAAAGGCCGCCCTTTACAGCGGCGACACCGGATGCCGCTACGGCTGCCTTGGCTGCGGCGACTGCGTCGCTGCCTGCCAGTTCGGCGCATTGTCTATGGATCCCGCGACCGGCCTTCCGGTGGTGGATGAGGAGAAGTGCACCGCCTGCGGCGCCTGTGTAAAGGCCTGTCCCAAGGCCATAATCGAGCTGCGTGCCAAGGGTCCCCGCGGAATGAGGCTCTTCGTGAGCTGCGTCAACAAGGACCGCGGGCCGGCCGTCAAGAAGGCCTGCGCCTCCGCCTGCATAGGCTGCGGCATATGCTTCAAGACCTGCACCCACGATGCCATAGTGTTCGAAAACAACGTGGCCTATATAGACTACGCAAAGTGCAAGCTCTGCCGCGAGTGCGAGGCGATGTGCCCTACCGATGCCATCCACGGCGTAGGCTTCCCCAAGCCGCTTGACCGCGAAGGCATCAAGGCCCGCATCAAAGAGCGCCAGGCAAAGGCTGCCGAGGCAGCAAAGGCCGCTAAACCAGTAGAAAAGGAGGAACAATGAGCAGGACGTTTTCAATAGGCGGAGTCCATCCCCACGACAGCAAGATTTCGCGTGAGTGCGCCATAGAGCCGCTGCCCCTGCCGCCGACAGTGTACATATCCGTGTCCCAGCATATCGGCGCTCCCGCCAAGCCCCTCGTGGCGGTGGGAGACAAGGTCAAGGTGGGACAGCCTATAGCTGAGCCGGGCGGTTTCGTCTCGGCATATATCCATTCTTCCGTCTCCGGCACGGTCAAGTCCATCGGACCCCGTCCCGACCTCGCAGGCCTTCCCCAGATGTGCATAGAGATTGCGGTCGAAGGCGACGAATGGATGGAAGGAATAGACACTACCGACACGCTTGTGACCGATATCCCTTCCGATCCCAAGGAGATAATCGAGAAGATACGCCTGGGCGGCGTGGTGGGCCTCGGAGGCGCCACATTCCCCACCCACGTGAAGCTCAGCCCTCCTCCCGGAAAGGTCTGCGATATGCTGATAATCAACGGCTGCGAGTGTGAGCCTTATCTCACGTCCGACTTCCGCACCCTTCTTGAGAAGGGCGAGCAGGTGGTCGTGGGAACGGCTATCCTGAAGGCCGCCCTCGGCGTGGACAAGGCTACCATAGCCATCGAAGAGAACAAGCCCGAGGCCATATCCCACATCAGGGAGGTCATCTCGAAGATGCTCAAGGTCTCTTCCAAATATGCCGGAATCACCGTGATGACCCTGAAGAAGAGATATCCGCAAGGCGGTGAAAAACAGCTCATTGACGCCGTTATGCACCGTCAGGTGAAGTCCATGGCGCTGCCCATCGACTCGGGCGCCGTCGTGCAGAACGTAGCCACGGCGCTGGCAGTATATGACGCAGTCCAGAAGGGCAAGCCCATCATCGACAACTCGGTGACCGTGACCGGTGAATGCTTCCCCCGCCAGGCCAACCTCCTCGTGCGCGTGGGCACACCCCTGCAGTATATAATTGACTACCTTGGAGGTGTCCCCGAGACGGCTTCCAAGATCATCAGCGGCGGTCCTATGATGGGCAAGGCCATATCCAACCTTCAGGCATCAACCCTCAAGGGTACTTCCGCCCTTCTGTTCCTCACCGAGGCCCAGACGAAGCGCCGCCCTGCAGGCAACTGCATCCGCTGCGGCCGTTGCGCCGACGCCTGCCCTATGGGCCTGGAGCCTTTCCTGCTGAACCGTCTCGCCCTGGCAGGAATGACCGACGAGCTGGAGAAGAATGCGGTCCAGGACTGCATAGAGTGCGGTTGCTGCCTCTACAGCTGCCCGGCCAATATCCCCCTGCTTGACGTCATCCGCCAGGCCAAGGGCCAGGTACTTGGAATAATTCGTGCACGTGCCGCTGCGGCAAAGGCTGCCGCCGGCAAATAAAACCACTTGCCTTATGAACAGATTATTGGTTTCACCTTCACCCCATATCCACGCGGACGTTTCCACGCGCTCGCTTATGCGTGACGTGGTGATAGCCCTTATGCCTGCGGTGATAGTCTCCGTGGTCTTCTACGGATGGAAGGAACTGCTGGTGCTGGCC
>CACZBP010000013.1 GCA_902779495.1 uncultured Bacteroidia bacterium
CCGAGGCCATTTCGCCTACAATGACACCTTCTCCGACAAGCACACCCTGAACGTCCTGGCCGGCGCCGAGATAAGGGGTTCCGCCAGCAATACGATATTCACAAAACGCTACAACTACGACCCCATAACCGGCACCTCTTCCCTGCCGGCCATCTCCGGTCCGGCCGACCAGTGGCTCAGCCAGGTGGAGAGGCTCAACGGCCAGTATTTCACCGACAACCGCTACGCATCCTTCTATGCATCAGCCGATTACTATCTCGGCAAGACCATAGTCCTCAACGCTTCGGTGCGAACCGACGGCTCTTCCAATTTCGGAAGCAACAGCCAGTTCAACCCCACCTGGAGCGCCGGCGCGGCCTGGCATCCGGGCGAGGAGGCGTGGATGCCGGAGCTGGTCTCGCACGCCACGCTGCGCGCTGCATATGGCTTCACTGGCGACGTGAACACAAGCACGACGCACCTGCTGGTGATGGAGTACCTCCAGCAGCAATATCGCTACTACGGAGGCGACGCCTATATGCTCGGCCGCATCCCTTCCGCCCCGAACCCCAACCTCGGCTGGGAGAAGACGCGTGACGCCAAGCTGGGCCTGGACTTCGGCCTGTGGAAGGACAGGCTGAACGTCAACATCGAAGGATACTGGCGCTACTCGACCGACGTGGTGACGTCCTCGCAGCTGCAGAGCACGGCGGGATTCACCTACGTCTATTTCAATTCGGCGGACATAATGAACTCCGGAATCGAGACCACCGTCGGCGGGGACGTCCTCCGCTACAAGGACTTCCGCATCAAGGCCTCGGTGAACTTCGCATATAACTACAACAAGGTCACCCGCTACACCCCGGCCACCGGAAGCTCGATAACGGCCAAGGACCGCTACGTGGAAGGATATCCCATCGGGGCCATACTGGCAGGCAAATATGTCGGTATAAACGAAAAGACAGGACTGTACGAATATGCCCTCCGCTCCGACGCCGTCATCAAGACCGTCCAGAACCGCAACAAGCCAGACAACTACCGTTATTTCCTCGGCACCACGATAGCTCCCTTCAGCGGAGGATTCAACCTTTCCTTCGAATATAAACAGCTGAGGCTCAGCGCATCCGGAGTGTATTCCATAGGGGCCAAGGCCTACGACAAGATAGTTTCGCCGGCAAGCTATATGAACGCCCTGCACGCCGGAGTGAGCACCGAGGAGGTGCAGTCCCAGTACAGCGACCTGTACTCCAACCACCTTAACGTCAACCGCGACCGCACGGACCGCTGGACGCCTTCCCACACGGGCGGCACGGCATATCCCCGCATCTACGACCGCTTCGACGCCAAGTATAACTTCGCGGCATCCAACCCTATGGACTACAGCATCATAGACGCCATCTACCTCAAGGACGTGTCCTACCTGCGCCTCAAAAGCGTGATACTCACCTGGATGCTTCCCAAGGAGTGGGCGAAGAAGGTCCGCTGCCACGGCATCAGCGTCAACGCCTCCCTGAACAACTTCCTGACCATCACGTCCTATGACGGAATGGACCCGGAAATTCCGGGAGCGACTTATCCCACGACCCGCAGCACCTCGTTCGGTGTCAATATAGATTTCTAGGCTATGAGACGGTTTTTCTTCATATCAATACTGCTCCTGGCGGGCTGCACACGCTACCTGAGCGTGCAGCCGCAGGGTGAGGTCATTCCCACCACCGACGAGGAGTTCGCTGCCATAATGCACACCCGCATCCGCGAGATGGAAGGCGGCGAGGACGAATATGTCATCGGCAATATGGACGTCCTGATCCGCCTTGAAGGCTGCGCGGACGACCTTGACGCCAACATCACCGTAGGCAAGAACCTCCCCTCCTACGCCGGGGAGATCATCAACAAGATGCAGTCGGTCTACAGGTATTCCTGGGAGATAGTGCGCGACTGCAACATAGTCATCGAGAATATTGCAGGCAGGGAAAGCGAGACGGCAAAGGGAGCGTTGACGGCGGCATATGCGATGAAGGCCATATGCTACTACAACCTGCTCCGTACCTTCTGCGAAGCCCCGTCCGACCCTGAGCGGCAACTCGGCCTTCCTGTCGTAGACAGGTTCGACATCACTGCCCGGCCGGAGCGTGAATTCCTCTCATACACAGCCGGATATATCGAGAGACTCTTCGACTCCGCCCTGGCCCAGGGCCCTCAGGACGGGCTCTGGTATTTCACCGAGTGGATCATCAAGGCCTACAAGGCCAGGCTGCTTTTCTGGATGGAAGACTGGAGCGGCGCGGCCGCCCTGTGCAAGGACATCATCGAGCACAGCGGGCTGAAACTCAGCACCATAGCCGAGTTCCCGGATATGATAGGACAGGTCTCCGACCGCAAGGGCGAGGTCATAGTCCGTTCGCACATCAACAATTCCAGCGAGCTGGACTGGTACTTCAGCGCCATCAAGAGCTACGTCAAGAGCCGTCCCGCCAGCACCTCGCTGGTGGCCCTTTTCGACAAGACGGCAGACGTGCGCTACGCCTGTTCTCTGAACAACAAGCGCATCGCCCAGAAGGTGCCGGAGATGCGGCTGAGGCTCGCGGAAATCTACCTGATGATGGCCGAATGCCAGGCCCACCTTGGCCAGGACGGCCTTGCGCTTGACTACCTCAACGAGCTGAGAGCCAACAGGATAACCGGGGCTGCCGACCTGACTTCCGCCACCCTGTCCCCTGTCCGCACCGGGGAGAGAATCACCGAGGATGCCCTCGGCAACGCCCTCACCCCCCTGATGCAGGCGATTTTCGATGAGAGGCGCCGCGAACTCTTCCTCGAGGGCGACCGCTGGTTCGAACTCAAACGTAACGGCTGCCCGCAGTGGTGGATAATCTCCAACGGTCTGAAATACACCACGAAAAAGTACCTCTACACAGCTCCCATCTATAAGGGCGACGTGGACCTTAACCCCAATATTAAGCAAAATGAAGGCTATGTTTACTAAAAAAACAATAATAATTCTTACCTTTGTGGTTTGTGTGCTGAGCGCTTGCTCATATAATGAGCAGCCGCCAAAGACCGACGACGCCTCGACAAACTATGTCATTCCAGCGGGAGAAGTCCCCACGGATGAGGAATATGCCTACGTCCAGGCCCTTCGGGATGCATACGATGAAGAAGTAGGTAATTAATACATACGCTGTTATGAAACGAATTTTAACTATCCTCGCAGCCGTGGCCGTGATGGCCGCAGCCTGCAAACCCGCCAAGGAAGAGGTCAAACCCGGCCCCTCCGATGAGCCCACGACGGTCTCCAACGACCCTTCCACCGAGCCTTCCGATGAGCCCGAGCTCATTGTGTATACCTTCTCCCAGAAGAAACTCGACCTTGTCGAGTCCGTTTCCGCAACCATCACCCTCTCCGGTCAGAAGAGCGGCAAGGACTTCAAGGCCCAGGAAGACATCACCATCCCCTTCACCGTTGAAGGAGACGCTGCAGTAGCTGTAAAGTCCGATGCCCAGGCATTCGTGGTGAAAGCCGGCACCAACTCTGCCACCGTGGTCTTCACCATTGACGCCGAAAAGGCCGCCGAGCTCGTCTCCGAGCAGGCCGTCGTCAAGATCAACCGTCCCGACGGCATCCTCCCCGGCGACATCGCCCAGCTCCGCCTCAAGGTCCACAGCGGCATCCAGACCCCTTCAAAGCTAGTCGGCAAGTGGGTGTTCGAAGAGATTTTCGACCAGGAGACCCAGGAACTCTTTGCCATGGAGGACGGTTATGACACGGATCTTTTCCCTTTCAACAATGCCGGGTTCTCCCTTATCTTCTCCGAAGATGAAGAAACGGGAGAAGTCACCGTAACCCCTTCGTTAGAAGGTGATTTCGCATGGTACTACCGTCAGGCGACCGTGACACTTACAGCACCTATCAATCTCGCCGGAACCGGAGAGGTCGTAGGTGCATTCACTTCTTCAGAAGCCAATATGTATGTCCAGGAAGGAGGTTATTCCGACCCGCTCATCTACACCCATTACATGCTCTCCTGGGTCAACTGCAAGTTTGACAAGACTGAGGAAGCGTTGGGAGCAGGAGTGATTGCGGTTTCATGGATTGACGAAAACACGATTATCATCATTATCAAGAAGTACGACCTTGCACCTTTCCTGGACCAGGATGGGGCATCTGTCTGGTATGACGGTGAAAATTTCGATTCCGACATACTGGGATTCGCATCCCTTTTCAAGAAAGTAACTGAAGAAGAATAATGAAAGACACAGCCCTTGTGGTCGTGGATATGCTCTACGACTTCATAGACGGATCGATGGCCTGCAAGAATGCGGATGAAGCCATCGCCGAGTCACTCAGATTCATCGAGAAGATGACATCCGGCCCCGAGCAGGGCGCGGATGTCATCCGCTCGCGTTTCCCCATCCTGTTCGTGCGGGACTTCCACCCTGCCGACCACTGCTCGTTCACCGGGCAGGGCGGCCCGTGGCCTCCCCACTGCGTACAGGGCACCCACGGGGCGGACGTCCACGAGGCCCTCGCCCCCTATGCCAGCGAGGAACTCACCTTCTACAAGGGCTACAAGCAGGACAAGGAGCAGTACTCGGGTTTCGAAGGCATCAACGAGGCCGGGCAGAGCCTCTATGACGTGCTGGACATAATGGACATAAAGAACATCTATGTGTGCGGTATCGCCACGGAGTATTGCGTGCGCAACACCTGCGAAGACCTCCTCAAGGCGGGTTTCAACGTGTACCTGCTGCAGGATGGCATAGCTTATGTAGACTACGAAGGTCATCTTGAGGCCCTCGCGGCTATGAAAAAAGAAGGAATCAGACTGATTTGAGGAAGAAGATAGGTAAAATATGGTTTCCGTGCGTGGTCGTCATAGTGGCGGCCATTCAGACATTCGGAATGGACCTGGAGCGCAACCACGAGATACTGGAAGCGCTCTCCGCGTTCCGTCCCGTTACGGACACCGTTATCTACACCAATGAAAAGGTCTACACCAAATTCCGCGCGGCCGGCGAGAAAGTGGGGATGGATTCTCTTTCGTTCTATGACGATTCCCTCGCCCTGGAAGACACCACTCCCGTCCTGACAGCCCGTGACACCATCCACGCCCCTGATTCCCTGAAGGATACGGATCCGTTCCGCTACAAATACTATGTCGCCCTGGTGGATTCCCTGACCCACCAGCAGGTCCGCGACTCCCTGCGTGCCGCAGGCGATTCGCTCGACTGGCCCAAGCTCGACTCCATCTATTTTGCCGACTCCGCGGCCCTTGCCAAGAAGAAGTTCGAGGAATGGTATAATTCCCTGGACAAAGCCGCCCGCAAGCGCTACGACTATGAGCAGAGGATGAAGGTCGAGATGCGCAAGGCGGACAGCATCTACCGCATCAAGGACAGCATCCAGGCCCGCCGCGACTCCATCCGGGAGAACACCCCTAGGATCCTGTCGACATATGCCGTCCCGGACTCTATGTTCTACAAGAGGATCTTCAAATGGAACAAGGACCCTCTATTCAACGAGGTGAAATACAGGGACTTAGGCGAAGACACGACCTCCAACTACTGGTTCAACGACTACCCCTTTATGCGCAAGGACGTGATGTCCAACTACCTGGGCATCTCCGGCTCTCCCGTCCAGCATATGGACTGGTTCAAGAGGGGCTCCGACGAAGGCGTCTCGTTCTACACGCCGTATGAGGACTGGTGCCCGTCGCCCTACACCCTCCCGATGTACAACACCAAGACCCCCTACACGGAGCTGGCCTACTGGGGCACCCTTTTCGCCAACACGGAAGAGGAAGAGGCGGACATCCACCTGATGACGACCCAGAACATCCTCCCGCAGCTGAACATAATGCTGGAATATGACCGCTACGGCGGCAACGGTATGCTCATCCGCGAGGACACCGACAACCGCACGGCGATAGTCGCGGCCAACTGGCTTGGCGAGAAATACGCCGCCCACGGCGGATATATCCACAACAAGATGGAGAAGAGCGAGAACGGCGGCGTCTACGACACGTTCTGGATCAGGGACACCACGGTGGGTTCCAGGGAGATAGAGGTCTTTATGGACAAGTCGGCCAACAAGGTCAGGAAGAACACCTTCTTCCTCGACCAGACCCTGCGAATCCCCTTCACCTTCATCAAGCAGTGGGACCTCCGCAAGGAGCGCAGGGCCGACAAGGCCTATCGCGACAGCGTGACCGCCACCGGCGACAGCACCGCGATAGCGAAGATGGAAGAGTATCTGGCCGGCAGGGAGAAGGAGCGCGAGCTTGCCCTCAGCCGTGCCGACACCCTGGACACCGACGTGACCACCGCCTTCATAGGCCACAGCAGCGAATATTCAGTCTACAGCAAGACCTACACCGACGTCACCGGCACCGGCACCCAGGGGACGCATTTCAATGAATACTGGAACGGCCGCTTCTACATAAACCCCGCCCAGTCAATGGACTCCCTGCGGGTTATGAAGCTGGAGAACAAGGTGTTCGTCAAGCTCCAGCCCTGGAGCAGCGATGCCGTAGTGTCGAAGCTGAACGTCGGAATCGGAGACCGCCTGCTGAGCTACTATATGTTCGACCCGGGAAGCTACCTTTCCAAACACAAGAACACGGTCTGGAACTCCCTGTATGCATATGCAGGTGCAGGAGGCCAGCTGGGCCGCTTCCTGTGGAACGCCTCCGGCTACTACACCTTCCTCGGCCAGGAAATCAACGACTTCGGAATCAGCGCCGACGCCTCCTACAGCTTCTATCCCTTCAGGCGCTACAAGAAGAGCCCCGTGCTGCTGAATGCCCACTTCGAGACGACCCTCGACGAGCCTGAGTTCTACATCCAGCATTTCTTCTCCAACCACCTCAAGTGGGATAATGACTTTGGAAAGATTTCCACCACGAAGGTGGAGGGCTCGATAAGCATCCCCCGCTGGAAGTTCAGCCTTGAGGGAGGATATGCCCTGCTGGGCAACAACATCTATTTCGACACCGAGGCCATCGCAAGGCAGAACGCCGGGGCGATGAGCGTGTTCAAGCTAGGGCTGCGCAAGGAGTTCCAGATGGGCATCGTGCACCTGGACAACAAGGTGCTGGCACAATATTCCACCAACAGCGCGGTTATGCCTCTGCCGACGGTCGCCCTCAACCTCAAGTGGTTCATAGAGTTCAAGATAGCCAAGGTGATGGATATGCAGCTCGGCGTCAACGGCCTCTACACCACGGCCTGGTATGCCCCGGCATATAACCCCGCCCTGGGCGTGTTCCACAACCAGGAGAAGGAGAAATACAGCAACGGTCCCTACTTCGACGTTTTCGCAAACATCCAGTGGAAGAGGGCCTGTATATTCGTCAAGTTCATCAACGCCGGAATGGGCTGGCCTATGACCTCGGCCGACTATTTCAGCGCCCACGGATACATTATGCCTCAGCGGGCGGTCAAGGTAGGCATCTACTGGCCGTTCTACATCCAGACCAAGAAGAATGAGAGCGTCAGCGGCAGGGCAGGCTCCGGTCTTGGAGGAGGCGGAGGCACAGGCGGCGGACGCAGCAGCGGCGGTCTGGGCGGCGGCCTCGGAAGTCTGAGGAGCATGGGACGATAGCCATGAAAAAGTGGGCCCGTTATCTTGTAGCAGTCGTCTTTCTGCTGCTGGTTGCCGGACTGAGAGTCTGGCAGGGCGCCGAGGAAGTTTCTTTTGAAGGAGGGCATTTCACCTGCATCCTGGACCTTCAGGGCCACAAGGCCGGCGGGATGAACTACAGCGTCGGATTCAATTATGAGATGCTGCGCCATTTCGCCCTTGCCCAGCACTGCGGGATGGAGGTCATCCTGGCAGAGCCCGAGGATTCCATAAGTGATTATCTCTCAATTGATACCGTGGATATAGTGGTGCGTCCCTGGAAAGACGGCCACTCTCCCCTTCCCTCGCGCGTGCTGGCCGACAGTTCCACCTGGGTGAGCCGCGACAAATCGGTGCAGAGGGCCGTCAACCGCTGGCTGGCCAATTTCGAGCACGCCCCTGAGTATCAGGACATTCGCGAGAGATTCACCCCCTCCTATGAGCCGTTGAAACGGGCGGCTTCCGGAAACTCCTATAAATATGCCGGACCCTATGACGCACTCGTTAAGAAATATGCCGCAGCCATAGGCTGGGACTGGAGGATGCTCGAGGCTGTCATATGGCAGGAGTCCAAGTTCCGCATCGAGGCGCGTTCCCCCAAGGGAGCGGTTGAGCTTATGCAGATGATGCCCTCCACCGCGAGGCGCTACGGAGTGGACGATATGCTTGATCCTGAGGAGAATATCCGCGCCGGCGCCGACTATCTTCGAAAACTCGGACAGATGTTTGCCGGCCGTGCCGCCACCCAGAACGACCTCTCCCGCTTCACCCTCGCAGCCTACAACGCCGGCGAAGGCCGCGTCCTGGACTGCATCCGTTTCGGCGAGTCCCTCGGGATGCCCAATTCCACCTGGGCCGACATAGAGGAGATCATTCCCTGGATGCAGCTCGCAGAGCCCGATTCCATCACCCGCCACGGCGTCTTCAAAGGCCGTGAGACCATCGCCTATATCCACCGCATCGACACGCTCTACCGTGCCTTCTGCGTCATCGCTCCCTAAGTCCGGTGCTCCTTGCGGTAGATCTCCCAGGAATTGTAGAGATTCTGGAAGATGGCGTAGAGGCCGCCGGCGATGGAGGTGACCGGGGTCATAAATGAATAGCCCAGCCAGATGAGGAGGCCGGTGTTCTTCTGGCCGAGGGCCTGCCCGGCTGTGATGGATTCCGAGGACTCCCGGGACGAATGGCCAATCGCGTGACCTACAATGTATTGCACGGCGCAGGCAAGGAGGGAGGCGGAGGCGATGCCGCCCAGAAGGAGCGCATCGGGATGGCTCTGGACCAGGGCGCGGGTGGCGAGCATCATCGCAAAGGTGAGGCTCACTCCCCAGACGTAGAAGGACCAGTGGCTGATCTTGAAGATGGCTTCGTGAAGGCGCGGGAACAGATAGCGGATTGCCCAGGCCAGGATGCCAGGGACGATAAGCATCGGGAACAGCTTGCCCAGCATTCCAAGCACCCTCTGCCAGAAACCAGTGTCGGCATCCGGATGGATGAAAGGCACGGCAGCGGGGATGAGAAGGGTTGTGACTGCGTAAATCAGTACGACATATGCCATATTCTCGCTTAAGCTGCCGCCCAGGCGGTCGGTTATGATGCCGGCGGCGGAGGCTGTCGGGCAGATAAAGCATATGAGCGCGCTTTCCACTATTATGCGCCAGGTCCCCTGCGGGAGCAATATCTCGATGGCCGTAAGCGCCAGGAACACAGACACTTGAAAAGAGAGAGCCTTAAGGTGCCAGCGCTTGAAGCGGAGGTCCTTGGGAGAGATGCGTATATACTGGAGGAAAAGCATAACCGCGATGAGGAAGGTGTTGCCGTGGGAGGCTATCTGCCGGCAGGCCGGACCGAGCGGTGACAGGGCCGGAATGAAATGGTAGAGCAGGTAGGATCCGGTGCCCAGGACCAGGGCGGCCGGCAGCATCAGTTCGCGTATTAGCCTTTTATTCAACATTTCTGCGTTTTCGGGCGGCAAATATCGGAATATTTCCGTAACTTCGCAAGGTATATTTATCTTTATTATGAGAAAGTCTATTATGATTCTGGCTTCAATACTGGCTATTGCAGCCTGCGGCAGGAAAGCGGGTGAAAGGGTCCCCGCAATCGACCTTGCCTTCCTCGACACGACAGTGACCCCCGGACAGGATTTCTATCGCTATGCCACCGGCGGCTGGCAGAAGAGCCACCCCCTCGGTGCGGAATATGCCCGCTTCGGCAGTTTCGACCAGCTGCGCGAAACCAACGTGGAAAGGCTCAACGACCTTTTCAAGTCCATGTCCACAATGAAAGTAAAGCCCGGCACGACCGACTACAAGATAGTTCACCTGTACAAGCAGGGACTTGATTCCGTCCGCCTCAACGCCGAAGGCGCAGCCCCGCTGAAGGCCTATCTCGACAAGGTATATGCAACCTCTTCCAAGGAGGAACTGGTGTCTCTGGTGGGCGAGTTCCAGAACAGCGGCCTCGGAGCCTTCTTCGGAGCCTATGTGATGGCTGACCTCACCGACAGCGACAACCAGATCCTATATGTCGGCCAGGGCGGCCTCGGAATCGGCGACAGGGACTACTACATCGAGCCCCAGAACGCCGCCATCAAGGAAGGCTACCGCAAGTTCGTCGCCAAGGTGCTTGAGCTCGCAGGTCTCCCCGAGCCTGCCGCAAAGGCAGACAACACCCTTGCAGTGGAGGATGTCCTCGCAGTCAACTCCTGGGACAGCGTCCGCGAAAGGGATATACAGCAGCTCTATAACCCCCGCACCACCACCCAACTCCTGGAGGCATATCCCGGCCTGCATCTGGATAAATATTTCGAGGCCCGCGGCATCCCCGCCCAGGAGAAGCTCATCCTCGCCGAGCCTTCGTTCTTCGAGGCCCTTTCCGACTATTTCGAAAAGGCCGACCTGAGTGTCCTCCAGGACTATGTGGCCGCCCACGTCGTACAGGAAGGCTGCGGCGCCCTGAGCGATGACTTCTATGACGCTTCCTTCGAGTTCTTCAGCCGCCAGATGTCCGGCATCCAGGAGCCCAAGCCCCGCTGGAAGAGGGCTATGCAGGTGCCTAACGGCATCCTCGGCGAAGCCGTCGGCCAGATGTATGTGGCAAAGTACTTCCCCGAGTCCTCGAAGAAGAAGATGGCGACCCTGGTGGACAACCTCAAGACAGCCCTTGCCCAGCATATCGACGCCCTCGACTGGATGGGCGACAGCACCAAGGTCCGCGCCCACGAGAAGCTCTCCTCCTTCACCGTGAAGATCGGCTACCCGGACAAGTGGAAAGACTACAGCACCCTCGAAATCGACCCCGAAAAGTCCTATTTCGAGAACCTTCGCGCAGCATCGGAGTGGTATGTGGCCGACAACCTTGGCAAGCTCGGCAAGCCCACCGACAAGACCGAGTGGGGAATGACCCCTCAGACGGTCAACGCCTACTATAACCCCACCTCCAACGAGATATGCTTCCCGGCAGCCATCCTCCAGCCCCCGTTCTTCAACCCCGACGCTGACGATCCCGTCAACTACGGCGGCATCGGAGTGGTCATAGGCCACGAGATGTCCCACGGATTCGACGACCAGGGCCGCCTGTTCGATGCCAAGGGCAATATGGTCAGCTGGTGGACCGACGCCGACGACAAGGCATTCCGCGAGAAGGCCGAAAAGCTTGCTGCACAGTATGATGCAGTCGAGATAGTGCCCGGCCTTATGGCCAACGGCCACCACACCCTCGGTGAGGACATAGGCGACCACGGCGGCATCAGCATAGCCTACACCGCAATGGAGAACGCCATCGCCGGCAAGGAAGCCAAGCCCATCGACGGCTTCACTCCTGCCCAGCGCTTCTGGCTGTCCTTCGGCGCCATATGGGCCCAGAACATCACCGACGAGGAGAAGGCCCGCCTGACCAAGCTCGACGTCCACTCCCTCGCCGAAAACCGCGTCAATGTCGCCATCCGCAACTTTGACCAGTTCTTCCGTGACTGGGACATCAAGGAAGGCGAACCTATGTTCAGACCTGAGAGCGAAAGGGTGCACATCTGGTAGCCTCTTCCTTCATAGCGGGTAAACTCCGTTTCGGAGGCAGGGCGGTGATGGTCGCCATCGCCGTCTCCTACCTCGTGATGATATTGGCTGTCGCAATTTCTTCCGGCTACCGGGAGGAGTTGCGACAGGCCATTTCCCTGCTGTCCGGCGACATAATCCTGGACAGCCCCTCGCGCCACTATTCCTCGGATGCCGGTCCCCTGAGCCTTGACGCTGAATATGTCGGCAAAATCAGGCAGATCAACGGCGTGGACGCCGTGGAGGGCGCGATCTACAAAGCCGGAATAATCAAGGCCGGGGACAATATCTCCGGCGTGATGTTCAAGGGCGTGCCGCAGTATGACAGCCTCTGCGTGGCGATTCCAGCCTCCCTGGCAGACCAGCTCCTGCTCGCCCAAGGCGACGCGATGACCGCCTATTTCGTGGGCGATAAGGTCCGGGCAAGGAAGTTCCGTGTCAAGGAGATATATGGCCGCGGCCGCGGCGACGACCTCTACCGCACCGTCCTTATGGGCGGCAACACCACGGTGGTATATGCAGGGCTTTCCGATATGCAGCGCCTGGACGGCCTCGGCCCGGATGAAGTGTCATCGATAGAGGTGCGTCTGGAGCCCTCCGCCCGGGAAAGCCTCGACCTGCTGACGCAGGAGACGGCTTTCGTGGCATCGTCGTATATATCTGAAGACGAGACAATTCCGGTCGTCGCTTCCTCCAAGAGGAGGTATCCGCAGATATATTCCTGGCTCGACCTTGTGGACTTCAATATGCTCGTGCTGCTGGTGCTGATGACCATCGTGGCAGGGTTCAATATGATTTCCGGCCTGCTTATTCTTCTCTTCCGCAGCACCTCCACCATCGGCATCCTCAAGGCTATGGGGATGGGCAACCGGGCGATTGCCGGCATATTCCTCCGCCTGTCCTCGCGCCACGTCCTCTGGGGGATGGCCATCGGCAACGCCGTCGCCCTTCT
Source organism: uncultured Bacteroidia bacterium (assembly GCA_902779495.1). Taxonomy (GTDB): domain Bacteria; phylum Bacteroidota; class Bacteroidia; order Bacteroidales; family UBA932; genus Cryptobacteroides. The sequence goes on from CACZBP010000013.1 coordinate 12,608, forward strand.
TTTCTGCCTGGTGCAGGGCACGACCCATTTCATCCCCCTCAACCCGGAGAACTATATGCTCTCCTACGTCCCAGTCCACATCGACATCCCCTCCATCCTCGCCGCCGACGCCCTCTCCTGGCTGGTGATTATGCTCCTGCTGCTGATCCCCTGCCTCTTCATCTCCCGCGTCGACCCCGCCAAGACCGTCAAGGCGGAGTAGGGGCCTCTAAATGCAGTACCCCTGTTTTTGCATCACCATTGATTATCAGGCAGTTACAGAAGTGCCATACTGAATAATAACTATGGCATATCTGTAAGAGCTTGATAATCAATGGGGATAAGAAAACGGGGCCTGGAGCCGTCCGTACTAAAAAGGTTATAGAGCGCCAGTGCAAGCGTGGCGATGCACCCTACTCCGCCTTGACGGTGCGGGCGGGGTCGTCCGCTTGAGTCGGATCATCCCGACCAACCTGCCGGAATCGGTAGGATTGTTTATCGCCTAAAACGCCCAGCCGAGGCCCTTTGATATCGTTTTACGATAAAAAACAGCGTATAATCAGCCAAATAAGGGGTAAAATGGCCTCTTCTGGCTGATTATATTTTTTTATTTGGCCAAATGGCGCTATAAACAGGGGTCTATGGCCAAATTAATCGTTACTATTTGGCCAAATGGCGCTAAAAACAGGACTCTATGGCCAAATAACGACAACGCCGGACGGGTGCTGGGACGAGGGTGCTAATTATAAATCGGCAATATTGTTGATTTATTGCCGATTTATATTTATCTTTGCGAAAACTGGCGCTTATGAAGTACCCTTCATATAAAAAGGAACTAGATGCCCTTTTTCAAAGAAAGATCGTCGTCGACGTTATTGATTTTGCCACCGTCTTTGGCGACATGCCGATGACTTCGGTGTATGCGCGTATCCGTGGGATGGTGAAAGAAGGAACTCTGTCGGTCATTGGCAAGGGGCGGTATGTTGCCTGCGAAAAGCCGCAATACCGTGTTGTTCCATCGGATTGGATGAAGCGGTGCAATGCTGTGATGGTCAAGGAACTAGTCGGCGTAAGTTCCTGTATGACAGAGAGAAACGGCAATCTGGAGATAGAGGTTGGGAAGGATGACCGTCAGGTCGTGCTGGAGACGTTGAGCCGCCATTTCGAAAAAGTGATGCTTTGGGATGACGTGAAGTATTTGAAAGTACCTCCCAGAGGCTGTATCATTGTAGGGCGGCTGGTGACTGAGGCTCCGTTTTTAATTGAGGAAGGTGTCGGAATTCCGGCTCCAGAGAAGTTCCTTGTCGATACCATACGCCGCAAAGAATACTCTGACAAGGATTTCCAGCGCATTATGGAGGTATATCCTATCAACTTGGACAGTATGCGCAGGTATGCCTCACGCAGAGGTGTCGCTGAGGAGTTGGAGGAGTGTATTGAAAAACTCAACCGGCAACGGATGGATATGTTCACGAAAGTTCAGAGCTATCTCTCCCACACGCCCGTCATCCGTGCTTGGGTTTTCGGCTCTTTCGCCCGCGGGGAAGAGACCACGTCTAGCGACCTGGACCTGATCGTCGATTACGATAAATCTGCCGTTTTGTCCCTCATAACCATAGTCCGCTATCAACTTGATATGGAAAAGCTGATTGGCCGCAAGGTCGACCTTGTTGAAAACGGCTTCCTCAAGCCCTTCTCCCAAGCCTCCGCCGAACGCGATAAGTACTTGATATATGAGAGATAAGGTTAATGACCCTGCCCGCATCCAGCTGATGATGGATTCGATAGCCAATATAGAGGAGTTCCTTCTCGGAGTGGAATCCTACGAATCGTTTGAGTCCAATAAGATTCTCTGCCACGCAGTCATATACAATCTTCAGTGTATAGGTGAAAGTGTATATATGCTTTCGAAGGATTATAAGGACACTCATCAGGGAATGGACTGGGAAGCGATAGAAGGGCTTCGTCACGTTCTGGTTCACGACTATTATCAGGTGAATATGGCAACCATCTGGGGTATCATCCAGCAGGACCTCCAGCCGCTGAAGACGTTCCTCTCAAGTGAATGTTTTGTACCAAGGGACTAGGCGACCGGCGGGGGCCAGGGCTTGTGCTTGACCCACTGGAAGCCGCCGACCTTGGTGATGACGGCGACGTCGATGGGGCCGCCGACGGTTTCTTCGGAGGAACTGATGTGCCTCTGAATATAGGTCAGTGACACCAGGCTTTCCGCCATATTCGCCACGTCAGACATATTGAAACTTTCGACCGCGTCGAGGATACCATCGATGAAACTGTTCCGCTCATAATCCTCAAGGGAATCCCCGAAAACCGTCTTGACTTCGTCCAAGTCCATCTCGGTGACTTTTTCTATTACGCTCTGTTTGACTCCTGCCTTTTCGAGTTCTTTGAGAATCTTCTCCCGGGTGCTCTCGATAGCATTTCGATTCAGCTGCAATACGGTCCTCTCCACGCTCGGGTGGATACCCCAAATCATATTGTCGATTACATCGCGCTGAGCGTAGGGCCTGATGAGGGCGGAGTACCTCATTCCGATGGTCTCGGCGTCGTCCAGATAGGCATATCGCAGTCTCCCTTCAATGACACCGCCCAGATACATCGACAGGATTGAGGGATATATATCTTTCTCTCCGAACCCGACGAAAGCCAGTCCGGACCAGATGTGGAAAGTGCTCGATTTCAAATATTTATGAAACGTATTCACTATGTCTGTCTTAAGATTGGCGGGCAGGTCTTTTCCCTTCAGGTCTTCTTTGATTGCGTCAAAGATATCTTTTCCGTACAGGATCATGGAACGCTTGGGGTAGTCCTTGAGTTCCTCGCATTCTGAATCTTCCGCATAGTCCTTTCTGGTACCCTCGAGCACACCGTGCATAATTTCGGCAACTATTTTTTCATCATAGTCGGCATCTTCGCCATAGCGTTTCGTCCACTCTTCCTCCACGGTGTCATTCACTCGCCTGTAGAAATCGGACACTTCTTTTTCGAAGTATTCCTTTTGTCCATCGGCGTCCGCGAAATAGTTCTCGCAGCGGAGGAAGTCCAGGAAATCATCCGCATATTCCTTTAACGTGTCGAACTTCTGGTCGCCGCGCCGAGCCCGGTACAGTTCAAAGATGACATCCAGCGGAGTAGTCATAAACATTGCGTTGTTATAGATCATCACCCCGACAGGCGACTTTGCGGACAAAGGGAAAATCTTTGTCGCCGAATTGTATATCTTGGTCCCGTGGGCGTTGTTCACAGTCACGGCGCTATCCGCCGCCAGCACCGCCCCCCGGCGGTTAAGGATGCCTACTACTACGGTCATGATTCCTTATTTTCTCGTTTTTTTGATATCGCGTCAACGATGCATATGATTAGTATGCCAACTATCAGAATTCCAATAATTATAAGCGAGACTATCCCCCATGTATACGTTGTCATATACTCCCAATAGGACGTAACCTCAGGATGTGTGGATTTTATTATTTTCCACTTGATCATCATTTCTATTGGTGCCACAATTAGTAGTATTAATAGCCAGGGAAAATCCGGATTATCATTCTTATGTGCCATATTACGATATCGATTAGGCTACTTGACTTTTTACGTATTTTATTGTTTTGTAAAGGAAACAGACGAATATTAAACCGAAAAGAATAATGACAGTATCAAGGATTATACAGCCAGCTATTTTAAGATAGCGTTACCTAAATTATCATAGAGTTGATGAGTTTATCCAGGATTGTTCCCATACCCTATAATATCGTCCGCAAGCATTACATCTGTACTTTATCTCCAAAGAATCTCCTGCAATAAACTTATGAACGGCTTCTGTAGTTTCTTTTGCGGCAGCTACTCCACGAGGAAGTCCGATAGCTTTCATAAGAAACCCAACGGCAAAACCTGAAGTGAGTCCAGCAACGGAACCGACTGTTTCTTTAAGGATATTACCAGTCAGATTTAAAGCATCGCGACTTATATTTGTAGAACAGCAATGTGGACATTTATTATTTGCCATAAGATCTAGCGTTTTTAAATGGAATCCGAATCTTTGTTAAAAGAACCAAACAATAGCCCGGTCTGAACAATAATACATTCCTAATGACCATGATTGTTCTCTAAAACCTATGGCCGCAATTATTACAAGTGTAAATGGTTCGATATTCGTCTTTTCCCAATTCAATAGCACGGTGCCCACCAAGATGAATCAATCTTTCTACGCCCTTTGCACCCAAAACTGCCACTACTGGAGCTATGACAGGAGCGGCTGTTGCTGTCAAAACAGCCGCTCCAAGAACTGCCGTTACACCTAAAGCTGCTCCGACCTTGTTTCCACTCTTTGTTTTGACTGTGGTGGCGGTTATGTTCGTCGAATGACATTGAGGACATCTCGTTACATCACCCATAGCTTATTACATTAACTGTTATCTATATTAACGGCGTTGAAATCTTCTAAATAAACAATGCAATACTATACTGTTTTAATCTCCTCTCGTGTAATTCCTCTATCGGTTTTTCTCTAATTCTTACATTAGTTTCAGCACTTATAATCCCCTGTCGGTCAACAACATATCATCGACGGTGGATTTCGGGATGTTCAAATCCTTTGCTATTTTGTAAAGGTAAATCTTCTCAGGATTAGCAAATCCATCAATATTCACGATAGAGACAAGGCTTTCAATAAGCGATGTCGCCTGAATATCTGATAGATTAAATGAGCGGAAGTCAATATCCGTCAACTCTTTCCGGTGAAGATCATTGAGCAGTTCTGCCTTATTATCATCATCCAAAGAAACGTTCTCAATCATATTTAGCAGGACGGCTTTTTCTGTGTCAGAGAAATCAAAATCAATCTTGGCAATATTGATACACGCACGAATTCTGATCATCTCGAATTCAGCATCGGACAAGGGTGATACTTCTTCAGTCTCGCTCTCGAAATAGAAATGCTTATCCGTGGATTTGAACAGGAACATTTCATTCCTCAATTCATCCCTTAGACGATTTGCCATAGGGCGGAATGTAGCTAAAGTTATTCCCCCTGACAAGACTCCTCCTATTATTGGTATTATCTTTCCGGCACCTTTTCCTATAGACTGCTTGGTTATTTGAACGCCCATCCATTTACCTAGACTCTTGATAATGGGATACCATGCAGTTTTGGTCAATGCTTGTTTCGGGATTCGCTTTGCCGCTTCCAGCGCTATTCTCTTAGCAATCTCGGTCATAGCCTTATTGGCGGTTTGTGCGCCCATCATAACACCGATAAAGACAGTAAGTACATTTCTGGTCCCTTCACTCAAGTGCCCCTCATCGTCCAGAAGATTCGGCCATCCATAGATATAACCAAGTTTTTGGGCCAGGACTATGGCGTGGAAATAGAACTGAGCGATATCTGCAGGCATAGTGCCTATGATAGCTAATCCTCCGGGGATCCCTGCCAAAACAGAGACGCCTGTAACCTTCATAGTTTGTCCGTTAATGACATCTTTAGCGACTTTTTCAATCACGTCCTCGTCGAAGTAATCTATAGGACGATTTCCGCTGAAATCAATATCTGATCCAGCAGCAGAGAAAGCTTGGTTAAGGAATTCTTCCCTATTAACCTTGATACCAGGAATCTTCATAGTGGCATCAAGAACAGAATCCCATGAAATCATTTTTTTGTTTTCTGTTGCCATATTATTTGATGATTAGGTTGTTGACTAATACAATAAAATCTCTATTTACAATGGTTATTTCATCCCGACTTCCAGGCCGAGCTGTTCGGGGGAGAATGCTATTCCTTTAACATCGAACATTGACAATGTTTTTTCTAGTTTGGGGATTCGGGCAAGATTGATTTCGGCTATGCCGTCGGTGAAAGACTCAATCAGGCCTTCAGGGAGCATACCGCCGAAGACGCCCAAACCTCCTTGAAGCAAAAGATTGCCGGCTGAGCCCATATCGATTTTTGCTTCCACGTGAGGCCAGTCGACACTTAGAACCTGAACCGTCGCATTGATATTCACGGTCTTCAACAGCAGGTTCATCTTATATGCGATACTTATCGTATCGTCGGACACAAAACCGAATTCTACCGGCTGGTTCGTTTTCTGCTGAACTATAGTATTCAGTTCAGTAAAAGGCAATGTAAGATGCATACTTATATTCTTAAGATTTATCCTAATTTCTCAACATCCAAATACGCCTGGCTGCAGATGCCGGCGCGTTTGATGTCGATGTCATAGATGCGTTTGAAGGCGCTGATGACTTCTTGGGCGCCGTTCGTGAGGAGGGGGTTGCCGTAGTTGAGGGTGACAACCTCGACGGACATGCCGGGTTCGATGCGGATGCCGTTGAACTGCGTCCGCATCTTTGTGGTTATACGAAATCGTGGCATAAATAGAGCTATTAATTATACGCTTTCAAATTTCGCACAATGGAAAAACTCAATCAAGTCCATTCAAGTCCATTTGCGGGGGAGCAATTCCAAATAGCGCCTTTTTTACTATATTTGTACAACCACTCAAAAAAAGCTTGGGCATGAGATTCTTAAAAGCAATATTTGTTTTGGCCGTGGCGACGGTGATGGCGGGGTGCGGGGAGGATGTGCCGCAGGGTGTTGTGGCGCCGGGAATCGTCAAGGCGGAAGCCTTCGTAATCGAGGATGAAGGTGATGCGGATGGCGCCACTGCACTGGTGCGGTGCATCACCTCGTCGACCGCTGGAGTGAAAGACTGCGGGGTGGAAACAGCCTGG
>CACZBP010000014.1 GCA_902779495.1 uncultured Bacteroidia bacterium
TTACGAAAAATAATCCGAAAAAGCAAGGGTAACCAATTGATAATCAATCGGTTACCCTAATTATTTTGCACGAAAATTGACGAAGATTCACAAAAAGCGCCAAAATCGTACTCCCGGCGGCCCTTGGGGGCAGCTGAGCGAACAAAAAACGCCGAAACTGTTACCGGAGCGGTACTCGAGGGGAGGAGGATGGGGTCAGGCGAGGTCGCCGAGCTGGGAATCAGCGACAGAGCCGAACCAGTCGGTGAGTTTTGCACGTGCCCGAGCCTTGATGGCGGGGGTGATGGCGCCGGCAACGAATGCCACGGCGGCAATCAGCGCCGCCCAGTCATCCGCAAGGCCGGTGAACGGCAGGAGGTCAGGGATGAAGTCCATCGGGAGGATCAAGTATCCAAGCGCACCGGCAATCACCGCCCGGTAACGGGCCGGAGTGGCAGGGTCGGTGAGGGTATAGTACAGAACGAGGGCATAATATACCGTCTTGATACCGGCCTTCTTGGCCAGCTTCTGCATCTTCTTCCAGAACCCCTCCTCGGAGTAATTCGACTCATACTTGGTGAGTTCCTTGGATGTCATAGACTTATCACTCATAGCCGTAAGCATATCTAATGGAGCAAATATCGCACTTTTTCCCGAGAATCCCAAAGCCCCTCCGTTCCTTCCCGCCCCCGAACCCACATTCAGCGCACTTCTTCCCCACTCCCTCCTCTTCCCCAATTCCACATCTTCCCCTCCTCTTCCCCACCCCTTCACTTCCCAACCCCGGGCACAATCTCCTCCTGCAGGCAAAGTGCGAGTTACGTCCCTAAAAATGGGACGATACTGTCAATTTCGGCGATATTTGCCGGTATCGTCCCATTCCCAGGGACGATGTCAGCACTTCCGGGATACATCCGCCTCCTGCGAGGCACATCCGCTCCGTGCAGGTGCGCGCACTTCCAGGGAGGTGCCACACAAGCGCGTAGAAGACCGGCGGGGTGGAAGTGCGTTACAGGGGGTGCGGAGGAAGGTTCCGTGGAAAAGGCTGGAAGGCTGGTTCGGCTACGGACTGCGCTACGCACTTCCAGGAAATGTGCCACAGAGGGCCGTTTGGGCGGAAGTGCGTTGGAAGAAGGGAGGAGGAATGTGCCCCGGAGAGGCCTAGAAGGTAGATTCCGGCCGGAACGGCGTTACGCACTTCCGGGAAATGTGCCACAGAGGGCCGTTTGGGCGGAAGTGCGTAAGAAGGCGGGTGGAGAAATGCGCCCTGGAGGGACCTGGGAGGGCACTTCGGCGGCGGGAGGCGCTACGCACTTCCGGAAAATGTGCCACAGAGAGCCGTTTGGGCGGAAGTGCGTTGGAGAGGGTTGGGCCAGGGCGGCGGTCAGGCGAGGGCCTGGTGGAGGGCGGCGGCGAGGGAGGGGCGGCCGAGGAAGGCGGAGAGGTCGTCGAGGGGGGCGGCGGCGATGCGGGCGACGCTGCCGTAGTGCAGCAGGAGGCGCTCGGCGGTCTTGGCGCCGATGCCGGGGATGGCGAGGAGGGCGGAGTCGACCTGGGATTTGCTACGGAGGTTGCGGTGGAAGGTGATGCCGAAGCGGTGGGCTTCGTCGCGGATCTGCTGGAGGACCTTGAGGGCGGAGGAGTTGCGGTCGATGAAGAGCGGGTAGGGGTCGCCGACGCGGATGACTTCCTCGAGGCGCTTGGCAAGGCCGATGACCGTGAGGCGTTCGGTGAGGCCTAGTTCGGCGAGGGCCTGCCAGGCGAATTCGAGCTGGCCTTTGCCGCCGTCGATGACGACCAGCTGCGGGAGGTCGTCGGGGGCTTCGGCAAGAAGGCGGGAGTAGCGCCGGTTGACCACCTCCTTCATCGAGGCATAGTCGTTCGCGCCCACGACGGTTTTGATTTTGAAACGACGGTAGTCCTTCTTGGAGGGCACGCCGCCGCGGAAGCAGACGCAGGAGGCCACGGGGTTGGTACCTTGGATATTGGAATTGTCGAAGCACTCCATATGCATAGGTAACTCCTTCATACCCAGGGCGTCACGAAGTTCTTCGAGAACTTTCATATGGTAGGCTTCGGGGTCGGTGTGCTCGCGCTGGTTGAGCGCGTTGCGCCTCATTTCCATCGCGTTGCGGTGGCTTAGTTGCAAAAGTGAAAGCTTGTCGCCCTTGGCGGGGATACGGAACTGCACCCCGGGAATCTCCACGTCTGGCAGGAAGGGCACCAGTACCTCGCGGGACAGTTCGCCGAACTTGGCTTCCACCTCCGCGACGAAGGTGCTCAGCACAGACGCAGGCTCCTCCTCGAGGGGCATACGGAACCCCAGATTGAGCGACTGCACTATGGCTCCGCCCCTGATCCTGAGGAAGTTACCGAAGGCTTCGGAAGTGTCGCAAACCAGCGAGAACACATCCACGTCGGTATCGACAGCGCTTGTCACCACCGACTTCGAATAGTGGTTCTGCAGCGAAAGCATCTTCTGCTTATAGACCTCCGCCTGCTCGAATTCCAGAGCCTCTGCAGCCTGCTCCATCAGCCCCTTGTAGTGCTGGATCATCTCCCGGCCGCCGCTCCGGAGCATAGAGACGATTTCGGAAATGTAACCATTATATTCCTCCTTGGATATGGCCCCGATGCAGCAGCCCTTGCAACGGCCGATATGGAACTCCAGGCAGGGCCGGAAACGACGTCGCAGGATGGCCTCGCCGGTAATCTTGAGGTTGCAGGTGCGCAGGGGATATATGTCCGAAAACATCTCCAGCAGGTTGCGGGCGTGCATCACGCTGCTGTAGGGCCCGAAATACAGGGAACCGTTCTTCACGACGCGACGGGTGAGGAAAACCTTCGGATATTCGTCCGCGGTGACGCATATCCAGGGATATGTCTTCGAGTCCTTGAGAAGTATGTTATACTTTGGCTTATACTGCTTTATGAGGTTATTCTCCAGCAGCAGGGCATCCGCTTCCGTCTCCACCACCGAGTACTGCGCATCCGCGATACGGGACACCAGCAGGCGCGTCTTGCGGTTTAGCCTCTCGGGCGGCACGAAATACTGCGCCACCCTCTTGTGGAGGTCCTTGGCCTTGCCCACATATATCACCGCCCCCTCGGAGTCGTAGTACCTGTAAACTCCGGGGGAATGAGGGAACAAAGCTATTTTTTCGCGGACTGTCATATTGCTACTTGGGATATGCTATCTCATCCTGAAACCTGTGGCCGCCCATGGCCACATGAATGGGAGGGGCCCAAACTTGTTTGGGAGGGACGAAGCGAAGCGGAGGGTTTCAGGATGAGATAGCATATCCCCATATATTATCCTGCCATAAAACAAACTCTATGGCTTTCGAGGGCGTCGGAGATAGGGATGGCGGGCTGGCGGGAGGGGTCTTCGACAGCCGAGATGAAGTCGTCGACGATTTCGATATCGGCGCCGCCGTGGAGGGGCTTGGCTGCCTCCGAGCCGTAGTCGAATGTCACCACCTTGCCATCCTTGTGCATCCGCACCTCGACCTTCCAGCCGTCGGCGACAATCTCGCCTTCCGTGCCGGAATAGACCGTGCGGCGACCTTCCCGGCGGGTGAAGGTGTTCATCAGCACGGTGATGAGCATCCCTTCTGTGGAAAGCATCGTAACCACCTGACGGTCAGCAACATCGTTGCCGCACTTGAAAGCGCAGCGGCCGAAGCGGCCCAGACGCATCTCCTCCTGGAGCACCTCCTCCTTGGACACCCTCTCGGGGACAGGGAAATTGTCGGTCCACACTCCCCGGCGGATATACATATCGATGGCCGAATATGCGCAGGTCTTCTCCACGGGGCAGTCTATGCAATAATCCGTGCTGCCGGCGGGGGCGTTTTCCGGCCGGTACCACTCCAGGCTGCCGGTGGACTGGACGGACTTTATGCGGGCGCCGGTGGTCCAAAGAAGCATATCCACATCGTGGCAGCATTTGGAAAGGAACGAGGGATTCGACTCCGAAGCCTTGTTCCAGTAGCCGCGGACATATGTGTGGAGCATACGGTCTATGCCCACGAACTCCTGATGGGAGACGTCCGTCACCCGGCCTATTATGCCCGAGTCGAGCAGTTCCTTTATCTTGCGATACACCGGCATAAAGCGAAGCACATAGCAGACCCCCACCTTGACGCGGGCCTTTGCGGCCGCGCGGGCTATCGCCTCGCACTGGCCAAAGTTCTGTGCCACAGGCTTTTCCAGCAGGACGTGATAGCCCCTGCTGATGGCCTGCATAGCCTCCGAATAGTGTTCGCTGTCGGGAGAGCCTATTATCACCGCGTCGCAGCGGCCGGGCTCGCTGAAGAAATCATCTGCATATTCATAGCAGTCCTCCGCCGCCAGGCCGAAACGCTTCCTTGCGTTTTCCCGCCTCACGGGGTCCGGTTCCACTATCGCCACCAGGGCGGCCCGCCCGGGATATGCCTCAAGATACCTGAGGTATTTCCCGGTGCGGTTGCCTACTCCTATCGCCGCAAGCCGTATCATTTCTTATATCCCAGATCCAGTATCCTGACGTTGCGGATCTTCAGGCCCGCGCCGTGGCCGCAGAAGGAAATGCGGCCCTTGTAATTGAACATTCCGGGATGGTTGTGGCCGTCGATGGTGTAGGGGTTGACATCACTGCCGTCGGGAGCCACGTTGTGGCCCTTGCAGGCCTTGCGGATGTCCGCGTCGGTGATAACCTCGCCGTTGACGGTGACCTTGATGTGGTCGCCCTCAACTATGATCTCCTCGGTGCTCCACTCGCCCAAAGGCTTGTGTTTGAGGCGTTTGGCAGGGACGACACCATAGATGGAACCGTGCACCTGGTAGTCCTTGAGCCAGCCCTTATATGCGGGAGCGTCGTGGTCCAGGATCTGGAGCTCGCACATTCCGCTATAGGCGGCGTCCACGTCTTCGGGTGTGCGGATGCCAACTCCGTTGTTGACTCCCTCCTCGAGGAAGCAGAACTCGAAACGGTAGACGAAGTTGCGGTATTCCTTGTTGGTGTAGAGGTTGCCCGTGGCACCGTAATTGGCTGACACATAGATGGCTCCGTTCACCACGGTGTAGCCTTCCATATCGCCGTGCCACTTGCTGAGGTCGGTGCCGTCGAAGAGCATTTCGAAACCTTTGGCCTTCTCCTCGTCGGTCAGTTCACTCCTCGGTGAAGGCTTGGCCTCGCGGACAATCTTGTTGATTTCATCCACCGCGTAGCCGTCGTCGGCCCAGCCGCGGGCTGCGAATATGCTGCTGGCTTTCAGCAGGTTGGCCCTCAGGTCGTCGTAGTTGATTTCCTCGGTGGTCTTCGAGGCTATGTTCTTCACGGCATAGGCGGCGGCCATACGCACTTCGGCGTTGCTGTCGTCCAGGGACTTGCCTGCGAGCAGGAAGGTCTTCATATACGGCATCTCGCCCACCTTGGCGACTGCCTGTGCCCTGACGGCGGGCGACTTGGCGAGGTCTATGGCCTCTGCCAGGGCGAAGCGCTTCACGTCAGGATTTGACTCATTGGCGGCAAGCATATCGATATATCTCGAAAGGGCGGTCTGGTCGCCTTCCTTTGCCGCTGCGAGCAGGTCGGGGATGATGCCGGGGTTGTCCATCGCCAGAAGGGCCGCCTTGGCGGAAGCATCCTGCGAAGAAAGGCCGCGAAGGGTGCTGACAGCCTCGTCGGTGCCGATCTTTCCGAGCACTGCATAGTAGCGGTCGCGGGCGGTCGTGGTGGCCATAAGGCTCTTGACCTTGGAGGCCTGCTGGTCGGGAGTCAGCTTATGCAGGGAAGCGGAAAGAGCGTTCTGCAGAGAGGCGATCTGATCTTCGGGGGCCTTCACCAGGACTTCGGCCACGGCGTCGGTGTTCTCGGCTGTCACGACTCCGGCAAGCGAAGCGGCAGCCACCTTGGAACCCTTGGAAGCGGCGTTGAGCACATATGGAGCAGCGTCCTTGATCTCCTTTGCGGAGGCAAGGATCATCAGGTTGTTAGCCTGTATTTCGTTCTTCGGGGCCGCAAGAGCCTCGACTACGGGAGCGGAAATATCGCCCTTGAAGGATTTCAGGGCGTGATATGCCGCCTTGCCCCTGGGGCCGCCCAGCTGGTCCACGAGGGCCTTCAGGGCTGCATCGCCGCCCACCATTCCGGCGGAGCGCACGGCTGCTTCACCCAGCTCGCCGGGAGCGTCGATTTCACTGAGCACTATGTCTGCGCGCTTGCCGTTGGCACCCAGCCAGTTCACGACGTCGGTCTTGGCGCCGGAGGATAGATTGGCGAACTTGCCGGTGAGCACGGGCTCGACGGCGGCAGCGCCATACATCCCGGTCGCAGCGGAAATCGCCGCATTGCGGAGGGGCCTGTCTTCGGTGGCGAGAATATCCTTAAGCACCTTGAGGCCTTCCTTCTGGGTCGCTTTGCCCATAATCACCTGGGCAGCAGCGCATTTAAGGTCGGAAGAGCCTTCCTTGAGGACGGTCTTGGCAGCCTTAACGGCTTTCTTTGCGGGGATATTCTCCAGGGCCACCATATAGTCTGCCATCGAATTGGCTTTCAGCCACTTGAGGGAGGCCTCGCCGCCGATGCGGCCGAGAGCGGTGGCTATAGCAGCCTTCTCCACGGGGTCGGTGCTGATTGCAGCCCAGCCGAGGAGGACGGGCTCCGCCTCTTTGTAGCCGTTATCGGCTATGACATCAGCAAGGGCCGTCTTGGGGGCGGCAGCGGCAGCTACAAGTTCGAGGATGACATCCTTCCCGTCGAGCTCGGCGATGGTCGAAAGGGCGGCAGGGCCGGCGAGAGGGTCGGAGACATATTTCTTGTATATATCGATATCCGCCGGGGTGGCAATCAGCCTTAGCTGCGAGAGCAGGAACTGCCTGTTGACAGGGTCTTCCTGAGCCTCGATACCCTTTGCAAATCCCTCACGGACAGCATCTTTGTATTTGGCATTAGCCGGGTCGGACACATACCTGGCCACGGCCGAGAGGGCATATTCAGCCAGGGCGTTGCCTCCCTGCTCGCCGAGCCTGCCGGCAAGCAGCTCGACCGTAGCGGGGGCTGACACCGCCAGGTCCTGCGCATTCTGCGCAAGGACGGCAGGGTCGGATATGGGCATCACTGCGAGGACATCGCTGACTACGGTCGAAGGCACCCTGCCGCGGGAATCCTGACCGAAGGATAAGGTGGCGCAAAGGAGCGCCAAAACCAGTATTGACAGTATCTTTTTCATATCGCTAAATCATTGATGCCCAGGGGGCGCGCATAGGTTGGTTGATAAGGAGGTTGGCTGCGTCGTCGCCCACGAAACGCTGGGTGTCGGGGTTGAAGTGAAGGGTGCGGCCGAGCCTGAGGGCGCAGGCGCCCATATTCACGACCGTGGCGCTGTGGTGGCCGATGATTTCGTCCAGGGCGAAGTGCTGGCGGTTGCGCACGCACTCGAGGAAATCGGTGTGACGGGGAGCCGGGTCAGGAAGGGTGTTGATGACGTCCCAGACATTGGGAATGGTGCATTCGAAGCCTTGGTAGACCTTGCCCTTGGGACCTTCGATATACGGAACCTTGCCCTTGGACTCAAAGCCTTCTCCTTCGAGGATGATCTTGCAACCATCTGCGTATGTGTAGGTTATGCTCCTCCATGTGCCAACTGCGTCGGGGTGCTGCTGAGGGGCGTCGACCTCGACCTTCACCGGGAAGGTGTCGTCCTTGCCGAGCAGGTACTGGACGGGGTCGATATAGTGCTGACCCATATCGCCGAGGCCGCCGGATTCGTAGTCCCAGTAGCCGCGGAAGGTCTGGTGGACACGGTGCGGGTTGTAGGGCTTGTAGGGGGCGGGGCCGAGCCACATATCGTAGTCGAGCTCCTTGGGAACCGGCTGGGGGACAAGGTTCTCCTTGCCTGTCCAGAAGAACTTCCAGGCAAAGCCGGTGGCGCCGCTGATGCGCACGGTGAGGGGCCAGCCGAGAAGGCCGCTGTCGACAAGCTTCTTGAGGGGCTCCACCGTGGTGCCAAGGCCGTAGAAGGTGTCCTTGAAGCGGAACCAGGTGTCAAGGCGGAATATCCTGCCATAGCGGGCCACTGCCTCGACGACCTTCTGGCCTTCGCCGATTGTGCGTGTCATCGGCTTTTCGCAGAATATGTCCTTGCCGGCGCGGGCGGCCTCAACGGCCTGGATGCCGTGCCAGTGGGACGGGGTTGCGATGTGGACTATGTCCACGTTGGGGTCGTGGACGAGGTCCCGCCAGTCGGAATATGCGGCGAGCGTCTCGTCAAAGTTCTTCTTGCCGGCTTCGACGGCACGGTCGAGGTGGTTCTTGTCCACGTCGCAGACAGCCACCAGGCGGCATTTGTCGTCGCTGGCGAAGTGAAGCGGGGACATACCTATGCCGCCCACGCCGATGATGCCCCTGGTGAGCTGGTCGCTCGGGGCCACATACTGCTTGTTGCCACCCATCGCGCCAAACACCTGGCGCGGCAGGATGGTGACGGCCGCGATTCCCACGCCCGCCTTCTTGAGGAATGATCTTCTTGACTGAGCCATATAGTTGTGAGGTTATTCGTTCCAGTTATCCTTCAAAGTTAAGTATTATTTCTATAAAAAAAAAGAGACCAGCCTTGCGGCTGGCCTCCGGAGTCTTTGCTCTGGTGAGATTACTCGGCGCGGGCTTCCCTGCGGGGACGACCGCCACGGCGACCGCCGCGGTCTCCGCCACGGCCTCCGCGAGGAGCACCCTGGCCACCCTGGGCGGATGCTGCGGAAAGACCTGCGTTGGGAGAGAGATCCTTCTTACCGTAAACTTCACCGTTGCATATCCAGACCTTGATGCCGAGGCAACCGACCTTGGTGTTGGCGATTGCGAGTGCATAGTCGATATCGGCGCGGAAAGTGTGGAGAGGCGTACGGCCTTCCTTGAACATTTCGCTGCGGGCCATTTCAGCACCGCCTACGCGGCCTGCTATCTGGACCTTGATACCTTCTGCACCAACCCTCATCGCGGTGGCGACTGCCATCTTGATGGCGCGGCGGTAGCTGACGCGGCCCTCGATCTGACGGGCGATGCTGTCTGCTACGATGCGGGCGTCAACCTCGGGCTTGCGCACTTCGAAGATGTTGATCTGGACGTCCTTCTTGGTGACCTTCTTAAGCTCTTCCTTGAGCTTGTCGACTTCCTGTCCGCCCTTTCCGATGATGACACCGGGCCTTGCAGCCTGGATGGTCACGGTTATGAGCTTCAGGGTCCTTTCGATGACTATCTTGGAGATGCTGGCCTTGGAAAGGCGGTTCTCCAGATACTGGCGGATCTTATAGTCTTCTGCTATCTTCTCCGCATAGTTACCACCACACCAGTTAGAGTCCCAACCACGGGTGATACCGATTCTGTTGCTGATTGGATTTGTTTTCTGTCCCATGATTATGCCTCCACTGCTGTAGGTTTCTTGACATCGAGGATGACGGTTACGTGGTTGGAACGCTTGCGGATGCGTCCGGCGCGGCCCTGAGGGCAGGGACGGATGCGCTTCAGCGTGCGGCCTTCGTCGACCATGATGGTCTTGACGTAGACGTTACCGTTGTCGAGTTCGCGGCTGCTTTCCGGGTTCTTAGCTTCCCAGTTGGCGATGGCGCTGCGCAGGAGTTTCTCAAGACGCACTGAAGGTGCCTTCTTGGAGAACTTGAGCAGGTCAAGTGCGCGGTTTACTTCCACACCCCTCACAGTGTCTGCGACGAGACGCATCTTGCGGGGAGATGTAGGAACATCATTCAGCTTAGCGATAGCTGTCTGTTTCTTAGCTTCTTTCAGCCTCTCGGCCATTATTCTTTTACGAGCTCCCATAATTTCAAATCATTAAAATTTTACTTCTTATTGTTGCCTGAATGGCCTCTGAAAGTTCTTGTAGGAGCAAACTCGCCAAGCTTGTGGCCAACCATATTCTCTGTTACATACACCGGAATAAACTTGTTTCCGTTGTGGACAGCGATCGTGTGGCCGACGAAGTCAGGAGATATCATGCTTGCGCGTGACCAGGTCTTCACGACTTCCTTCTTCTTGCTACCATCATTCATAGCAAGAATTCTCTTCTCCAGGGCTTCCTGGATGTACGGTCCTTTTCTTAATGAACGACTCATAATCTCTAAAGTTTAATTCCGATTATTTCTTTCTTCTTTCAATGATGAACTTGTTTGAAGCGGCCTTAGGATTACGTGTCTTGTATCCCTTGGCAGGCAGGCCCTTGCGTGAACGAGGGTGTCCGCCGGAAGCGCGACCTTCACCACCGCCCATAGGGTGGTCGTGAGGGTTCATCACGACACCACGGTTGTGGGGACGGCGACCCAGGTGACGGGTACGGCCGGCCTTGCCTGATGACTCCAGGTTGTGTTCAGGGTTGGATACGGTGCCCACGGTGGCACGGCAGGTAACGAGGACCATCCTGGTCTCGCCCGAAGGGAGGCGGAGGACGGCGTGGTTGCCTTCACGTGCGGCGAGCTGTGCGAATGCACCGGCGGAACGTGCCATTGCGGCACCCTGGCCGGGACGGAGCTCGATGTTGTGGATAAGAGTACCTACCGGAATTTCACTAAGAGGAAGAGTATTGCCCATATCGGGAGCGACTCCGCTGCCGGAGGCGATCACCTGACCGACCTTAAGTCCGTTGGGAGCAATGATATATCTCTTTTCTCCATCTTCATATTCTACAAGTGCGATACGGGCGCTGCGGTTCGGATCGTACTCGATTGTCAAAACTTTTGCGGTGCAGCTGTCCTTGTCGCGGAGGAAGTCGATGATACGGTACATCCTCTTGTGACCGCCGCCACGATAGCGGACTGTCATCTGGCCGGTGTTGTTGCGACCGCCTGTGCTCTTGAGGGGTTCCAGCAATGCCTTGTGGGGGGTCTTGCAGGTAATATCGTCAAAAGCGCTGATTACCTTGTTTCTCTGACCGGGGGTAACCGGTTTGAATTTTCTGACTGCCATTGCCTTATACCTTAAATGTTACTGTAGAAATCGATCTTCTCGTCTCCTGCGAGGGTGACGTATGCCTTCTTGAAGTGGTTCATACGGCCGCGGAGGATACCGGACTTGCTGTAGCGCTGCTTGCGCTTGCCGTGGTAATTGACGGTGTTGACTGAGGCGACGTTGACGTTGTAGGTCTGCTCGACTGCCGCCTTGATCTGAAGCTTGTTGGCGTCGCGGTCCACGATGAAACCGTAACGGTTGTATTTCTCGCCGAGGGCGGTAAGCTTCTCAGTTACTATAGGCTTGATTAAAATTCCCATCTCTTGAAAGTTTTAGGCATTTGCCCTTTCGGCGAGAGTGTCCTGGACACCGTCGACGAGCACCATGCTATATGCATTCATGATGATATAGGTGTTGAGTTCGTCGGCCGTGATGACCTTCACCTCGGGGAGGTTGCGTGATGAAAGGAAAATATTGTCAGAGTTCTCGGGGAGAACGAACAGAACCTTCCTGCCGTCAGCCTTGAGGGCCTTGAGGATACCGAGGAAGTCCTTGGTCTTAGGGGCGTCCATTGCGAACGGCTCCACGATCGTGATAGCGTTTTCCTGAGCTTTGTAAGAGAGGGCTGAATACCTGGCAAGAGCTTTGACCTTCTTGTTCAGTTTCGAGGTATAAGTGCGGGGCTTGGGGCCGTGGATGTTACCACCACCTACGAAAATGCCTGCCTTGAGGGAGCCGTGACGTGCTCCGCCGCCGCCTTTCTGGCGACCAAGCTTCTTGGTGCTGTAGGCAACTTCGCTTCTGTCCTTGGTCTTGGAGGTACCCTGACGCTGGTTGGCGAGGTACTGGACCACGTCGAGCCAGATAGCGTGATCGTTAGGGGTGATACCGAAGACTTTCTCATCGAGAACGACGGTCTTTCCGGAAGGGGTGCCGTCAATTTTGAGTACGTTGAGTTCCATAGTCTTATGCCTCCAATATTACGTAAGAACCTTTGGCGCCGGGCACGGAACCCTTGACCACTACGAGATTGTTTTCAGGGATGACCTTGAGGACGGGGAGGTTGAAAACCTTGACCCTTTCATCACCCATATGACCTGCCATGCGCATTCCGGGGAATACACGTGAAGGCCAGGAGGATGCACCCATTGAACCGGGGTGACGCAGACGGTTGTGCTGGCCGTGGGTCTGACCACCGACACCGGCGAAACCGTGGCGCTTCACCACGCCCTGGAAACCTTTACCTTTAGAAGTACCGACGACATTTACGAATGCGCCTTCGTTGATGACATCAGCGATGACGACGGTGTCGCCCAGTTTGAGCTCCGCGGCGAAGTCGGTCGGGAATTCGACCAGCTTGCGGCGCGGTGTGGTTCCTGCCTTTGCGAAATGCCCTTTGAGCGGGGCGCTGGCGTGCTTTTCCGAAATTTCGTCATAGGCAAGCTGTACGGCGGCATAACCATCTTTTTCTACCGTACGTACCTGCGTAACAACACACGGACCAGCCTCAATGACGGTGCATGGAATATTTTTTCCATCAGCACCGAAAACGGAAGTCATTCCGATTTTCTTTCCAATTAAACCAGGCATTGGTTGTTTAATTAATTGTTTATAAATACTTTAGGTGTTTTCCGCACATTTTTTGCGGACTGCAAAGGTAAGCATTTTTTTCGAGATAACAATAAGTTATCAACAATTTTTTCAACAACGGGCAACTGCGCCCCGGGACTCGGGACGCAGTGTGCAACTTGGTGCCGGGCTGAGCGGCTACTTTCTGGCGGTGGCGGCGAAGACGACGATGTCATTGTCGTCGGGGAGCACCAGGACGTCGTTCGCGACGGGGACTTCCACCAGGTACATATAGGAGCACTCGTAGATGAGGTTGCGGCGGGAAGAGCCGTGGGTGTGGGTGCCCATATAGGCGACTTCGCCCTGGCGGCAGAAGGAGTCGTAGAAGCCCTGCCATCCGTAGACGCCGAACTTGCCGGTCCAGTTCTCCACCAGACGGGAGACAGTGCCGAACTGCACCTCCCTGGCTTCGCCCGATGAGGCCGCTAGGAGGAAGACTGAAGATGTGCCTGAAGGGAGGGCGATCTGCTGGCCGCGGCAGCGGACGGCATTGTCCACGTCGGGAGCGCCGAAAGCGAAGGGGATACCTGCGAATGAGAAGTTGTCCGGGAGGATTTCCGCTGCATAGGAGCGCCACTCTCCGGGGATTTCATCCATATGGCCGAAGGCCGAGAAGGCATCCGAGGAGATGGCTACGGCATTAAACGGAATATCAAGCACCTCATATTCAACGGGTTGTATCTCTTTAGCGGGTTTGGCAAGGGTGACCTTGAAAGTCCGCAGTGCAAAAGGAGCGGACGCCACTTTGAGCCTGTTGCCACTGAAGACAGCAGCTCCGACAGGCTCCTCAACTCCGTCCACCTCTTCCGCCGAAAGGATCTCCACGGGGAACACGACCTCGCCGGAAGCACCCCGGCCGGAAAGTTCATACAGACGCACGATATAGGAATCGTCTTCCTCGGCCTTTTTCAGTGCCCCTATCTTGAGCGCAGGATTGGTGGAATAGGCCGCATTCACCTTCTTGCCGGCGACACCGGCGTGGGAAGTCACGGCAACTGCCCTCTTGGGCTTGTTCAGACAGTCGGAAACAAAGGTTGCGGCAGAGGGGTCGAGCGCACCGGAATGCGGCATCAGTGAATATGTGAAGCTGTGCTGCCCGAGGTCCATCGTGGCCTGGAAAGTATCCCAGGCACGGTCCGTTTTCGGCGTATGGAACAGCGTCAGGCGGAGGGTCCCGCCGTCGGGATGGTCCCAGCCATATTTTGAGTCGTTCATTATCGTCAGGCCGGCGGAGCCGTCGGAAACATCGGCCCACTGGTGGGCATATACCTCATACTGCGTGTCGGTATTGACGCCGCGGCGAATATGAGCCATTCCAAGGTCATATGCAGCCTCACCCGCATCGAAAGGAGTTGGGAAAGAAGCCTTGAGGAGGGATTCCCGGCACTGCCAGTCGAACTCGTTCAATATATCTATCCTCTCGTCGCAGGCCCCGTCCGTCAGGCGGATATGCTGCACGAAGGTGGAAGGCCCGAAGCTGCGCTCCACCCTGAGGGAAGCACGCAGCGGACCCTCTTCCTCTACGGATATGCGCACGTTACCCCGCACGCGGGCAGGCTCGCGGTCCATCACGAATTTATATATCTCCCAGGCGGGCCAGTTGCCGGACCAGTTGTCGTCCCAGCACAGGAGGGAGAACGCCTCGCCGGGCCGCACCATCTGGGTGCCGGAACGTTTGTCGACAAGGGAGCATATATCCCCTTCATCATTGAGAGTCAGGGCATAATACCGGTTCTCTATGGTCTTTCCGGAGACCTTGAGGGCGCCGCCTGAAGCAGCTTTGCGCACGGGCCTGACGTCATAGACAGCCATTCCCAGCGACGGGACTTCTCCTGCAAACAGCACCTCTCCCTCGCTGACCTGTGCCGGCACCTTCTTGCCGTCGGGGCCATACACCTCCACGCCTTTATATCCTTCAGGAAGGGGTACGGATGCGCGCACATAGTCTTTGTTCGCTCCTGAAACCGGATTCCAGACCACTACGGGAATGCCTTTGCCGCGGGTGTCCAGGCCGGAAGCCACAGCGGCAATCTCCCTGTCCAGGATCGACGACATCTGGTTGCGAATGACATATTCATCACTGTAGGAGAATTGATAGACCGCCGGAATGCTGGTGCCGGTGAGGTCATCGTGGAACTGATGGGAAAGCAGGCGCTTCCAGCCCTCCGAAATGGTGTAGGAAGGATATTCCATCGCACCGAGCCAGTCGGCAAGCACGCCGGCGCTCTCGGCTCCGGTAAGGAGCCCTTCGTTGGTGCGGTTGACTTTCTTCATCTCGGAATGTGATGTGTAGCAGCCGGTTGCGTGGACATCCATCAGAAGTTCGCCCTTGAAGACCGGGAGGTTTTCATCCATATAGTAATCCTCCATCATCCAGTCGGAACCTGCAAAGATCATCTGATAGTCCTTGGGGGCGCGGACTGCCTCGTCCACCATAGCCACGCCAAGCGGGGTCGGGGAACCGCCACGGTCACCCTCCAGGCGGGAAGAACGGGTGCCGAAGTAGCGGAAAGCGGCATTCACTCCGAATTGCCCGTTGTCTGCGATGAAATCCTTGATCTGGTCCAGGTCGTCCACCGGCGAATCGGGGCACCAGAAATAGTCGCCTCCGTCCATTACCGCCATTATCCGGCTGCCGTCTATGCCTTCCCATATTCCGAAACGGAAGGGAATCTTGCGACCGTTGTCATAGAACGGCCGGCCCCTCCACTGGAGCTTCTGGGTGGCGAAGCCTATCATCCCGCAGTGGGAGGCTATCGAGGGCAGTGTGGCTCCGAAGCCGAAGCAGTCCGGAAGCATCACGTCGACGCTTTTGACGTCGAACTCCTTCTTATAGAACTGATTGCCCATCAGATAGTTGCGTATGCAGGATTCGACCGAGGGCATATTGTGGTCGTTGGCGTCCCAAGAGCCGCCGCTCACGTGCCAGCGGCCCTCCTGGACATAGCCGCGCAGTTTCTCGAACAGGTCCGGATAATACTCTTTTACCCAGTCATATTTGTCTGCACCTTCGAAGTTGAAGATATAGTCGGGATACTGCTCGAAGAGGCTGAAATTCTGCAGCAGGGTGTTGGGGATAAACTCCCCTATCGTGCGCTGGAAGTCCCACCTCCACTGGGTGTCCATATGGGCGTTCGGAACCATATAAACTACGGGTTTTTCCTGGGCCGTGACCGACACGGCGGCCATCATGCAGACGGCAATAACTAGGATTCTTCTCATACTGACTGTATTTTCCTGCAATATACGAAAAAATCGGCAGAATACCATTTTTGCAAAGATATTTGGCTGACAGTTAAGTTTTTCCGCAGCTTGCTTTATCTTTGTAACAGTCTCTCCGCTGATGCGGAGGAGACGCCATATATATCAGTGTAGCGTGTTATTGATTCTCGTCAAAAAGATAGGCGTATTTCTCGCGCAGCCGTCCGGGCTCCTGGGCGCGGTACTGCCTCATAAGGGCGGAGCCGGTCACGCCGAGCTCGTCCTGGACCCTGGCGTCGAGCTGCTTTTCGTCAGCGCCGAGCCATTTGCACAGAAGATGGAAAGAAAGGTCGGGGTCGAGATAGACCTTGTCTTCAAGGAGAAGCCTCCCGAAGGCCTCGTAGTAATCGTCGATAGTCAAATTTTTCATAATGCCGTTGTCTTGTTTTCTTTGGCAAAGGTGCATAAAAAAATGAGCAAAACAATGCTTTGATGTGTTGTTTTTTATTGCGTTGTTCCAGAAAAGCACGAATCTTATCTTCATTTTTTCACAAATGCTGCGTTTTTATAAGCACTGCCAATTTTTTCTATGCATAGTTTAACAGGAGCATTAGATATTTTTGTCCACGGTTTCAATCCCCCTCAATATGGACGAAAAAACAATCAAGGTAAACATCCAGGAAGAACGGAAGAAAAGCGGAATTAGCCAGACTGCCATGGCTAACAAGCTTGGGATGGACCGCAATACCTACCATAACATAGAGAAGGGGAGTACCCGCATCCTCAACTGCCACATCCGGGACATCGCCGCCGAGCTGGGGATGACCACCGAAAGGCTGCTTCTGGGATATGATCCGCTGGACCCGGGCAAGAGTCCCGTCCTTGACGACTACCGGGAGTCCTACCAGAGCAAATATGACGATATGGTGTCGACCTACGAGAAGAAACTCCAGCACCAGGCCAAGGAAATAGCCGACCTTCGCGACCTTGTCGAGTCGCTCAAGGGCCAGGTGCGCGACAAGGAGACCATCATATCCTTCCTCCGCAGCCAGTCCAGGTAAACCATTTCTCTACCCGAAAAGGGTTGGCTCAAGCTCCTTGGGGTGGAATGACCGGCGATGCCAGGGGGTGTAGCCATATTGCCGGATGGCTTCGATGTGCTCTTTGGTGGGGTAGCCCATATTCCGGTCCCAGCCATACTGGGGATAATCCTTCGCAAGCTTCTCCATAAACTCGTCCCGGTACGTCTTTGCCAGCACGGAGGCGGCGGCGATGGGGGCATATATGGCATCTCCGTGGACGACGGTCTTGTAGGGGATGCCGTCATAAGGCTTGAAGCGGTTGCCATCCACAAGAAGGAACTGGGGGCGGACCTTCAGCCTCGCCACGGCACGCTGCATCCCGGCTATTGACGCCGCAAGGATATTGATTTCGTCGATTTCTTCGGCGCTGACCGCCTCCACGGCCCAGGCGACAGCCTCTTTCTCGATTATGGGGCGAAGGGTCTCGCGGGCCTTTCGGCTCATTTGCTTGGAATCGTTCAGCAGCGGATGGTGGAAATCCTTCGGCAGTATTACCGCCGCTGCATACACCGGCCCGGCGAGCGGTCCGCGCCCGGCCTCGTCGCAGCCTGCCTCGAGCAGGTCTTCGTGAAGATATGTCTTAAGAGCAATCATGCCACGAAGTTACTAGTTTTATTTGGTTTTAGATGAATAAATTGCTATTTTTGCAGGACGTATCACCTACGAATATAATTTAACAATTAATAACGCGTTATCAATGAAATCTTACGAAACCAAAGATGTCCGCAATGTGGTGCTCATCGGCAGCCCGCGCTCCGGTAAGACCACCCTTGCGGAAGCTATGCTCTACGAAGGCAAGGTAATTGACCGTAGGGGGTCAGTGGAAGCCAAGAACACCGTGTCTGACAACACCGAGTTCGAGCAGACCAACCAGAAGTCTGTCTATTCCACCCCCCTGTATGCCGAATTCAAGAACACCAAGATCAACTTCGTCGACGCTCCCGGCTCCGATGACTTCATCGGCGGTGCAGTGTCCGCATTCAAGGTGTGCGAGACCGGCATCCTGCTCGTCAACGGACAGCAGGGCGTCGAGGTGGGTACCGAAATCTTCGCCCGCCACGCCTCCAACTACAACCTCCCCCTGATCCTCGCAGTGAACCATCTCGACCACGAGAAGGCCAACTGGGACCACACCCGCGAGACCCTCAAGGAAGCCTTCGGAGGAAAGCTCGTCTACGTGCAGTTCCCCGTGAACCCCGGCCCTGACTTCAACGCCATCGTCGACGTGCTGAAGATGAAGATGTACCGCTTCAAGGATGCCAACGGCACCTGCGAAGAGGTCGACATCCCTGCAGAATATGCCGATGAGGCCGAAGAACTCCGCCAGGAACTGATGGAGAAGGCCGCTGAAGGCGACGACGCCCTTATGGAGAAGTTCTTCGAGGAGCTCACCCTCAGCGACGAAGAGATCCACAAGGGTCTCGAGCTCGGCCTTGGCAAGGGCGAACTGATGCCCGTCTTCTGCCTCAGCGCAAAGAACGATATGGGTGTTGCAAGGCTTATGGATTTCATCATCAGCGGCACCCCTTCACCTCTTGACACCGTCGCCAAGACCATCGAAGGCGGCCAGATCAAGTGCAATGTCTCCGAGCCCGTCAGCATCTTCATCTACAAGACCAGCGTCGAGCAGCACCTCGGTGAGGTTTCGTATTTCAAGGTAATGAGCGGCTGCCTCAAGGAAGGCGCCGACCTGGTGAACCCCGAGACCGGCAACGGCGAGCGCCTCTCCGCAATCTATGCGGTCGCAGGTGCCAAGAAGGAAAAGGTCGCCCAGATCAACGCCGGTGATATGGGTTGCGTGATGAAACTCAAGGCCGGAAGGACCGACGTCACCCTCGCACAGAGCGGCGTTGACGCCATCGAGCACATCGTATTCCCCGATCCCAAGTATCGCTGCGCCGTCAAGGCCACCGACAAGAACGACGAGGCAAAGGTAGGCGACGCCCTCAACAAGCTCGCAGCCCAGGATCCCACCGTCCTCGTGGAATATTCCAAGGAACTCCGTCAGACCATGTCAACAACGAGTTCAAGCTCGACATCGAGCTCTATGCCCCGAAGGTTCCCTACCGTGAGACCATCACCAAGGTCGCAACGGCCCGCTACCGTCACAAGAAGCAGTCCGGCGGCGCCGGCCAGTTCGGTGAGGTCGCTATGCTCATATGCCCTATCGTCGAAGGCGGAGAATTCTCCAACAAGTTCAAGATCGACGGCAAGGACACCGAGCTCAAGGTCAAGAACCGCCAGGAATTCACCCTCGAGTGGGGCGGCAAGCTGGAGTTCGTCAACTGCGTCGTCGGCGGTGCCATCGATGAAGGCTTTATGCCCGCAATCCTCAAGGGTATCAACGACAAGATGACCGAAGGCCCTCTGACCGGTTCCTACGCACGCGACATACGCGTATATATCTATGATGGTAAGATGCACCCCGTGGATTCCAAGGAAATCGCCTTTATCCTCGCAGCCCGCAACGCCTTCAAGGAGGCATTCCGCAACGCAGGACCGAAGATTATGGAACCCATCTACGATGTGGACATCCTCACCCCGTCAGAGTATGTAGGACCTTGTATGTCCGACCTCAACGGCCGCCGCGGTATGATCATCAACCAGGATATGGACAAGGGCTTCACCGTCCTGCACGCCAGAGTCCCTCTCGCTGAGCTCTACCGCTACTCCACGACCCTGAGTTCACTCACCGCAGGTTCCGCAACCTTCACGATGCGCTTCGCAGAGTACCAGCCTGTCCCGACAGACGTCCAGACAAAGCTGCTCGCCGAATACGCAGCACAGGCGGAAGAAGACGAATAAAAACAACGCGGTTATGCCGGCCCCTCCAGGCCGGCATAATTGTTTATAAACTACAGGATATGAAACGTAATCTTTTGCTAATTACCATTTTGGCCATTTTCGCGGCAGGCTGCGAAAAATTGCCCGCAGAGCTGGTCAAGCCCCTCGACGGGACGGCCAAGGCAGGTGAAGACGGCGGGACGGTCAAGATAGAGGCCGTGACCATCCGCACCGCCGGAACGGGCACCTACGCCAAGTCGCTCGACCTCACCTTGACCGAAAGGCAGGTCGTGGCCCTCGAGGTCAAGACCGAGCCCGAAGGGGCCACCGAGGCGGTCACCTTCAAGTGTGATGACACTATGATTGCGAGGGTCAGCCGCAAGGGTGTCATCACCGCCCGAAGCGCAGGCGAGACGGATATCCACGTCCTGGTGGGCGCCGTCGAGATGGCCGTCTGCCATCTGACGGTCGAGGTCGCCGTAGTGACGGTGAATGACTTCGCCCTGGACTGCAGCAAGGTGGAAATCGACTGGGGAAGGGACGCCCACGTGTTTGTGAACAAAGTGGATCCGGGCAGCATAGCCATAGGCGACACTTTCTTTGACTTCACCACCAGCGACGCCGCCA
>CACZBP010000015.1 GCA_902779495.1 uncultured Bacteroidia bacterium
TGACATCGTTGTCGGTCCCGACAACGTCCCTCTGAACATCCAGGGCAACGGTGTCGCAACCCTCGACGGAACGATCGAGGTCAAGGGCAAGGCGGTCAGCATTGAAGGCATCACCATCGCTCCTTCCCAGGAAGGCTCCCTGCCCGTCTTCGAGACCTCCTTCAACTATCAGCACGGTATAATGATCCATGATACCGGATTCGGCGTCACAATTTCCGACGTGACCATCGATATGTCCAAGCTCGCCTCGGACGCTACCGGTATATTCCTCCTCGCCGAGACCACCGGCTGGAGCCACGACAAGGTGCGCGGTGTCACCATCGACGGAGGAGCATCGGGCCACAGGCTCATGCAGGTCTACGGTGCCGTCGTCAGTATCACCGGCTGCACCTTCACAGGTCCCTACAGTTCATATGCGGTGCGCGTCGGCAACGAGAAGAATGACGTCGTACTCGCCAACAACGTTTTCGAAGGCACAGCTGGATGCGCAGTCCACTTTAACAACCTCAAGGACAGCCGGATAACCCTCGGTAATGGCATCAAGGACAACAACCAGATAGCCAGCTCCTATTCTACTGCCTACAAGGCCAACAGCGATGTCACCGTCGACGGCAACACCTTCTCTCCCGTGGTGGAATACAATGACGGAGTCCTGACGATCTATGTCGACCCTGAAGCTATGGCAACCCTTAGCCGGGTCTGGGGCCACTACAACGGCAACCGCGGCACCTGGGACGACGAGATTACCCTCGGCTCCAACTGGAACCGCAACGCCGTGATTATGGATGACTACGTCTATGTCACCATCGCCGGCAACGAAGACAAGGGCCAGGACTATGGTGTCGCAGTCTTCAGCCTCGCCGACGGCTCATATATCCGCACCATCAAGGAAGGCTTCGGCAAGGACGGCTTCTTCTACACCGATGGTATCACCAAGGTGGGATATGACATATTCGTCAGCAACATGGCCTGCCCTTCACTGTCTTCCTCCAAGGCTCTGTCCACCGACAAACTCGTTGTCTACAAGCTCGTTGACTACGACGGAGACGGCATCCCCACCAAGGCTGAGGTCGCCCTCGAGTACACCATTACGGATGACCAGCGCTACGGCGACAAGATGACTTCCTTCCTTGCTCCCGACGGCTCTGCAATAATCGGTTTCTGCTCCTACAGCAAGACGATGGATGGCAACAGGGGCCGTAAGTATATAGAGTTCCAGGTTGAGGACGGCAACATCCTGCCTGATGTGTTCTACACCAATGACCAGCCCAACAACTACCTGTATTGCTCGAGTTCAAATGATTGTACGGCAGGTATTTACATCTTCTTCATCAACACCGGCAACATAGGAGCCGGCTCGACCCGCCAGGCGCTTTACGCCTCTGGCTCCGACTTACGTTTCGATGTCGGCTGGTGGTATGGCGACCCTTCGATGTGGTTCAATTGCGGTACCGGCGAGATGGGCGCGGATGGTTCAGAACTCTACTCTCTCTTTGCCGGAGAAGGCTTCTACGACAAGGGCGCCATAGATCCCCGCATCTTCACCCATAACGGAAACCGTTATCTTGCATATACTTACGTAGAGCAGGACACTAACAATCGTTCATGCGGCTACCTGCGGTTCGTCAAGATCAATGACAGCCCCAAGGAGTACACTGTCTACTGGCTGCTCAACTGTATGTGGTATGCCCGTGACAAGGCGGAGTGCTTCCAGCGCTATGCCATCGGCGACACCGACGACTACTATGCCGTGGGTGACGAAGCCACCAACAAGACCGGCTTCTGCGACGTCCTGCAGACCGAAAGCGGCGAGACCTACATTATGGCAGGTATCACCTCCACAGGTATGTCACTCTTTAAAGTAGACTAGACGTGAAGTATTTAAGGATAATAGCGGTATTTGCCCTGGCGGCCGTCCTGGCCGCCTGCGGCAAGACCGGCGAGCAGGCGGCGGCCAGCAGCAGCCGTCCACAGCCCACCGCCCTGACGTTCAGCCAGACCGATGAAACTACGGTAGTGCTTAACTGGGAAGACAAGGCAGACGGCACCGTCGGCTACCGCGTCTACCTCCGCACGGAAGCCACGGGCTTCCACGCCCCGCCGCTTAATATCGACAGCCCCCTCCCTGCCACCGCCAGGACCTACACCTACACCGGCCTTGAAGGCGGGAAGGAATATGCGTTCGGCGTCCAGGCCCTCGGGGCGACCGCCCAGGAGCATTCCCAGGTGGCCTATACTCCTCAGTATAAGATGCTTACGCCAGCGGATGCGGCAGCCATCGAGGGCGAGCACATAGCAGCTCCCGCGGACCTGACCGTGACGGCCACCAGCGCCGACGCCCTGTCGGTGAGCTGGAAAGCATCCCCCGATGCGGTGGAGTACCTTGTCTATATGCGTACCGCCGAGGCAGCCTCGTTCGGAGCTCCCAAGCTTAGGACGACCGAGACTTCCTGCTCCATCACCGGGCTTTCTGCCGATGTCTATGTCATTGGCGTCCAGGCCCGTGCAAGCCATATGGCGAAGAGCTCGGCCGTGACGGTCGCCGAGCCGTTCCGCCTCCAGGACCCCGCCAAGGTTCCGGTCATCAACAGCTGGACTTCGACATATGCCTACGTGCTTGTCAACTACACGATGCGCGGCGGCTCCATCCCAGAATATGGCCTGTGCTTCTCCGACAGCGGAATCCCGACGGTAGCCGACACCCACATCTGGGGCCCGACCCTGCCTTCCAACAAGACCGCCAGCCAGCTCATTCCCAACGCTGTCCTGGAATATGGCAAGGAATATCAGGTCTGCGCCTACCAGCGCAACGGCACCGAATACTTCTACAGCGCGCCCGTCACCGTGAGCCTGAAGGAAGAGCCTGAGCTCCCGTCGTTCGACTGGAAGAAGGTCACCAACCCTGCCGGAGTTCCCGACGGCGTCGAGGTCTACTCCACGGTAGGCACCAACAACGGCCGCCCGTTCAAGGCCTGGTATGCCGTTGCCGACTGCTCCAAAGACGTGGAACTCAGGGTGTTGGGCGTAAAGCCCCTCCAGACCATAGACAAGATTTCAGAAAGCTACGGCGGCGACTGCTACGTGATGATCAACGGCGGCTACTTCGACTGGGGCAGCGACTGGTCTTCACCCTATGTCACCGACGGCACCCGTGTGGGCGAGGGCTATGGCTCCTCCCGCACCTCCGATGCCAGCTGGACCCTCACGACCCCCGGCGTCATCGGAGTGGACAAGGACGGCAATGCCGGTGCATACTGGTGGTCCGCAAGGCCTTCCAAGGCGTATTATTACACGCTTCCGCTTCCCACATATCCCGACGGAGCCAAGTACTGGTATGAGAAGAATGACACCCAGCTGTCTTCCTTCCCCGGCGAAGACCAGAAATGGGAGCCCTACAATGCCATCAGCGCCGGCCCTATGGTCCTTTACAACGGCAGGGTGGTGGTGGATAACTCCCACAACGGAGACTGGTACACGACCAACTATGAACTCATAGCCTCCGACATATTCCCCGGCTACAACCCCGACCGCACCGCCATCGGCGTCCGCGAGGACGGCAAGATAGTGCTGTTCGTGTGCGACGGCCGCGTGGATGAGAGCGACGGCGCCTCGCTTCCCGAGCTGGGACTGATAATGAAGAGCATAGGCTGCGTTGCCGCACAGAATCTCGACGGCGGCGGTTCGACTGGCATAATGCTTGGTAATCAGCACCTTAACACCTGGGATCAGGGCAAGGGCACCAGCCGCAAGAAGGAATATCGTGCAGTGCGCACAGCCCTCGGTTTCTTTAAACGCAGATAATTTACTATATTTGTAGGACGCATAATTTTTAACTAAAACATAAATCACAAATGGCAAAGAAAAATGGCAACATCATCGCTATCATAACGATGGTTTTCCTGTTCGGAATGATTTCCTTCGTTACGAACCTCGCCGCACCTCTGGGCAACATCTGGAAGATGCAGCCCCAGATTGCCGGCTCCAACACCCTGGGAATGATGGGTAACATGATGAACTTCCTGGCATATGCCATAATGGGTATCCCCGCCGGCAATATGCTCAAGAAGATGGGCTACAAGAAGACTATCCTCGCCGCCATCGCAGTTGGCTTCGTGGGTGTGTTAGTCCAGTTCCTCTCCGGCAAGGTCGCTTCCTTCCCCGGCAACTTCATCGTCTACCTCACCGGTGCATTCATCTGCGGTTTCTGCGTATGTATGCTCAACACCGTCGTGAACCCCGCCCTCAAGATCCTCGGCGGCGCCCGTTCCAACCAGTACATCCAGATCGGCGGCTCCTTCAACTCCCTGATGGGCACCCTGACCCCTATGTTCGTCGGTGCACTCATTGGCCAGCTCTCCGCCCAGACCATCATCTCTGACGTCAACCCTCTGCTCTACATCGCAATGGGCGTGTTCGCACTGGCATTCGTCATCCTGCTGTTCGTCAACCTCGAAGACCCGAAGGCAGAAGGCTCCTCCACTGTCGAGAGCCCCTGGAAATTCCGCCATTTCATCCTCGGCATCGTCGCCGTGTTCATCTATGTGGGCGTTGAGGTCGGTATCCCCGGCACCCTCAACTTCTACCTGTCCGACCCTGAGAGCGGCGCCGGTATGAACCCCGCCACAGCAGCCAGCATCGCCGGTTTCGTGGCCGGTACCTACTGGTTCCTGATGCTCGTGGGCCGTCTCATCTCCAGCCTCATCAGCGGAAAGGTCTCTTCCAGGGCACAGCTTTCCTGCGTGTCCAGCGTCGCTTTCCTGCTGGTCCTCGTCGCTATGTTCGTCAGCCCTGCCACCCGTGCTTCAATGCCCGCTTTCACAGGCTCCGGATTTGAAATGGTCGACGTTCCCCTGTCCGCCCTTCTGCTGGTCCTATGCGGTCTGTGCACATCCGTGATGTGGGGCACCATATTCGACCTCGCAGTCGAAGGCCTTGGCGCAGCTACCGAGAAGGCTTCCGGCATCTTTATGGCAATGGTCGTCGGTGGAGGTATCCTCCCTCTCATCCAGAACTTCGTGGCCGACAAGGTGGACTATATGCCCAGCTACTGGGTGATCATCTGCGGCCTTGCATATATCATTTTCTTTGCCCTGCTGGGTTCCAGGATTAAAAAAGCATAAGTTATGGATAATCAATTAGTTATCGGTATTGACATTGGTGGCCAGACCACCAAGTGCGGTGTTGTCGACGCCCGCGGAACAGTCCTTGAGCAGACCGTCATCCGTTCCGACTCCTATGACACCATAGAGCCCTACATCGCAGAGCTCGCCGAAGCCCTCAAGAAGATAATAGCCTCGGCTGAGGCCGAAGGAAAAATCCGCGGCATCGGAGTAGGCGCCCCCAACGGCAACTACTACACCGGTGTCATCGAGAACGCCCCCAACCTCACCTGGGGCGGCACCAAGTCCATTCCTTTCGCCAAGCTCCTGTCCAAGGCTATGGGCGGCATCCCCGTGAGCCTTACCAACGACGCCAACGCCGCCGCAATGGGTGAAATGACCTACGGCGCAGCCAGGGGTATGAAGAACTTCATTATGATCACCCTCGGCACCGGCGTGGGCAGCGGCATCGTCATCAACGGCGAGGTCGTCTACGGCCACGACGGATTCGCCGGCGAGCTCGGCCACACCTGCGCAGTGCGTCACAACGGCCGTCTGTGCAACTGCGGCAAGACCGGTTGCCTTGAGGCATATTGCTCCGCAATCGGAGTCGCCCGAACCGCCCGCGAATGGCTCGACCTCACCGACGAGCCCTCCTCGCTGCGCAGCCTGGACAAGATCACGTCGAAGGACATATATGAAGCTGCCAAGGACGGTGACAAGCTGGCCCTCAAGGTGTTCGACTACACCGGAGAGATGCTCGGCGCCAGCCTTGCAGACTTCATCGCGTTCTCCGCTCCCGAGGCCATAGTCCTCTTCGGCGGCCTTGCCCGCGCGAAGGAGTTCCTCGCTGAGCCCATCGAGCGCAGTATGAACGCCAATGTCCTCCCTCTGTGGAAGAACAAGGTGAAGCTGGTCTTCTCCCAGCTCAAGGAGTCCGACGCCGCCATCCTCGGCGCCTCCGCACTCGGCTGGGAGCTCTAGCCGCGTAGCCCGTCCCGATAAAAGGCCGGTCACGTCGCAGTGGCCGGCTTTTTCCGTATTGATTATTAATCAAGAATTAATTACCTTTGCATAATAGGTAATCATTAAAACGAATTCGCAATGGTTAGAACAGTTTCTACCCGGGCAGCGAAGATCCCCTTCATATCGCTGGGAATCACGGCGCTGGTTATTTTCATAATGGCATCCTGCTGCACCACCATCGATTCCGCTTCGGTGGGCATCAAGTTCAAGAAGTGGTCCTCCAACGAAAGGCTCCGCGGTGGCGTGGAAGGCACCTGCCGCGGCTGGGTGTGGTACAACCCCATCACCGAAAGCATATTCGAATATCCCACTTTCGTCCAGAGGGTCACGTATGAACCCTTTACCGTCAACCCCAAGGACGCAGCCATATTCTCGATGACCCCGACCCTGGCCTACCAGATCGACGAGTCCAAGGCTGTCGATATATTCATCAAGTACCGCAAGCCGGTCCGCGAGCTCGAGAGGGGATATATAAATACCTGTATATTCGAGGCTTACCGCACCTGCGCCAACAACTACACCTCCGACGAGCTGATGGCCAACCGTGCCAAGTTCGAGAGCGAGGAGCGTGCCCGCCTCGACGAGTCGATGAACCAGGAAGGCTTCATAGTGAAGGAGTTCACCACCAAGATCGACCCTCCTGCATCCCTTACCGCCGCCATCAACGCCAAGAACGAGGCCGTCCAGAACGCCCTCAAGGCCGAGAACAAGGTGAAGGAAGCCGAGGCGGAGGCAAAGATAGCCATAGCCAAGGCCAAAGGTGAGGCCGAGGCAATGAAGATCCAGGGAGACGGCGAGGCCTATTACAACCGTGTCGTTGCCGCTTCGCTGAACAACCTGCTGGTCCAGCAGTATGCCATCGAGAAATGGGACGGCAAGCTCCCCACCTACAACGGCTCTTCGTCCGTTCCCTTCATAAGCATAAAATAACCTTGAAATGAAGAGATTTCTGTTGATTGCGCTGGGCTTTCTGGCGGGATGCTGGGGGCTGAGAGGACAGGATGTGGTCCAGGCGGCGGACAGCGTGGCCGTCCCGGTGTCGGATGAGGTGGTCTTCACCCCGGACGGCATCTACTGGATTCAGGGCGACCTGAAGAAGAAAGGCAAGACGATCAAGTACCAGGACAGTAAGCTCCCGGCGATAGCAAGGGATGAGATACTTATGACGGTCGGCGGCCAGGCTATGGTCGACGACTGGCACAAGTATACCGTTATGCGCGGCTGGGGCACCGGAGTCACCATAGGTGGCGGAGTGCTTTTTGTTACCGGCGCCTGCGTGGGTGGCATATACCTGCTCGCAGGCATAGTGGGCACCATATTCGTAGCCATCGGCGGCCAGGAGGCGGTCGACAGGCTCTGGGCGGATATCCGTGCCAAAGCCGGCGTGGGCAATGTCCTGATGCTTACGGGATTGGCCACGACCGCCTCCGGCATCGTGCTGCTGAGCGTTAGCAATCACAATATGCGTGGGATGGTGAAGACCTGCAACGAGGCAGGCCAACCCCTTGATGCCAACTTCGCATTCGGCCCCACCCACAGCGGTGGAATAGGATTGACATATAACTTCTAAGCATATGACAACCAAGAGATTATGGCTTGTGCCGGCCGCTTTCCTGCTGGTGGCGTCCGTGCTTGACCTCGTGAGCTGCCTTGCCTCGATGCGGGCCCTGGAGATTGTGGTGAAACCCACGCTTCTGCCCCTTATTGCACTGACCAGCGTTGCCTTCCTCGCCGGAAGGACATTCAATCCCAGGATGGCCCTGCTGCTGGTTGCCGGACAGCTGTTCGGTATGACCGGAGATGCCCTCCTCATCGGCAGCGGTTTCCCCTTCTTCGCAGGCGGTATGGGGGCCTTCCTCCTCGGCCACATCTGCTATATAAACCTGTTCGGCGGCGTGTCCTGGAAGGGCCTCGGGTGGAAGACCTGGGCCATAGCCCTGCCGGTTATGGGCTGCCTGCTGTTCGGCCTGGTGAAGGTAATCGGCATCAGCGGCACCCTGCTTGTCCCGATGCTGGTGTATGGCTTTGCCCTTATGCTTCTGATATTCAGCGGTTTGTGCGGTCTGTTGAAGGAAGGGGCCGTGTGGTGGCTTGTCGTGTGCGGCGGCGCCCTGTTCCTCTTCTCCGACGGCCTTATCGCCCTTCGTACCTTCGGCCTTGAGTCCACTCCCTGGCTCGGCTTCTGGATAATGTCCACATATATTATCGCCCAGTGCCTTCTCGCCGCCGGCGGAATCGCCCTTGCCTGCAAAAAAGCCCAGTAAGATGAAATATCGCATATTATTCCTTTCCCTCGTGGCCGCCCTTGCTGCCGGTTGCGGGGAAAAAGTTGCTGCACCTGCAGTAAGTGAAACCAGCGTTGCACCATATGCCGCCTTCGGCGAAGGGCTGCTGCCCGACATAACCCCCCAGGGCTGGATCCGCACCTTCCTGGAAAGGCAGCGCACCGGCATAACCGGCCATCCCGAAGCCCTGTCATATCCCTATGACTCCTGCCTGTGGGACGGCGACATCACCCGCAACACCGAGTCCTACGGCTCCGACTGGTGGCGCTATGAGCAGACGGCCTACTATACCGACGGACTCGTAAAGCTTGGCTATCTGCTTGACGACCAGGACCTTATCGCTAAAGGCGAGGCGGGCATCAGGTACACCCTCTCTCACGCCGACTCCACCGGCCGCCTCCCGCACACGGACTTCACCTGGGCCAGGATGTGGCCTATGGCCGTCTTCTTCAGGGCGATAAAAGCCTATGCCGAAGAGCACGGCGACGGCGACATCCCTGCCGCCCTTGCCCGAAACTTCGCCTGCTACAGCGACGAAGAACTCAGCGTCTGGCGCAACATAGTCAACATCGAGGGAATGCTCTGGACCTATGACCAGGGGGCCGATTCAACGCTTCTCGAGCGGGCCGAGCGCCTGTGGAACGGCGGAGCGTTCGGCGACCTCACCCCCGAGGTCTGCCTTATGGATGAATTCCCTATGATTCACGGAGTTACCTTCAACGAAGAGCTCAAGCTCCCCGTGATGCTGTATGCCCACACCGGCAAGCAGGCCTACCTTGATGCCGCCCTGAAGGCATATTCCACCCTCGAGCAGCAGCATATGCTTCCCGACGGGGTGAACACCAGCGCCGAAAGGCTCTTCCCCAACGACCTGAACAACAGCCACGAGACCTGCGACATAGCCGACCACACGTGGACCCTGGGATATTTCCTCGAAGCCACCGGCGAAGACCTCTGGGCGGACCGCATCGAAAGGGCAGTCTTCAACGCCCTCCCGGGTGCCGTGACCAAGGACTTCAAGACCCTGCAGTATTTCTCCTCGGTCAACCAGACCATAGCCACCGGCGATTCCAACCACAATGAATTCTTCTTCGGCAGCACCTGGATGGCCTACAGGCCTACGCATCAGACCGAATGCTGCGCCGGTGCAGTGCACCGCGTGATGCCCAACTATGCCTCCAGGATGTGGATGCGCGGAGCCGGCGGAGCCGTGGTTGCGGCCCTCTATGGCCCCTCATCCGTGACCGTTGCCCTTCCCTCCGGCCAGGCCTGCGCCATAGACGAGAAGACGGCATATCCTTTCGGGGAAACTATTGATTTCCAGTTCCATATGGCTAGAAAGGAGCGTTTCCCCTTCGTGGTGAGAATTCCTTCCTGGTGCAGCCAGCCGGCGATAACCATCAACGGCAAGGCCTTCGAGGCTGAGCTGCTTCCCGGCTCCTTCGTGACCATCGACAGGGCCTTCCGCAGTGGCGATGTCGTCAGTGTCAGCCTCCCGATGGCGGTGATCCGCGAGCACGTCCCTATGGGCGGATCCTGCTTCTACCGCGGTCCGCTGCTGTATGCCTATCCTGTCCCCCAGAAGGTCGAAGCGGACGAGAAGGAATATGACAATATGGCCGGCAAGGTGCCCGGAAATCCCGATTTCAAGTGCCTGTCGATAACCCCGGCCGGCCCGTGGAACTACGCCATAACCGGCGGCGCCACCGAGTGGCTCCCTCAGGCTTCGGAAGGCTATCCGCTCGATATGCAGACCGTCACCGGTAAGATAAGGATTCCCGTAAAGGAGATAGAATGGAACCTGTGGCAGGACCGCTTCACGCCCTCCGTGCCCAGGGAGCCCAAGGCCCTCTCCGACGAAACGAAGTACATCGAGCTCGTCCCCTACGGAGCTACCGAGCTGAGAATCAGCGTCTTCCCCGAGCTACTGGGCGAGTGAGCGGAATAATAACCCAATAAACTACTTCATATGACTGACCGCCAGAAAGAGATTATCAGCCTGATTCACAGGGAGGTGAAGCCTGCCCTGGGGTGTACGGAGCCTATCGCCGTTGCGATTGCCGTGGCGAAGGCCGTGGAAATCATAAGCGATAACTGCCCCGGCTCCTGCCCGAAGGGGTGGCGCGCCGAGGCGTCCTTCCATATCGACGTCGAGGTCAGCGCCAATATCCTCAAGAACGGGATGGGCGTTGGCATTCCCGGCACGGGGATGATAGGCCTGCCGGTGGCAGCTGCCCTTGGCGCCGTCTGCGGCGATTCCGCCCTCGGGCTGGAAGTGCTGCGGGGCCTCACCCCCAGGGATGTCACAAGGGCCCGGGAACTGGTCGAGACCAAGGCTGTCCGCATCTCGGTCTCTGAGGTTGAGCACCTGCTCTATGTCAAGGCGACGGTTTCCCTGGAAGGCGGCGCCAGTGCAAGCGCCGAGGTGAACCCAAGCGCATATGCCGTCATCGAGGACGATCACGACAGGATAGTCGAGACCTCCTTTGCAGGGAAGATTCTTCAGTGCAGTGAGTCAGGAGCAGCGTCGCAGGACACTGGCGGGAACGATTATGGCCTGACTGTCAAGGAGATATATGATTTTGCCACCACCGCTGCATTTGAGGATATATCCTTCATTCTGGAGGACCGCACGCTGAACCTGGCCCTCGCCCGCGAAGGCCTGCAGGGCGATTACGGCCTGAAGGTGGGCAAGGCAATCCGCGAGAACCAGAAGGAAGTCTTCGGCGACGACTTTATGAGCTATGCTATGGGGATGACGGCCGCGGCTTCGGACGCACGAATGGCCGGCTGTACCCTCCCGGCTATGTCCAACAGCGGCAGCGGCAACCAGGGCATCACGGTGAGTATGCCCGTCATAGCATATGCGCTGAAATATGGCATCGATGACGAACGTCTCGCCAGAGCGCTGATTCTCAGTAATTTAGTGGCAATCCACATCAAGAGCTACCTGGGCAAGCTCTCAGCCCTGTGCGGCTGCGTGGTGGCTTCCACCGGCTCATCCTGCGGCATAGTCTATCTGGAAGGCGGCGGCCTGGACAAGGTCTGCTATGCGATACAGAATATGGCCGGCAACATCACCGGAATGGTGTGCGACGGGGCAAAGGTGGGCTGCGCGATGAAGGTGGCTTCGGGAGTGTCCTGCGCCGTCCAGTCGGCCGTTCTGGCCCTTCGCGGCACCTGCATCCCCTCCACCGACGGCATCATCGACGACGACGTGGAGAAGACCATCCGCAACCTTGGGGCCATAGGCTCTGTCGGAATGAAGTCCACCGATCGGATGATCCTGGATATAATGCTCTGTAAATAATCAGATTATCCCAAGTTCCCTGGACTTGCGTATCATATCCGAGATGTTCTTGACGTCCATCTTGGCATATATGCGTTGGCGGTGGGTGTTGACCGTGTGGACCGAGAGGAAGGTCTTTTCGGCAATCTGGGATGCCGTGAGGCCTTCGGCGCTCAGGCGGATTATCTGTATTTCCCTCTTGCTAAGGCCAATATCTGCGATTTTGCGGCTGCGTTCCACAAGGATGTCGCCCACATAGCGGGCGACGTCGGTGTTGATGGATTCGGCTCCTTTGGCCAGTTCCTGGCATTTCTGCCTGATCTTTTCCGGCGTCAGGGTGGCTGCCGAGGCCGACAGGCCGGCTATCTCGTCCGCCATAGCGTTCGCCGGATTCTTGAGGTCTTTGGCGAGCAGTTCGATTATCTGTTCCTTGCTGTCGTTGATGCGCTGGAGTTCGGCGTTGCGGCGGCGGGTCTTGCGCAGATGGCCGGTGACAAGGACAATAACCGCGGCGGCAAGCAGCAGCGCAACTATCAGAAGGATAATCTGATAGCGGCTGTACTTGAGGCGGAGTTCCTTTTCGTGCACTTCGAAGCGGGTTTCCATTTCCTGGAGGGTCTCGTCGGCCTTGAGGCTCATATATTTCTGCATATGGAAGACGTAGTCGTCGTGGGCGTCAAGGGCCTGCTGGCTTTGCCCGGTGCGGGTGTACAGGCGTACGAGGCGGTCGTCCAGGCTGGCGGCGGTGAGGTGGTCGGAGTCCTTCAGGCCGGCCTTCACCTGGGTGAACCATTCGATGGCCTCTTCGTTGCGGCCGCCCTGCTGGAACCATCTTGAGCGGAAGAGGATACCGTTGCGGCGAAGTCTCTGGAAATCATATGTTTCGGCAAGGGCCTGGCCTTTGTCGAGGTATTCCCCGGCAGTGCGGTATATGTCCTGGTCGATGGGGTCGGACCAGCGGTTTTTGTTGATATACAGAGAGCCGATCACGTAGCAGGCTTCGCACTGGCGCTGCACATCGTCCGTCTCCTGGGCCAGGGAGAGGGCTTCGGAGGCATATTCAAGGCCTTCGTCGTTGCGGCCCGTCTCGGGGGAGACTTCGGCATATGAGCACAGCTTCGCCTTGGAAATGAGGATGCCGGCAAGTTCCTGCTTATAGCCTTCCTCCCGGCAGATGGCTTCCGCCATCAGGGCTTTCTCCCACGCATCGGCGTCGCGGCTGGCCATTATGTCCGTGCCCACTATGGAGGCCAGGGCGCGCACTTCGCCAAGGCGGTCGCCTTTCTTGCGCGACAGTTCCAGTGCCTGAAGACCCTTCTCCAGCGCCGCGTCAAAGCGCTGGTTCCCAACGTCCTGCCCGGCCTGTTCGAGCAGGTCCGCGACCAGCTCGGCATCAGTTTCCTTAGGCGCGCAGGCTGCTATAAGAAGCAGGAATATTGTGGTGTATATGATTTTTCGCATACATCCTCGTTTTATGCAAAAATACGCAATTTGCTCCGATTAAGTGGTAAAAACATCCCAATTCAGTAATGTCCGGGGCCAAAATTACTGAAAAATCATTAATCCTTTCTGCGGGCGTTTGACGAAATTTGTAAAAATAGTTATCGCTATGGAAAAGAAAGTAAGCCTTTTTTACCAGCGTCCTCAGACAGAGATGTTCTCCGTCCGGATTGAAGACGTGATTTGCGGAACAGGACAGGGAAAGCTCCGCTATACGAACAACCCCGGCTCTGCCGGAGACGACATTCTCCCTGAGGATATAATCGATGGGGGGTCTTTCTGATGAAAAGGTTTATTTTGATGATGGTCGCGGCGGCAGCAATGCTGGTCAGCTGCGAGAAAAAGGTAGAGGAAATATCCATCCCCGACGAGCAGCCCGTTCCCGCCGAAGAGGTCACCCCCGCGGCTGAGGCCGTGGTCTCCGAAGCCAGGACGATCACCGTCCGCACCGAGGAGACAAAGACAGCCATCACCCCCAAGCCCGAGGGAGGCTATTCGATGAGCTGGAAGGCCGGCGATGCCATCAGGCTCTTCGAGATTGTTTATGAGAACTATGGCACTTCCGACACGGCTTGTGGCGGGTTCTCTTCTGACGGTCTTGCTTCCGATGCGCAGACTGCTTCTTTTACTGTTGATCTTGACACTCAACTCATTGCTCCTGATGGGGCGAAATACCGTTACGTCGGGACATATCCGATGAACAGCTATTACGAGTATTACTGGTCGGGGGATCAGAATGATGCGTATAATGACTACGACACTGTCTGGGCAGGAAGTGAATGCACTATCAATCATCCTGTCCTATACGTAAACTTTCCCACCCGTCAGAGTCCTTCGGCAACCAGTTTCGACCCTGATGCCGACTTAATGGTTTCCAGCCAGAAAGTCTTGGACGAGAGGGCAAAAAGCGAAGAAGCGCTCACCCTTAGTTTTGCCCGAATAGGCGCAATAGTCAAGGTGACCCTCTCCGGGCTTGCCCCGAATGAGGAAGTGAAGACCGGATATCTCCAGTTCGGAGACTCCTACAAAATTGCGGGGAGTGTCGAATATGACCCTGAACTTGGCGAAGAAAGGATGGTGCCTATGAATGAAAACTGGTTGTATTCCAATCCATATTATGGTGATAACGGTTATCTTTGGGAGCTCAATTCAACATCGGCAATAAGCTTCTTCCCCCAGGGACTCACCGTGGATTCCGAAGGCAAGGCCGACATATGGCTCCGTCTGCCGGAAGGCGTTGTCACTGATTCGTTCTTTATCCGCGTCTGGACCAGGGCGGAAGATTCGGAATATGGTTATGGAGACTGGCACAGCTTCGGAAAAAGCGTCGACCTTAAGACATCTGGAAAGAGCCTGACCTTCTCCAACGGCAAACTGACGGCTTTCTCCGTGGCTGCAGGAGAGATGGAGGATCCGAGTCTGAAACTTTCCTGCACATATACGGATCATTACGGGCAGGAGCAGACTGTCGATTCCGATTACTACTGCGAAATCTCCGACCTGTCCCCGGACGATGGCACCCTTGAGATAGACGTAACCTACAACATGGACCTTTCCGACATCGTGGTGGATTCCTCCACCTGTGATTGGATGGACGCCAGCTTTGACCCCGTCACCAGCAAGATAACACTGAATTACGATGCCAATCCGGAATATGTTGACTTCTCAGTAAATTATCCCATACGTACACGTTATGGCAGCATCACGGTCAACGCCGGCAGCATAAGCAAGAATATCAACTTGTCCCAGTACAAGCGAGATTTCAGGAATCTGGGGCAGACCCTGACTGGATATATGTTC
This sequence comes from uncultured Bacteroidia bacterium, assembly GCA_902779495.1. Taxonomy (GTDB): domain Bacteria; phylum Bacteroidota; class Bacteroidia; order Bacteroidales; family UBA932; genus Cryptobacteroides. Next base: position 15,000 of record CACZBP010000015.1, read on the forward strand.
TGGAAGGGCGGCGAAGACACGACGGACCTCATCTGCAATTTCACGCCAGAGGTTGTCTGCGACGACTCGACCCTTAGTTGGACTGTCACGCCGTACCAGAAAAGCGGCCTCTGCCATATTACTTTCGTAGTGAATGCAAATCCTCTGCAAGTGACTGATACCCAGGTGTCTTCCGACCTTGTGATCCGCGACCCGCTGGACCACTCCAAGCAGGTAACCATCCGGATCGTCCGCTTCAAGAAGGCTGCTCCGGGGAAGTACTGGCTGGCCGTATGGGCAAGCGCCCGCCGCTATTCCGCCGACTACTATTATTCCGGCTGGTATTCCTTCTACAGCAAGCCTGTGGAGGGCTCCAATCCTGTCATCTATCAGAACTACGTCCTGGAATATGATGCCGCCACAAGTGTCCAGTCCAGGACCGCCACGCCTATTACTGCCCAGATGCTGAGCACTCCCGACGCTGAAGGCAACCGGGCCCTTCCTGTCAACATAGAACCGATTGAGGGAAGCGACAAATACTACCTGTGGGTCAATCTCGGAAAGGATGAAGGCAACACTGACATCATCCGCTACATAAAGAAAGGCCTGCCGAGCACGATCAATACCAATTTCTCCTCCAACAACGGTTTTGGTATGGCCCCCATCAACGAAAGGGACGAGTACTGTGTGTGGGATATATATTATGTTGAGGATGAACTGTTTATAGTCAATACCGCCGGTGAGGACCAGTATCATAAGGGGGTCGGAATTATCGCCCTGGGCGTTGAGTCCGGATGGGATAATGACACTGACAGGTATTTTATGAGGTCGTCTAAATTCGGTGCATTCCAGGGGTCCTGGATGCAGTATAAATCCGCCGGCATCTACTACTTCGGTTTCACCTCGCATACAGGATACTTTACCAGCACTCCTTCGCTCATCCCGTATGAGGATGCCGAGCCGCTGCCGGTAGCAGTGACTGCTGTCAGCGTGGAGCCGTCTGCAGTCGCGCTGGATCCCGGTGAGACGACGACCCTTACGGCCACCGTTACGCCCTCTGCTGCAGCCGACAAATCCGTCTCCTGGAGCAGCGGCAACGAAGCCGTGGCCACGGTCGACGGAAACGGTGTCGTGACTGCGATAAAGCCCGGCGAGGCGGTGATAACTGCCACGACCACAGATGGTTCCTTCACCTCGTCCTGCACCGTTACGGTCAACAGCATCCCTGTGACAGGAGTTACGCTGAATGTAAATGAAGCGGAATTGAAGGTCGGGAACACATTGTTCCTGACGGCTACCGTGACCCCTTCTACTGCAACCAATGCAGACGTCACCTTCACTATAGCATCCGGCAGCGACGTAATAGAAATGGTGGAAGGGAGCGGAACGGCAACCTCCCAGGCCTTCACGGCACTAAAGACCGGCCAGGCATATATTACGGTAACTACCCAGGACGGTGGTTACCAAGCTAATTGCCACGTTACGGTCTATGATGATGTCAAGGTGTCTTCCATCGTCCTGAGTCCTGATAACGTGACGCTTGATCCCGGCGAATCGGTCGTGTACTATGAATCCGGCCTCTCGTATCCGAACACGTACTCCGTGCTCCCCGGCAATGCTGCCAACAGGGTGCCTGCAGTGTCTTCTTCTGACCAATCCATCGTGACGGTGTCTGCTGATAATAATTATTACACGATTAGCGCAGTAGCTCCCGGACAGACCACGGTTACTTTCCAGGCGCAGGACGGCTCAGGGGTCTCCGCCACATTGACAGTTACCGTCAACGAAATTAAGAACGTGGAGAGTATCTCCCTTTCGATGACGGAAGTCTCTCTGTATGAAGGAGAAGAATTGGTGCTGACTCCTCAGTTCACCCCCTCCGATGCCACTAATCAGCAGGTTAACTGGAGCAGTTCGGACAACAACGTTGCGACTGTCAGCGGAGGGCAGGTTACTGCGGTTTCTTCCGGAACGGCGACGATTACCGCAACCTCCGCAGACGGAGACCACACAGCCACCTGCACGGTTACGGTGAAAGAAGTGGTCCTCGAGACCTCCGGGGCTGTCGATATGGGCCTTGCTTCAGGCCTCCTGTGGGCTCCGACCAACTACGGGGCCGCCACTCCCGATGGTTATGGCACCTTCTCCACCTGGGCAGATATATCTCTCTCTGGCGGCTGGCAGACTCCTACCAAAGCGCAGTATGAGGAGCTCATAGCCGGATGTCAGATTCATTCCGTCAGATACTCCAGTGTCCCCGGACTGCTCTTTGTCAGCAACACCAACCATAAGTGCCTGTTCTTCCCGAAGGCAGGATTCACTTACAATGGTACCTCGCAAGGAAGCGGCTATTATATAGTTCTCTGGACTGCAACGGAAATAAGTGATACTATGGTTTACCAGTTCGTCTATGACGGACAGACGGCCCAGTTAAGATCCGGTGAAAAGGCCTTATTTACCGCCCCCGTCAGATGTGTCAAACAATTATAATAATCAAATAGTTAGTAGCATGAAAAACATTTACAAAACCCCCGCGGCCGAAACCTTCCAGGTGAAGGTGGAGGACGTAATCTGCGGCCCACAGAGACTTTGTTGACCGGCACTGCAGCGGAGTCAACGGAATTGAAGTTAGACAATTACCGGTATTATACGTATAATCTTGCAGGATATTCCGGTGTCAAGGTCTGCGGTAAGTCCAATGCCAGCATCAATAACGCAATAATCAGCTACTACAAGTAGTAATGGTATTACATCGCAAAAGAGGCTGACCGGAAGTCAAGTTGACTTAGGTCAGCCTACTTTTTTCCACAATAATTTTTTATTCGTAAAACGCGAGATAAGATTCGTGCTTTTTTAAACTTTTTGTGCGAGTACGAACCACACCCCTTTCTTTTTCCGGAATAATTGCTATACTTTTGTGCCCTGACCAAAAAATTAGAGGTCATGGACACAACCGAAACTACCCTTCTGCCGAGCCAGCCATTTGCAAATGTGATGCTCGATACAGCCTTCAAGATCTCCTTTGGAGCAGAGCACGGACGTGAGAATATGCTGAACCTCCTCGGAGTGCTCTTGCCTGAAAAGCACATCACTGACATCAAATATGTAGATAAGGAACACCCGGGCTTGTTTCTTTCGGAGAAAAAATCTATATTTGACCTCGAATGCAGGGCCGGGGATGAGAGCTTTGTCGTGGAGATGCAGGTGGAGAAGAAGTCGTCCTTCCAGGACAGGGTCCTCTACTACTCGACATTCCTTTTGAGGGAGCAGCTGATGACGCCTCTGGAGGAGATGCAGGCTAGGAGGGGAAAGAAGAAAAAGAGCAAGGACAATGAGATTGCCGATTACCGGCTGAAACCGGTCTATGTGGTGAGCATATTGAACTTCAGCCTCAAGCACAGCAGCGCTGCTGCCCTTGACCGTGGCCTTGTGAGCCACTATGCGATAAGGAATGTGCGGGCCGATGAGAATATGACCGACGCTCTTCATTTCGTCTTCCTGGAGCTCGGGAGGATGAAGTACAAGCCTGAGGAAGACGTCAGATGCAAGGATGCCCTTGAGCGCCTGGCATTCACGATCAAAAACGGAAAGTATTTTCAGAAGAAACTTTTTGAGCTGCGTCGCCTTCACCAACGGTATATTCTGTACCAGCGGTGTCTTTTAAACTGTTCCAATCTGTTCCTTGAACACCACTGATGGTGATGCAACTTGTATCGACTTCGTATCCTGCTTCAGGAA
>CACZBP010000016.1 GCA_902779495.1 uncultured Bacteroidia bacterium
TAATAAGCATTTATCTTTTCCAATAAATTGAAAGAAACGTATACCTACATCCGTTCTAACGATAAAGATATCACCGACAATTGTCCTATTCATAAGATAGTTATCTTGGTAATGATTGTATATTGTAAAGATGCAAAACAAGGTCATTCTGTTGCGTCAGTTCCGTTATTCTCATTGTTTGGAGCTGAAAATATACTATATCAAAAAGTCGAAATCTAAATACAAAAGATTCAAGACATGGCAAAAATGAAGGAATTCAGGATAGATACTGAACTCAATATTTCTAGAATATATACCACCATAATATATAACAATATGCGTACGTAGCTTGTTCTTTTTACAATATGCCCCAAGCTCTTTTGGATTTTTAATCCTATCCATTATTGCTTTAATCGATTTGTCTGGAGTTCCGTCATCCGACTCTTCCTCAGCACTCCAGCAGTAATAATCCTGAATCTTGTGTCCTCCAGGGAAACAATCACCTTTCCCAAAATACAGAGATGGTTTTGTTCCAGTGATTGCATTTATAATCGAAATATTCATTTCTTTTGTAGAATGAATATGAAAGAATAATTTACAGGTATTATTCTCAATTTCTTCGATAACATTTGCACTAATGCGGATTTCGATCTTCGGCTTTATTATTTCTGAAAAAGACAAAAAAGCAGAATTGAAACCGGGAGACGGGACAGAATCATCTGGCCCAATATCTTTTATATGGAACGCAAAGACAACACTAAGGTTATACTTATTCAGCTCTTTCTTCAGAATTAGAGGAGGGCCAAGAAATCTCAGCATTCGAATGGCTAAACAGTCTGTATTGAATAACCTTGATGAAGTGGAATGAAGCAATAACCTATAATGTCACTCTCTTGGACTAATCTCGTTTGACAATCCATTTTTTGATCTTGACATAACATATTCTGAATCCGCGAAAGATATCAGACTCTCGATGCAATTAGATTCAATGTAGCAAGTTAATACGGTCCTACACATTTCCTCACATTTTAATTACTGTTCAGATGCAATAATAGGCCATTTTGACGGAATCTCAAAATGTTTTTCACAAATTGTGTATGGAATCTCAAAATGTTTGTTATTAGCGGAAGTACTCGTACTTGTCGGTGAGTTTCTCCACCACTTCCAGGAATCGGCCTTGATTACCTGCATTCAGATATTCGTCGGCGTAGGTGCAGACATCGTCCCGAAAAATGGGACGTAACTTGCAAAAAAGGCTGAAATTGCGGGTTACGTCCCTCTTTTTGGGACGATATGCGCAGTGTGGCCTGGATGAGGTGCTGCATATCCGGCTCGGAGTAAGCCGTCACCGCGGACGCTTATTTGATGCGGATCTTCCTGCCGATGCGGAGGGTGGATTTTTCTGTGAGGCCCGGGTTGAGGGCGCAGATGGCCTTCACCGAGGTGTGGTTCTTGCGGGCGAGGCCGTAGAGGGAGTCGCCGCTCTTGACGGTGTGCCAGACGGCTTTGGCGGCTTCGGCGGCGGCACGCTCCTCCTCCGCTTTCTTGACGGCGGCGACGGAGTCGGCCACGGCATAGTCGCGGGTGTCGCCTTCATAGATGTCCTCTTCTTCGTCCTCGGATTCGGGGACATATTTGCTGCCGGCGTCGAGGTGCTTTTTCTGCAGGACGAAAAGCCGGTGGCGAAGGGTGCCCGTCTCGAAATCAATCAGCCACTGGGGGTCGAAGGCATAGCCGCGGTAGCGCGTCTCGAAGTGGAGGTGCGGGCCGGAAGAGCGGCCGGAGGAGCCTCCGAGGCCGATTATGTCTCCGGCATTGACCCAGTCGTCCGAGTCGACTATGCGTTTGCTCAGGTGGGCATAGAAGGTCTCGAGGCCGTTTTCGTGGCGGATGATGATGACGTTGCCATAGCCGCGCATATAGCGGGAGAGGCGCACCTTGCCGGAGAAGGCGGCATAGACCGGGTCGCCCGTGTGGAGCGGAAGGTCCACGCCCTGATGGCGGCGGCGATGGCGAATGCCGAACTTGGAATACACCTTGGTCTTGTTGGGGCAGCGGTAGTTGCTCAGCGTGTCGACCACCCAGATATTGATCTTGGCAGGGAGGTCGGAAAGGGACACCTGGTAGGGGTTGGGGACGGTCGTGTCCCAGTACTCGGAGAAGGCTTTGGTCTGGAGGATATCCTCAGGGGCGCGCCAGTATTTCCAGGTGTTGTCGGCGTAGAGGACTATCTTTATGGAGGGGTTGGCTGTGTCTATGGTGTCGATGGCCTTGCCGGATTTCTCCAGCGAGGGCACGCTCTCGCGGTGGACCCGCGGGATGAGCAGTTCCGCTTTCTTCTTGGACTTCAGCGTCTGCCCCTCGGAGGGGGCGCACAGCACCACTGCGGCCAGGACGGCCGCCACTATCTTACCCCAGCTCCTCATCTACAGCGACGCTCCGAACTTCGTGAACAATATGTCTTTAACCTTGGCTATCTTTTCCTCCAGCAGGGTGCGGGACGACGCCTCGCACAGGAAGCGGAGGTAGGGCTCCGTGTTGGAAGGACGGATATTGAACCACCACTGGGGGAATTCCACCCTGTAGCCGTCGAAGTCCATAATGGCGGTGGGGGTCTCCTCGGTGGTGAAGTACTGGCGGATGTAGTCCATAGCGCCCTTCTTGTCCTCGACGCGGAAGTTGATTTCGCCGGAGTTCTCGTACTTGGCTATCTTGCCGATCAGCTGGCTGATGGTCACACCCTTACGCTTGCAGGCGGCGACCACGCGGAGCACCAGCAGGGAGGCCAGGATGCCGCTGTCTGAGTAGAAGAAGTCACGGAAGTAGTAGTGGCCGGCAAGCTCTCCGCCCCACAGGCCGTTCAGCTCGCGGAGCTTGAGGGCGGCATTGGCTCGGCCCACCTTCCAGGTGTGGACGCTGTTGCCCATAGGGGCGAGATATTCGGTGATTGCCTTGGAGGAACGGATGTCCTGGAGGACTATTCCGGTTTCGCCCCTTTCAAGGGTGAAATAGTGGCCGAGGGCGGCAATCATCAGGTCGGGGGCGATGAAGTGGCCCTTCTCGTCGACGAACATAACGCGGTCGGCGTCGCCGTCATAGATGACTCCTATGTCGGAGCCGGTCTTCTTCACAAGCTCCTCGAGGGCCACTACATTCTTGTGGACCAGAGGGTTGGGCTCGTGGTTGGGGAAGGTGCCGTCCATCTCGTCGCCTATATATGCAGGGGCGTCGCCGAAGATTTCCTTGGCATAGAGATTGGCCATTCCGTTGGAAAGGTCGAAGGCGAGCTTGAGGTCGGAGAAGTCGCCTTTGTAGCCGAGCTGGAAGTTGAGGTAGTCCTGGTGGATATCCTTTTCGTGCACGGAGCCTTTCTTCGCTGCGGGGATGATGGGCCTTTCTTCATCTATCCATTTCTTTATCTCGCCAAGGCCGGTCTCCAGGCCGACGGGGAGGGCGTTTTCGCGGGACACCTTCAGGCCGTTGTATTCCTTGGAGTTATGGGAGGCGGTTATCTGCACGGAGGCCTTGAAGCCGTAGTTGGCAGTGCCGAAGTACACCATAGGGGTGGTGCTGAGGCCGATGTCATATACGTCCGCACCGGCGTCGGTGATGCCCTTTATGAGCCACTCGTGAATCTCGGGCGAAGAGACCCTGCAGTCCCTTCCGACCAGGACCTTGTCGGTGTCCAGCAGTGACGGCAGGAAATAGCCCACCTTATAGACCGTGTATTTGTCGAAATCCACATTGTAGATGCCGCGGATGTCGTAGGCGTGAAATGCTCCCATAATATACTCGTTTAGGTTAAAATCATACAAAAGTACAACAATATTTAAATATTTCCTATTTTTGTGAAAAAGAACGGACCATATGAAAAGAATAACACTGTTGCTGCTGTCTATCCTTGTCGCTTGCAGCCAACCAGCCCGGGACAACAGACCGAAGAACCATTTCACTCCCCCGGTAGGATGGATGAACGATCCGAACGGCCTGGTGTGGAAAAACGGCGAATGGCATCTTTTCTACCAGGCCTACCCGGACGATGTCCACTGGGGCCCGATGCACTGGGGACACGCGGTAAGCACCGATTTAATCCACTGGGAGCATCTTCCCCTGGCCCTTTGCCCGGACGAGATGGGCGCCATCTTCAGCGGCTCCGCAGTGGTGGATCACGACAACACTGCCGGCTTCGGAAAAGATGCCATCATAGCGATATACACCATAAACCACGAGGATCCGCACTACCAGAAACAGTGCATAGCATACAGCACCGATGACGGACGTACGTTCACCAAATGGGCCGGCAATCCCGTGCTGGAAGCTGATATCCCTGATTTCCGCGACCCGAAAGTGTCGTGGAACGACAGGGCGGGGGAGTGGATAATGTCGGTCGCCTCCGGGCAGGAGATACGTTTCTACGGCTCTCCGAATCTTAAGGACTGGGAATTCCGCGGCCGCTTCGGTGAGTCTTATGGTGCTCACGGCGGGCTCTGGGAATGCCCCGACCTGTTCGAACTGGATACTCCCGATGGAGGGCGCAAGAGCGTGCTTTTGGTGAATATCAACCCGGGAGGCATCTTCGGGGGCAGCGCCACCCAGTATTTTATCGGCGAGTTCGACGGCCGGACATTCATCCCCGACGAGCCGGTTCCCACCAGGTGGATGGACTATGGCAAGGACCATTATGCCACCGTCACCTGGAACGACGCTCCCGATGGAAGACGCGTTGCGCTGGCCTGGATGAGCAACTGGCAGTATGCCAATAACATTCCGACAGGCTCCTGGAGGAATATGATGAGCTATCCCAGGGATCTGTCGCTAGTGCCTTCCGAAGATGGCGGCTGTCTGCTCGCATCGGCCCCATCCCCGGAAGTCACGGCTGCCCGTGGCAGGAAACTTCTGGAAAAGGAATTCAGCCTGGACGGGGATAAGACTTTCAGGTTCCGCAGCGAACAGGCTTATGAAATCCGGCTCGGCATCAGCGATCCCAAAGGCGACACCGTGGGAATAAGCCTGGAAAATGAAGAGGGACAGCGGTGCGTCGTTACCGTCGATTACTCCGGAAAGAGGGTGATTTTCAACAGGAAGGATTCCGGCCGGACAGACTTCCACAATGACTTCCCCTCAGAAACCTTCTGCGCCCTTCCGAAGGGAGATGCGGACCTTCGCCTGCTGGTAGACAAATACAGCGTAGAACTGTTCGTGGACGGGGGAACCTACGTGATGACCAACCTCGTCTTCCCCGATTCACCCTACGACACCATAAGGCTCGAGGGGCACGCCGGGAACGTGGATGTCCGGATTGACGCGATGTAGTTCAGGCTAGCGCAGCTTGGTGTTGTAGCGGGCCTGGACCTTGCCGTGGGCGATGTTCTGGAGCTTCTTGGAGAGCATCTTGCGGCGGATGGGGGCGACGTGGTCGGTGAAGACGTCGCCTTCGAGGTGGGACAGCTCGTGCTGGACCATCCTGGCCGCGAACTTGTCGAAGGTCTCGGTGACCTTCTGGAGTGACTCGTCATAATACTCCACTGTCACTGTGGCAGGCCTTCGCACGTCGGCATAGATGCCGGGGATGCTCAGGCAGCCTTCGTTGTATTCGCACTGCTTTTCGCTGACGGCCGTTATCACCGGGTTTATCAGGGTGCGGCGGAAGTCCTTCAGGTAGTCATATGTCTCCGTGAGTTCGGAGCCGTCCACTATCACCACCCGCTTGCTCACGCCTATCTGGGGTGCGGCAAGACCGCATCCGTCAGCGTGCTTGAGTGTGTCCTTGAGGTCCTGCACCAGGTCCTTAATCGCCTGTGTGTCACCAAGGTCCATCGGCTCGGCCTTCCTGCGGAGGACTTCTGAGCCATAAAGATATATCGGCTGTATCATTGTCTGGAAGTTCTGTCCAAGTAGCTCTGGAGGATAATAGCGGCGCTGATCTTGTCCACCGAGGCCTTGTCCCTTCGCTGGGAAGCCTTCATCCCGCCGTCGATCATAGCCCTGTGGGCAAGGACGGAGGTGAAGCGTTCATCCTCCAGCGTGACGGGAATCTGGGGGAAGGCCTTCGCGAGCTGCTTGAGGAAAACATCCACGTCGGCCGCAGCCTCGGAGGGTCTTCCGTCAAGATTGCGCGGATATCCGACCACAAAACGGATTATCCTCTCGGATTGAGCATAATTTTTGATATAATCTATTAACTTTGCAGAATGGACGGTTTCCAGCGGAGACGCGAAGATGCCGAGCGGGTCGCTTGCAGCGAGCCCCGTCCGCTTCCTTCCGAAATCTATGCCTAAAAGCCTGTCCATTGAGACTGCAAAGTTAGCAAAAACTATGTCAAGAAACAACAGACCCAATAAAGAACCCAGGACGGAGAAGTTCCGCTTATCGCTTGTGGACGACACGACCCACAGGCATATTTGGACCTTGCGTTTCACGCGCTGGACCTTCTTCCTGACGGTCATATCCATAATCACCGTGCTCCTTGTCGGAGCTTTCGCGGTCTTTGCCCTCACCCCCCTGAAGTCCTTCATCCCGGGCTATCCGGACGAGCACACCCGCCGCGCCGCCGTCCAGAACGCCGTGCGGATAGACTCCCTGGAGAACGTCATAATCCGCTGGGAATTCTACAGCGAGAACCTCCTCAAGGTGATGGAAGGGAAGGACCCCGTGAGGATAGACTCCCTGGTGCGCAACGCCCACGCCGAAGATGTCGAAGCATTCAGCCGGGAATATCTCGCCCAGCAGGATTCCACCCTGCGTCAGACCGTGCGCGAGGGTGAGAAGTTCGGCCTTTCCACCTCGACGGCCAGGCATCTGCCCATCGAGGGAATGCATTTCTTCACCCCCCTGAAGGGTGTAGTGGCCACCCCGTTCGATGCCATAGAGCATCCCGGCATAGACATCAGCGCACCGAGCGGCTCGGTGGTGATGTCGGTGCTTGCCGGCACGGTTGTGAGCGCCCTGTGGAGCGACGATGAAGGATATACCATCATCATCCAGCACTCCGACGACGTGATATCGGTCTACCGCCATAACCAGAAACTGCTTAAGAAAGAGGGCGACAAAGTGTCTGCCGGTGCCTCCGTGGCCCTTGTGGGCAACGCCGGGCTCGAGTCGCAGGAGAACCACCTGCACTTCGAGCTGTGGTACAGGGGAGAGGCTGTCGATCCTGCAAAATACATTACTTTCTGATGGAAAAGAGAAGGATAGCTATACTCGGTTCCACCGGGTCCATAGGCAGGCAGGCCCTTGACGTGGTCCGCCTTCACAGGGACCTGTTCGAGGTGGAGCTCCTAACTGCCAATAACAATGCCGAGCTGCTCGCCGCCCAGGCCAGGGAGTTCGACGCCAACAATGTGGTCATATGCAACGAGACCCTCTATGACGGCCTCGCCGCCTCGCTGACGGACACCAAGGTCTTCGCCGGGATGGACTCGGTGTGCGACCTGGTGGTCTCGGACAGCATCGATATGGTCCTCACCTCGATGGTGGGTTTCAGCGGCCTCCGTCCCACTGTGGCTGCCATCAAGGCCGGCAAGCCCATAGCCCTGGCCAACAAGGAGACCCTTGTGGCAGGCGGCTCCGTGGTGATGGACCTCGCTCGTAAGCACGAAGTGCCCATCCTTCCGGTGGACTCCGAGCCCTCGGCCATATTCCAGTGCCTTATGGGCGCGGCCGGCAACAAGGTCCGCAAGATCCACCTGACGGCCTCCGGAGGCCCGTTCCGCACCTGGACGAAGGAGCAGATAGCGGCTGCGACCTATGAGCAGGCCCTCAAGCATCCCCGCTGGAATATGGGCGCCAAGATCACAATAGATTCAGCCACGATGATGAACAAGGGCTTCGAGATGATAGAGGCCCGCTGGCTTTTCGGCACTGCCCCCCAGGATATATCCATTGTCGTCCATCCCCAGTCGATCATTCACTCGATGGTGGAGTTCGAGGACGGCGCCGTGCTGGCCCAGATGGGCCATCCGGATATGCGTGAGCCCATCCAGTTCGCCCTTTCCTTCCCGGAAAGGCTGCCGCTGGACAATGTGAAACTGGACTTCGCGGCCCTTGGCAGCCTGACTTTCGAGAAACCGGACTTCGACCGCTTCCCCTGCCTTGGCCTCGCTTTCGAAGCCATAAGCCGCGGCGGCAACATCCCCTGCGCGATGAATGCGGCCAATGAAGCCGCCGTCGCTGCCTACCTCGCCGGCAAAGCGTCTTTCTACGACATATCACGAATCATCGAAGAGGCAATGGCTGAGACATCCTTCATAGCCAAGCCTTCCCTTGACGACATCCTCGCCACCAACGGGGAGGCATATGCAAAAGCAAAGGAGAAACTATGGTAGCGCTTGTCAAGACACTGCAGGTCATCCTGGTCCTTGCCATCCTCATCCTCTTCCACGAGCTGGGGCATTTCACCTTCGCCAAGCTTTTCGGAATCAGGGTCGACAAGTTCTTTATGTTCTTCGATGCCGGCGGCTTCAAGCTGCTGAGCACCAAGGAAGGCTGGTTCTCCCGCCTCTTCCCCCGCTTGAAGAACAGCGAGACCGAATATGGCATAGGCTGGCTGCCGCTGGGCGGCTACTGCAAGATAAACGGGATGGTGGACGAGTCGATGGACACGGAATACCTTTCCCACGACCCCCAGCCCTGGGAGTTCCGCAGCAAACCTGCCTGGCAGAGGCTTTTCGTTATGGCCGGCGGCGTGCTTTTCAACTTCATCCTCGCGATAGTCTTCTTCATCGCCATCCTCGGCATATGGGGCGAGAGCTATCTGTCCAACGCTGAGAATGAGATATATACGGACGAACTCTCCTACGATATGGGCTTCCGCACCGGCGACCGCATCCTCGCCCTCGACGACTACGTCCCGGAGAATTTCTCGATGCTGGCGGCCGACATTGTCCGCCGCAGGGTGAGCAAGGTGACGGTGCTGCGCGGAGCCGACACGCTTCATATCTATATAGACGCCAGCCGCACCGGCCAGATGCTCAACGACCCGGATATGTTCTCAGTGGCCGTGCCTTTCGTCGTGGACACCATTCCTCCTGTTTCTCCCAACTGGGGCGCAGGCTTCGCCAGGGGAGACCGGATAGTTGCGGTGAACGGAACTCAGGTGAAATATGTCCAGGACTCGCGAAACGTCATCAGCTCGCTGCACGATGCCGAGATTCCCGCCACCGTCGTGCGCGGGACCGACACGCTTTCGATGACGATGCGCACGGATTCCCTCGGACGTGCCCTCATATATGCCCAGATTCCCGGCCTTAAGACGAAGAAATATAATGCCCTGACCGCCATCCCCGCCGGTCTGCGGATGACCTGGGAGTCCGTCAGGGGCTACCTGCAGGACCTTCGTACGGTCGCGACGCCTTCCACCGGGGCCTATAAGTCGGTGGGCAGCTTCATAGCCATAGGCCAGGCCTTCCCGGCCACCTGGGACTGGTATCGCTTTATGTACCTTCTGGCCATCCTGTCCATTATGCTCGGCGTGATGAACCTGCTGCCTATCCCTGCCCTGGATGGCGGGCACATATTGTTCACCCTCTATGAGATGATAACCGGCCGCAAGCCCGGCGACAAGTTCCTGATGGTCGCCCAGATGGTGGGAATGGTCATCATATTCGGCCTTATGTTCCTTGCGTGCGGCAACGATATAATGAGATTATTGCGATGATTATGAAAAAGATACTTCTTATGGCGGCCGTGCTGCTGGGCGCAGTTGGCTGCAAGACCGGCGGCAAGACCCTGCTCCCCAACGTCAGCGGCAGGGCAGGCGAGGTGATAGTGGTAATGGACAAGGAGGACTGGGACGGCGACCTGGGCTCCCAGGTGCGTGACGTGCTCGCAGGCGACTGCCCCTATCTCGCCCAGAAAGAGCCCCTCTACAACCTTGCCAACGTCTCCCCGACGGGTTTTGCGGACCTCTTCAAGATCCATCGCAACATCGTGATATTCAACATCGACAAGAATCTTTCCGAGCCCGGTATGCTGTACCGCTCCGATGTCTGGGCCCGTCCCCAGTGCGTCATCCAGCTGAGCGCGCGCGATGCCGCCGAGGCCCGCGCCCTGTTCGGTGAGAACCAGGAAAGGATCCTCGGGACCATAGAGCAGGCCGAGAGGGACAGGGTGATAGCCAACTCCAAGCTCTATGAGGAGCGTTCCCTGGCCGAGGCCGTGCGCGCGATGGTGGGCGGTTCGCCGCATTTCCCCTCCGGCTACAAGCTCAAGAAGAAGACCGACGATTTCATCTGGATAGCCGACGAGAAGCAGTATTCCACCCAGGGCGTGTTCATATACAGATATCCCGCCTCTGAGAACGAGAATTTCACTGTGGACAACATCATAGCCCACCGCAACCAGACCCTGAAGGACAATGTCCCGGGAATGTTCGCAGGGACCTATATGACCACTGCCGACTACATCAAGCCCACCGTGGAGTTCATCCGCTTCCGCGGCCGTCAGTTCGCCCAGACCCGCGGCTTCTGGGAGGTCCACAACGACTTTATGGGCGGTCCTTTCGTGTCCCATTCCTTCTATGGTCCGGATGCGAAGGAGATAATAGTTGTCGAGGCCTGGGTCTATGCCCCCCGCTTCGACAAGAGGCAGTATCTGCGCCAGGTCGAATCGGTAATATATTCCTTCGAGTGGGCCCAGAATTAGCGGGCGGAACAAAAAAAATAGTGGCTCAGGGTGGCTAATCCAAGTTTTTTTGTGTAATTTTGGATTGGTTTTAAACTCCTGGCCACATGACTAAGCTTCACGCTAAGCAGCTAACCTGTGGGCTCAGCACCCTGATGCTGCTGTTATTCAACTTCTTACTGCCGCTGGACGTTTCCGCCCAGTCCCTCTCCGTCAGGGGAAAGGTCCTAGACAGGGACGGAAAGCCGCTTCCCGGAGTGGCGGTGTACATCCCCCAGACCAGCTATTCCGCCATCACGGACGCCAACGGCTATTATATCCTGGATATCCCCGACACCCGAGGCACGGTGGAATTCTCCTGCCTTGGATTCAAGACCCAGAACCACCCCATCCCCCCGTCCCTCACCCTTAACGTGTTCCTCGACGAGGACACGCTGGAGATGGAGGAGGCGGTCGTAGTGGGTATGGGCCGGCAGAGGAGGGTCAGCGTCATCGGCGCCATATCCTCCATCGACAAGACCGAGATGCAGATTCCCCAGCGTAACCTGACCAACGCCCTCGCGGGAAAGGTCGCGGGCACGGTGGTTGTCCAGCGCACCGGCGAGCCGGGCGTGGACAATGCCGAATTCTGGATCCGGGGCATCTCGTCCCTGAATTCCAGCAAGCCGCTCGTCCTTGTCGACGGAGTTGAAAGGGATATGTCCGACCTCGCCATAGAGGAAATCGAAACCATATCCGTGCTGAAGGACGCTGCGGCAACGGCCGTCTACGGCGTGCGTGCCGCCAACGGCGTGGTCATCGTCACGACCCGCCGCGGCATAGCCCAGAAGCCGGTCATAGAGGTAAAGCTCGAAGGCGGCGTGTCCAACCTTACCAATATGCCCAAACTCATTGACGGAGCGAATTATATGCGCCTTGCCAACGAGGCGGCCGGCTATCAGATGTTCTCCCAGGAACAGATAGATATGACGGCCTCGAGGAGGGATCCGTTTATGTATCCCAACGTGGACTGGTTCGACACCATATTCACCAAGTATTCCTCCAATGCCCAGGCCTCGGTGAGTGTAAGGGGCGGTGGCGAAAGGGCCAGGTACTACGTCACGATAGCCTACATCAACGACAACGGCAACCTCAAGGACAACCCAGACACGGACTACAGCTCCAATATCCATATCTCCCGCTACAACTTCCGCTCGAACGTGGATATGACCATCACCCCCTCCACGACCCTGAGCCTTGAGATAGGAGCGAATATGACCGATGCCCACCAGCCGGCCCCCATAACCAGCACGACTTCCTTCGCCGCCGTCTCACGCGAGCTCTTCTCGGAGTGCTACGACCAGGACCCTGTGTCCACTCCGGTGAGGGTCCCTCTCGGGCTTGACGAGTCCGGCGTGATGCAGTGGGGCTGGGGCGCAGGTCTTACGGCAGCCAATTCCAACCCGGCCGAACGCCTCTTCGCCTCCGGCTACAACAAGACCTACAAGTCCCAGATAATGAGCCAGATACTCCTTAAGCAGGACCTCTCGATGCTTACCCCGGGACTCACTTTCACGGCATCCTTCTCCTACGATGCCAACACGACCAACGTCCAGAGCCGCCGCCGTTACGCTTCCCGCTATGCCATCAACGGAATAGGGGACGACGGCAACTATATCCTCAGCCAGACCAATGTCGGAGACGAGTTCCTCGGCTATGGATATGTCTTCGACGGCGACCGTGCCGACGAGCTCAAGGCCCAGTTCAACTATGACCGAGTGTTCGACGACCGCCACAGGGTGGACGCTATGGCGATGTACTACCAGCGCAACTACATAACCTCCACCGCCAGCACCTCCATATATGCCCTTCCCTACAGGAAGCAGGGCATCGCGGCCCGCGTGGCCTATTCCTTTGCGGACAGGTACTTCGCCGAGTTCAATATGGGCTACAACGGCTCCGAGAACTTCCAGAAAGGTCACCGCTTCGGATTCTTCCCCGCAGGAGCCCTCGGCTATGTCGTTTCCAACGAGCCCTGGTGGGGTGTAGAATTCATTAACCATCTGAAGCTGCGCGGTTCCATCGGCCTCGTCGGTTCCGATGTGCTTGCCGGCAACGGCAGGTTTGCCTACCTGAGCACCTGGAGCGACGGCCTGGGAGGCCACCGCTTCGGTCCCGCCGCCACCTGGTTCTTCGGAACCGGTGAGGCCCAGGAAGGTGTCTCAAACCTCACCTGGGAGAAAGGCCTGAAAAAGGATATAGGCTTGGAAATCAAGATGTTCGGCTCCAGGCTGTCGCTGGATTTCGACTACTTCCACGAGCGTCGCTGGGACATCCTCATCCAGCGCTCCTCGATGCCTGCCATAGCAGGTCTGAATTCCCTGCCTTTCGCCAATATGGGCATTATGACCAACCACGGTTTCGAGGGAACGGGCGAGCTGAGCCTTCGCTTCGGCGAGGTCGGCACGCGCCTGTATGGCAACTTCTCCTTCGCCCGTAATACGATATTGGAGAATGACGAGGCTCCCAAAGACCCCTGGCGTATGCGCACCGGACTGCCCTACGGCCAGTGCTTCGGCCTTGTCGCCCTGGGCCTTTTCAAGGACGAGGCGGAGATAGCCTCCTCGCCCCAGCAGAAATTCGGAGACGTGCGCCCCGGAGATGTCAAGTACCTGGACTACAACGAGGACGGCGTGGTGGACTTCCACGATGAGGTGGCCATAGGCTATTCCAGCGTCCCGGAGGTCAACTACGGCTTCGGCGCCCAGTTCCTCTGGAAGGGCTTCGACCTTGGTATATTCTTCCGCGGCCAGGCCCACGTGACCTACTACCTCGGCGGCACCTTCTTCCCCTTCTCCACCGGCGTTGGCAAGAACAACCTCTTCGAGAAGGCCCTAGACCGCTGGAGCGTGGAGAATCCCAACCCCGACGCCTTCTATCCCAGGCTCTCGGCGACGGCGAGCACCAACAATATGCAGACTTCCACAAGGACCATCTACGACGGCAGCCTGCTCCGCCTGTCCGACCTCGAGGCCGGCTACACCTTCAAGGGCGGTTTCCTTAAGAAACTCGGCTGCCAGAGCGTCAGGATATACCTGGTGGGCTCCAACCTCCTGCTGTTCTCACCCTGGAAGATGTGGGACCCCGAGACCGGTTCGCGCAACGGCAGCAACTATCCGCTTGCCCGCAAGGTCAACATTGGAGCAAGGATGACTTTCTAAATGAGATTTGCCATGAAAAGAACAATATATTTCCTGTTTGCCGCTCTTGCGCTGGTCGGGTGCAACTTCCTGGACAAGCAGCCGGATGATATGAAGACGGACGAGATGGTGTGGACCAACCGCAACGAGGTCCTCAAGTACCTGACCAACTGTTATGCGGCCCTCCCTCAGGACAATCTCCATCAGGGCGACCCCTGGCTTGGCTGCGCCGACGAGTGCGATATCCTGTGGTCCGTCTATCCCACCTATGGCATAAACCTTGGCAACTGGGAGCCTTCCACCGATTTCTACGTCAAGTGGGGCACTTACTACAAGGCCATACGTTCCACCTTCACCTTCGAAGACAATGTGGACAACTGCAAGGAACTCTCCGACGACCTCAAATCCCGTTATGTGGGTGAGACCAAGTTCCTGCGGGGCTTCTATTATTTCCTCCTTCTGCGGCAGTATGGCCCGGTGGTTCTCCTCAAGGAAAGGATGGACAATTCTGCTGATTTCGCCAATATGGCCCGCTCTCCCTTCGACGAGTGCATTGAATATGTGTGCCAGATGATGGACGAGGCCGAGGCCCTTCTGCCGGTCTCCTGGGCGGCCGAGCCTTCAGGCTACGGACGTGCCGACCGTATTGCCTGCCGCACCGTCAAGGCCGAGGCCCTGCTGCTGGATGCCTCCGAGCAGTGGAACGGCAATGCGGCATATGCCTCCTTCACCAACAAGGACGGCACCCCGCTGGCCAATACTGCATATGACGAAAACAAATGGAAGAAGGCTGCTGACGCTGCCAAGGCGGTGATAGAGCTTTCTGAATCCTACCCCGACGAGTTGGGCCTCTACACGGCCGGCCAGGATGTCACCGCTGCCGGATATAACCCCTACAAGCCTTATTACGACCTTTTCAACAACGGCTGGAACAAGGAGATCATCTTCGCCAGCATAGACAACGGTCGTGCCGATTATCTCTCCAACGGCGAGCCCCGCTATGCCTGGATGATCCACTGCAACCCCGTGAACGACAAGGGTTCCGCCGGTATGGGTGGTGTCGCCCCGACCCTGCGCCTTGTGGACGCTTTCTATATGGAGAACGGCTATGGAATCGAGGATCCCGCCTCCGGCTACAAGGAATCGGGCTTCGCAACCGCCGACGGCCCCCATATCACCGTCTCGGAAGAGGCCCAGAAGACTGAGGGCGGCAGGATCAAGCTCATCGAGGACCTGAAGAACCTCAATGCCTGGGGCCATATGAAGAACGACTACAATATGTTCGTCGGCCGCGAGGCCCGTTTCTACGCTTCCATCAACTACCAGCACCGCATCACCCTTACGGTGGCCACCGACGCCGAAATGCGCAACGGCTGGAACTCCGAAGGGCAGAAGGACGGATATGGAAGGCTGGAATGCTACTATGGCGGAGTCGCCAACTCCACGACGAACAACTACAGCTATTCCTCCACGGGCTTCTACCCCCAGAAGCGCATCATCCCCTGCGACTTCACGACCAACAACAACCTGCCGGACAAGTACTTGTCCATATATTTCCGCTACGCGGGCGTGCTGCTGGACTATATCGAGGCCCTCAACGAATATGACCCCACCTCCCCGGACATCCGTAAGTATTGGGATATGGTCCGTGCCAGGGCCGGCGTTCCCAGCATCTTCGTGACCCATCCCGAGATTGCCGGCAACAAGGAGAGCCAGCGTAAGTATATAATCCGGGAAAGGCAGGTGGAACTCAACTTCGAAGGCGACAGGTACTTCACCACCAGGCGCCGTCTGCTTTCCGGCACTCCCGATGCGGGCGGAGCCAAGGATGACAGGGTCTATGGTGACGGCGGCCGCGTGTGGGGCCTCACCACCTTCGGTGATGCCTGCGGCAATCCTGCCACCAACAACTTCTTCTCCCCTGAATTCTACACGAGACGAGCCATTGAAACCCGCGTGTGGAAGGATGCCTACTATCTCTTCCCCATACCTCAGACCGAGATAGAAAAGAGCCCGGCGCTAGTCCAGAACCCGGGATGGTAACAGTAAAACCAGATAATACTAAAAGATATGAAAACCAGACTTTTAACAGCTATTTCCCTTGCAGTTTGCGCCCTTTGCGCGTGGACCGCTTGTGACACCAAGGCAGAACTTCCTACAGAACTGCCCAAGTATCCTGTCAAGGCTCCTATCGCCGTGGCCAAGGCCACTTCCGGAGAGGCAACTGTCAATGGTGTCGTCGATGACGATAAGAGGACCATTACCTTCAAGTTCGACCATCCCACATCTGACATCAAGGCCATCACCGTCCATCTGGAGTACAAGGACAATGTCACTCCCAAGGACAATGCCTTCACCGGTGACAAGACCCTCGACCTCACGAGCGACTACAAGTTCACCATCAACAACAACGTCGAGGATGTCGAATACACGATTCACGCCGAGGTGACCGTCGCGACCCTGACTCCGCTGCTGTCAGTTTCTGCCTCCGCTGGTTCCAAATCCGGCACCGTGGAGCTCGACAATGAGAATCACAAGATCGAGATCACTTTCCTCCCCGGAACCGATGTCACTGCCGTTGCGGTTTCAATCGTCTATGATGAAAGGGCGACTCCCGGCAAAGACTCCTTCGAGGAGAAGACCATAGACCTGACCAATGACTACACCTTCGTCGTGAACAACGGCCTGGAAGACCTCACCTACACCATCCACGCCGGCTTCAGCGCCGAGACGCTCCTGAGCTACGAAAAATGCTCCGTCTACAGGGTCGGCGGCGATGCCGATATGGTCGAAGGCGCCGACAATATGTATATGTCCTGCCTGTTCGACAACACCTGGATGAGCGAAGCCGAGGCATATGATGAAGTGGAATGGAGGCATTTCGGATGGACTATGGATGCTTATTCCCACGACGGCCACGGCAACTGGTTCGTGTTCGACATCAGCGAGCCCGCCATCCTTTCATCCATAATGATATGGCCCTACTGGCCCAACACCAACAACGAGCCTGCCGAGTTCAGGATCTTCGCCTGGACAGGAAGCGGCGAGCCCGAGACCTGGGAAGAAGGCAATTCTTCCTGGGAGCTTGTCCTCACCGGCGACCATACAGAGCTGTTCCTTGACAAGGAAGCCTGCAAGAACCCTCCTCAGGACAAGGTCACCGAATACATAGAAGCCCAGTACTACTGCTTCGTCCTGGACAAGAACTTCTATGCCGTCAAGCAGACTGAAGCCAACGAGTGGTGGTATGGCCGCATCTTCTGGTGCACGATGTCTGAACTTCAGATATGGGTGCTCCAGTAAGAGCCATATGGATTGCAGGACTCGCCCTGGCCATCTGTGCCCTGGCGGGTCCTGTTGCCTGTAACAAGCCCGCAGAGTATTACGCCCTGAAGGACAGGGACAAGTATGTCGTCCCTTCTGCCGAACCGTCCGCCGAGCCCTCGGAAGAGCCTTCGGAGAGCCCCGCGGATGTCTCCGGGGAGCCGTCCGATGTTTCTGCCGACCCTGCCGACATCTCTGAAGACCCCGGTAGGGAGATTGTCTCGCCCACGGATATGGTCCTTCTCTACGGAGGCAACAGGGCCAGGACTCCCTACACCTGGACCAGCGACCGCCTGATGGATTATGTGAGCTATGTCGACAGGGACGGGAAGTGGCACTGGCTGTTCGACGGCTTCCTGCTGCTGGAGCTCAAGACTGAATCCAAGACCCGCTCTGTCTGCTTTGCCAGCGGCTACAGAAGCTGGGACGGGGAGCCTCTTCCCTCGGCGACCAAAGCTGACTGGGAGAAGCTGCTGGACTATTATTTCGCATCCACCTCCGGGCTCAGCTCCATAGAGACGGCCGTGGAAAAATCCGTCAAGCAGCTCGGCGAGCCGCCCCGCAAGAGGATGGTCGTTATGAGCATCCCGGAACCCATATTGAGGGAGAGCTGGAGCGACGCCTCCTCATCTTCTGTCTATTGGGGTGAAGTGGACGGCACCCAGATGGATTTCTCCCTGACTCCCCACAGGAACCAGGCCTGCAAGTGGTTCATCGATTCGGTCATAAGCCGTTTCGGGAAGAAGAACTTCAAGTATCTGGAACTCACCGGTTTCTACTGGCTCCCGGAAGACTGCGGCAGCACTTCCGACCTGATCGGCCAGGTTGCCTCCTACGTGAACGATATGGGCTACAGCCTTAACTGGATTCCCTATTATCACGCGGAAGGCTACACCCGGTGGAAGTCCTTCGGCTTCAACTATGCCTACTACCAGCCCAACTACTTCTTCTACGACGTGCCGGAATCCCGTGTGGCAACGGCTTGCACAGAAGCGGCCCAGCACGGCCTTGCGATGGAGTTGGAGTTCGATTCGGACGCGCTGGCCTCCGTAGGAAAGGGGAATCGCCTGAGAAGCTATATGTCCGCCTTCCGCAAGTATGGAGCCTGGGAAAGCCAGAATATGGCATATTATCAGGGCGGATGGGCGGTCAGGGACCTTAAGGAATCTGCCGTGGCGGAGGATAACGACCTCTATCACGATTTCTGCGAGTTCGTAATCACCCGTCCCATCAGGGATTCGCATTGAAATCTTTCATAAAAGTGGAAAAATATTTTGCCATAAGAAAAATATTAGCTACCTTTGCAATCCCTTAGTTTAGGCCACTGCGCCTTTGAGGGTAACCGGTGGGTTCGTATAACGGTTAGTACTCGGGATTTTCATTCCCGCAATAGGAGTTCGATTCTCCTACCCACTACCAAAAATATAAAAAATACACATATGGCAAACCACGCATCTGCAGAGAAGTGCATTCGCCAGAGCGAAAGGCACAGATTGCATAACATGTAT
>CACZBP010000017.1 GCA_902779495.1 uncultured Bacteroidia bacterium
AACCTCAACTGCCAGGGCGACATCAAGGGCCATATCCTCACCCTCAACGCCTCCGAATATCTCCCCACGGACGACACCCTCATCCCGCTGGGCGACAGCGAACCCGTCGCCGGCACCCCTATGGACTTCGTGAACCCCAAGCCCATAGGCCGCGACCTGATGGCGGATTTCCCTGCCCTGAAGTATGGTAAAGGCTATGATAACTGCTGGGTGATAGACGGTTACGTGCCCGGCCAGCTCCAGCAGGCAGCGGAGCTGTATGCCCCCGAAAGCGGCCGTCTGCTGGAAGTATATACCACCCAGCCCGGCGTGCAGGTCTACACCGGCAACTGGCTCACCGGCTGCCCCGACGGCAAAGGCCGCACCTGGCACGACTATGACGCAGTGGCAATAGAATGCCAGCACTTCCCCGACAGCCCCAACAAAGACTACCCGACCACTGTCCTGCGCCCCGGTGAAACCTTCGAGGAAGCCATCATCTTCCAATTCTCCGTGCGATGAAACAGTATCTGGACCTGCTGAGGCATATAAAGGAAAACGGAGTCGTCAAGACGGACCGCACCGGGGTCGGCACCAAGAGCGTGTTCGGCTATCAGATGCGTTTCGACCTGAGCAAAGGTTTCCCGCTTCTGACCACCAAGAAAGTCCATTTAAAATCAATTATTTACGAGCTCCTGTGGTTCATCGCGGGAGACACCAACATCAAGTACCTGAAGGACCACGGGGTGACCATATGGGACGAGTGGGCCGATGAAAACGGCGACCTCGGCCCGGTGTATGGCCACCAGTGGCGCAGCTGGCCCGCCCCCGACGGACGCAAGATAGACCAGCTGAGCAATGTCATCCAGACCATAAAGGACAACCCCGACTCCCGCAGGATGCTGGTGAGCGCCTGGAACCCGGGCGAGGTGGACAGTATGGCCCTTCCGCCCTGCCACTGCCTCTTCCAGTTCTATGTGGCCGGCGGCAAGCTCTCCTGCCAGCTCTACCAGCGCAGCGCCGACACCTTCCTCGGCGTCCCCTTCAACATCGCATCCTATGCCCTCCTGACGATGATGATAGCCCAGGTGTGCGGCCTCGAGCCCGGTGAATTCATCCACACCACGGGCGACACCCACCTCTACCTCAACCACCTCGAGCAAGTGGACCTGCAGCTCTCCCGCGAGCCAAGGCCCCTCCCGAAGATGTTGATTAACAAGGACATAAAGAGTATATTCGACTTCACCTACGAAGATTTCACCCTCGAGGGCTACGACCCCTGGCCCGCGATCAAGGCACCGGTAGCAGTATGAAAAAGTGCATCATAGTAGCAGTAGCAGACAACTGGGGAATAGGCATAAAGAACGCCCTCCCCTGGCATATTTCCGAGGACCTGCAGTATTTCAAGGCTGTCACCCGCGGATATCCCGTCATTATGGGCCGCGCCACCTATTTCTCCATCGGGAGACCCCTTCCCGGCCGTGAGAACATAGTCCTCAACCTCGGTTTCGAGGACATCCCCGGCGTCCGCTGCGCCTACTCTTTCGAGGAAGCATATGCCGCCGCAGAGGCCACAGGAAAAGACAAATGCTTTATAATCGGAGGCGCTTCGGTCTACCGGGCCGCGCTTCCGCAGATGGATAGATTATACATAACCCACGTACACACCGAAGTCAAAGACGCCGACGTGTTCTTCCCCGAGATCGACCCCACGGTCTGGACACCAGTCAACGTCAGCGAAACCCACACTGACCCCGAGACCGGTTTCGACTTCGAGTTCGTAGTGTACGAGAAAACAGCGAACTTGACACCGTGCAACAGCGAGAAACATTCAGCAGCAGGGGAGCGGCAATAATGGCAATGGCCGGGTCCGCCATAGGGCTCGGCAACATCTGGAGATTCCCCTATATGGTGGGCGAGCACGGAGGTGCCGCCTTCATTATCGTATATATCCTGGCAACCCTCTTCCTGTCGCTACCCATATTCCTTTCGGAAAGCATATTGGGCCGCAGGACCCACCTCGGGCCGTTCGGCGCCCTGGCGAAGATCTCCCCCGGGACGAAGTGGAAATATATGGGCCTGCTCACCATCATCTCCGCCCTTATCATCCTGTCCTTCTACAGCGTAGTGGGCGGCTGGTCGGTTGACTATTTCGTCAAGTCGCTGACTCTGAGCTTCTCACGCGGGGGAGCGGACAGCGTTCCTGCCGTGTTCGGGTCGTTCATATCCAAGCCTGTCGCCCCGCTGGTGTGCCACACCATATTCCTTCTGCTGACCGCCCTTATCGTGGGCTTCGGCGTTAAGAAAGGCATAGAGCTGTTCTCCAAGGTAACGCTGCCGCTGCTGTTCATCCTTATTGTGGTGATCCTGGTGTATTCCCTTTCGCTGCCGGGCTCTTCGGCCGGAATAGCCTATCTGGTAAAGCCTGATTTCTCGAAGATTACGGTGGAGACCGTGGCATATGCGATGGGGCAGAGTTTCTTTTCCCTGTCGCTTGGCGTGGGCACCATCCTGACATATTCCTCGCATATCTCCAAGAGCGAGAACCTGATGGCTTCCGGTATAGGCACGGCCGCCTCCGATATGGGCTTCGCGATGCTTGCCGGATTCGCCGTTATGCCGGCCGTCTTTGCCGCCGGAATCGCCCCCGGAGCAGGCCCCGGCCTCATTTTCGAGACGCTGCCTTATATATTCGCCAAGATGGGAGAGGCCTCGCCGGTAATCAGCGCCGTGGTTGCCATACTGTTCTTCCTGACCATCCTGGTGTCGGCGCTGACTTCGTCGATTTCGATGCTGGAGACTGGTGTTTCCTACCTCGAGGAAGAGAAGGGAATGCGCCGCTGGAGCGCCGTGGGGCTGCTTTTCCTGCTCACCTGGACGCTCGGCGCCCTGTGTTCTCTGTCCTTCGGACCGCTCGCCGATGTGCAGATATTCGGCTGCACCATCTTCGAGCTGTGCGACAAGCTCACGGCCAACTTCCTGATGACCCTGGGCGGCTTCCTGTTCACCATCTTCGCCGGCTGGAAGCTCTCCAAGGACGACCTGCGTGACGAACTCTCCTCAGGAGGCCTTCACAGGCCAGTGGCCTTCCGCCTTACGGTCTTCCTCATCCGCTACATCGCCCCCATCGTCATCATCACCATCTTCATCACCAACCTCTTCCTATAGCACCCGGGGGAAATCGGGCTTCTGGCGGGCGTGGAATCGATTTTGCAAAAAAAGTATCAGTTTTTGATTTGTTTGTACTTGTATTCTGCACAAAGAACCCATATCTTTGCGGAGTATGAGACGCAGTATTATCAATATCAGCATTTTGGGCGCGGCAATCCTGCTGCTCGCCCTCTCCTGCAAGGGGCAGGCGGACCCCCAGCAGCCGGTCACCCCGGTGCGCGAAAGGCCGTCGCTTTCAGACAAGGAAGCCACCGCACAGACCCGTGCCCTGTATGAGAACCTCATCGACCTGATGGACAAAGGCACTATGTTCGGCGCCCAGATTCCCACCGAATACGGCCTTGACGGCGGCAAGAAGTGGGTGGACGACGGCACCGCCTCCAACTCCGACACCAAGTTCCTCACCGGCAGCCATCCCGCCGTCTGCGGCTGGGACTTCACCGGCCTTGAGACCGACCAGACGGAGAACATCGACGGCGAGCCGTTCGAGGTGATACGCAAGCACATCATCGCGGCCTATGGCAGGGGAGCGGTCAACACCATATGCTGGCACTGCACCAACCCCGTCTCGATGGGCAATGCCTGGGACGGCACCCGCGCAGTCTATGCCATCATCCCCGGCGGCGCCAAGCACGATATGTTCAAAGGTTGGCTGGACCGGGTAGCTGAGTTCATTCAGACGCTGAAAACCCCTGAGGGTGAGCTGATTCCGCTGATATTCCGCCCCTGGCACGAGCACACCGGCTCGGGCTTCTGGTGGGGCAAGGGCAACTCCTCCCAGAGCGAGTTCGTGGCCCTGTGGCACTTCACGGTGGACTATTTAAGGGGCGAAAAAGGCCTCCACAACCTCATCTTCGCCTACTCACCGGATATGGTCCACATCTCCTCGCGCGATGCATATATGGAATACTGGCCCGGCGACGGCTATGTGGACATCCTCGGCCTTGACGCCTACGACAGGGACGGCGCCGACTATGGCCATAAATGCCTGCAACTGTGCCGTTTAGGCAATGTGATAGCGGCCGAGCGCGCCAAGATATTCGCCCTGACCGAGACCGGACTTGAGAACAACAACCCCGAAGAATCGAAATACTACAACAAGAAGTGGTGGACCCGTATGCTCTACAAGGTCATAGGCAGCGAACGCATATCCTTCGCCCTTGTCTGGCGCAACGGCGGTTTCCCCTCCGAAGGCAGCCATTATTTCAACGCCTGGCGCGGCTGCTATTCCGAGGATGACTTCATCACCTTCGCCTCAAAGGAAGACGTGCTTCTGGAGAGGGATCTCCCCGATATGTACCATTATGCGAAGTAGACTCCTCCTGGCAGCCGCATCCCTTCTGGTGATAGCCTCCTGCAACGGCGCGCAGCAGAAACGCCGTGCGGTGCGCGAGTATATATCCGCCACCTGGGAGAAGACCCTGAGAGTCCATCCCGAAGACACGCCGGACTCCCTGCTCGGCCTTCCCAGGCCCTACACCGTCCCCTGCGACGAAGGGATGTTCAACGAGCTCTACTACTGGGACACCTTCTTCACTAACGAAGGCCTGATAGCCGACGGCCGCATAGGGATAGCCCGCGACAACACCGAAGACATACTGTATCTTATTGATAAATATGGCTTTATGCCCAACGGCAACCGCATCTGGTACCTCTCCCGTTCCCAGCCGCCTTTCGCCGCGCTGATGGTCGCCGCGGTCTTCGATGCCACCTCCGACACCGCCTTCGTCCGGAGGGCCTATCCGACCCTGGAGAAGGAATATGCCTTCTGGCAGCTCCAGCGCAGCACCCCCACAGGCCTTAACCGCTATGGCGGCGAGCCGGATGAGAAACTCCTTAAGGAGATGGTGGGCACCCTGGGAAAGCGCCTCGGCGATGACTTCCGCTCCAAAGGCTGGTCGCAGGAACAGACCGAGCGCTTCAGCCGCCACGGGGTTGCCGAATGCGAATCCGGCTGGGACTTCAACCCCCGTTTCGACCGCCGCTGCGAAGACTTCTGCCCGGTGGACCTGAACGCCCTCCTCTACGGGATGGAATCCCGGATGGCCCGCTTCAGCGAGATTATCGGCAGGGGAGAAGAGGTCCTATGGCAGGAGCGCGCCCAAAAAAGGAAAGAACTGATAATTAAATATTTATATAGTGACGGCGCCTTCTACGACTATGACTGGGTGAACGGCCGCAGCAGCGATGTCGTGAGCGCAGCCCCGTTCGTCCTGCTGTTCACCGGAGCCCTCGACGAAGACAAGGCGCAGGCTGTCGTGAACTCCCTGGCCGCACTTGAATATCCCGCCGGACTCGCAGTCTGCGCGGATGCGGCATATCCATATAAATATCAGTGGTCATTCCCCAACTGCTGGCCGCCACTTCAGTATATGGCCGTCAAGGGCCTTGACCGCTATGGCCGCCGCGACGATGCCCGCCGCCTCGCCGCCTCCTGGACCACAGCCGTGGAAAACCTCTTTGCCCGGACCGGAAAGCTCTGGGAGAAAACCACTTGCACCGACGGCAACGTGCCGGAAGGTGTCGAATACGGCACTCCTTCGATGATGGGCTGGACTGCCGGAACCTATGTCTGTCTCAGCAAATATCTGCACAATGAATAAGAGAATATTGCTACTCTTCCTTGCGGCTCTCGCCTCACTGCTCGCCAGCGCGCAGCAGAGGCGGACCGTCACCGGCACCGTCTATGATTTCGACGGCACGCCTATGACAGGAGTCAGCATCGTCGTCCAGGGCAGCCAGCGCGGCTCCATCTCGGACGAAAACGGAAAATGGTCCCTGGAAGCGTCCACGGGCGAAACTCTGGAATTCTGGTTCCTGGGCTACGAAACCATAGACCGCGTCCTGGGCGAAGGCGACTCCGCCATTGAAATCACTATGCAGGTCTCGGCCAACGTGCTCGACGACGTGGTGGTCGTAGGCTACGGCGCCGTGAAGAAGAGCGACCTGACCGGCTCGGTGGCCTCCGTGAAGATGGAAGCCATATCGGATATATCCGCAACCTCCGTGGACGGCCTCCTCCAGGGCCGTGCCGCCGGTCTGCAGGTCATCAACAGCTCGCAGGACCCCGGAGCCGGCTCCACCATCCGCATCCGCGGAAACTCCTCCATCAACGGCTCCAACACCCCACTGGTGGTCGTCAACGGCTTCCCTATGGGCGACGCCGGAGCCCTCACCCAGATCAACACTTCCGACATTGAATCCATAGAGATTCTCAAAGATGCCTCAGCCTCAGCTATTTACGGCTCCAGGGGCGCCAACGGAGTCATCCTTGTCACGACAAAGAAGGCGGACGAAGGCCACACCACTGCCACGGTCAAGCACCAGACGGTGGTGAGCACCCTCTCGGCCCCCGTGGACATATGGTATGACCCTATGCTGATGGCCCAGGTCTCCAACGAGGAAATGGCCAACGCCGGCCTCAACCCCGTCTATATCGGCCAGACCATAGGAGGCATCTACTATCCTTCGCTGATGGAAATCCAGGACGGCAAATGGGCCAACACCGACTGGGTGGACCTTTGCCTTCGCACCCCGCTCACCAACAGCACCACCGTCTCGGTGAACAGCGCCAACTCCCGCTCCTCCCTCAACCTGAACGTCAACTATTTCGGTGACAGGGGAATATACAAGAAGGACGACTACGACCGTCTGAACCTCAACATAGGCTACACCTACAAGATCCTTCCCTCGCTGCTGTTCTCCTCCTACAACGTCTTTTCCATCACCAGCCGCAACGTCTGCAACGGTCTCGAATATGGCCGCAACCCCCTGTGGCCGGTCTATGCCGAAGACGGCTCCTACTGGAAAGCCGGCCCCACCGACTTCTCCCATCCGCTGGTCGCCCTGGAGGACAAGATGGACAAGACCTCCGGCAGGGACTACCTCCTCTCCGGCGCCCTCGACTCGGAGCCCCTGAAGGGCCTGAAGTTCCACACCCAGCTGGACTACCGCTTCAAGAACTCCGTCCAGGACATCTACTACGCCAGGACGACCTCGCAGGAAGCCTTCGACAACGGCGGCATAGCCAAGGTCAATATGACCCGCTACCAGGACGTCCTCTCCGAGACATATGTCACCTGGGACAGGACCTTCGGCGACCATCACCTCATCCTGATGGGCGGCCACTCCTTCGACTACGAGCAGAACCGCGGCCTCTACACCACCGCCCGCGGCTTCGTCAACGACGTCCTCCGCAACGAGGATATGAACGCATCCGACCCTGCGCTTCGCCAGATCTACAACGACGGCTACTACGTCTCCAAGCTCCTGTCCTTCTATGGCAGGGCCAATTACTCGCTGAAAGACAGGTACTTGTTCACCCTGACGATGCGCGCCGACGGCTCCACCAAGTTCGGAAAGAACAACAAGTGGGGTTTCTTCCCCTCCGGCGCCTTCAGCTGGAAGATGCACAAGGAGCCCTGGCTGGAAAACGCCACCTGGCTCAGCGAGCTCAAGTGGAGGGCGAGCTACGGCATATCCGGCAACCAGGGCATCAACTCCTACCAGACCCTCGACCGCTACGGCAGCGAGAAGTTCTACCACGACGGAAAGTGGACGACCGTCATCGGCCCCGGCTATGAAGCGGCCCGCACCGGCGCCAACGACCGCTATTTCGTCTGGGGCGGAATAATGAACCCTGACCTTAAGTGGGAGACCACCGCCCAGGCCGACCTTGGCGTGGACGCGGCCTTCTTCAACAGCCGCCTGAGGTTCACCG
This sequence comes from uncultured Bacteroidia bacterium, assembly GCA_902779495.1. Taxonomy (GTDB): domain Bacteria; phylum Bacteroidota; class Bacteroidia; order Bacteroidales; family UBA932; genus Cryptobacteroides. The sequence continues at coordinate 7,871 of CACZBP010000017.1, forward strand.
CGGACATATATTATAAGAATACATATAACCTCCTCCGCGAGAAATACCTTCCCCTGTCCTCGAGCTACGACAAGATCTGGGTGAACGACGGCACCGTGGAGAACAAGGGCTTCGAAATCACCGTGGACGGCGACATCATATCCACCCGCGACTGGACCTTCTCCGCCGGCGTGGTGTTCTCGGCCAACCGCAACCGTGTCCTCCACCTTGGCGACGCCATCTCCAGCGGCCTGTCCACCGATGAAAGGACGGGAATGCTCTACGAGGTCACCGGCCCGGCCATATCGATGTTCAACCAGAACGCCAGCATCCTCGCCGAAGGCCAGCCGATGAACATATTCTACGGCTACCGCGTGGACGGCATCATCCAGGAGGGCCAGAATCCCGGATTCATCGACTCCGGCGCCCTTCTCGACAGGCCCGGCGAGCTGAAATATGTCGACCTGGACGGCGACTTCGCCATAACCTCCAGGGACAGGTGCATAATAGGCGACCCCAACCCCGATTTCACGGCCAGCCTCAACCTTCGCGCCTCGTGGAAGAACCTCTCCCTGAGCGTGTTCCTCTACGGAGTCTTCGGCGCCGACGTGCTCTATAACGGATACACCTACAGTCCCCGCGTCAAGGCCAAGCGCTGGACCCCGGACAATCCCACCAACGACTTCCCGAGCCTTAACAGCATAAGGCAGTACTACCTGTCCGACTATTTCATCCAGGACGGTTCCTTCCTGAGGGTGCAGAACGTCAATCTCTCCTATGAAATTCCCGTCGGAAAGAAGTGGCTCTCCGCCGTGAGGGTCTATGGCAACGTGGATAACCTCTTCACTTTCAGTCGTTTCGACGGCTACGACCCCGAGGTCGGCCTGGACGGCATCTACTGGGGCGGCTACCCGAAATTCCGCAAGTTCACCTTCGGCATCGACCTTCAGTTCTAACGAGTTATGAAAAGGAAAACCGCAATCACAGCCGCAGCGGCGGCAATATTGATGGCAGCCTCCTGCTCCCTGCAGGAGACCCCCTACGGATTCTATTCGGGTGACAACTTCTACCGCACGGAAGAGGACGCCGAGAGCGGCCTGATGTATGCCTACAACGCCCTGAACTACCTCGAGTACCTGCGTGGAATATGGTACGTGGGAGACATCCCCACGGACGATATGTATCCCAAGTCCGACGAGCCGGGCGACATCCATATGCTCGAAAACTGGACGGTCAACGCTTCCACCGAGCTGACGCATTATTACTACAAATACTGCTACATAGGCATCAACAGGGCCAATATCGTCATAGACAAGATAGGCTCCTCGAAGCTGCCCGAGGCAGTTGTCAGCCGCGTGGTGGGGGAGGCCAAGTTCCTCCGCGCCTGGAGCTATTTCAACCTGGTGCGCACCTTCGGCAGGTGCCCCGTCACGCTGAAGCCCATATCCTCCCTCGAGCAGACGACATCCCCGCTTGCGAAGGACATAGGGGAGATATATGACATAATCATCAAGGACTGCACGGACGCCTCCGAGATGCTCCTCGTCTCGAAATCCTTCGGCAGGGTGGACAAGGCCGCGGCCCAGGCCCTTCTTGCGAAGGTCTACCTGACGATGGCTTCCTCCAAGGAATATGGCGTTGCCGGCTTCCGGGAGATGGACCTCGACGTGGACAAGACATATGCCCTCGCCGCCGAACAGGCCCGCCACGTGGTGAACGACTACCCGGGCGTATATGGCTTCGACCCTGACCTGCGGCATATCTATGACGTCTATGCCCCCGACGGCCCCGAGCACATATTCATTATGTCCACGGACCGCAGCGGCACCCACGAGGGAATGTACACGAAGATTCCCCTTCAGTTCCTGCCCAACAACAGCTCCGTGCCGATATTCATCAAGTACCCCGACGGCACCCTGCAGCAGGGCAACGGCAACGGCTGGGGCGTCTTCCTGCTTAACGACGACTTCGTCGAGAATGCCTTCCTGCCCACCGACAAGCGCCGTACTGAACTGATACACAGGAGCATATACGACCAGTACGGAGCAGAGGTGACCCCTTCTCCCGTGCGGGGATATTTCACTTCCAAGTATGTCGACCCCGACTTCATCGGCGAAAGGACCAGCGCGAGGCCCTACCTCATAAGGTACTCCGACATAGCCCTGGTGCTGGCCGAGGCGGCGGGTCCGGCCGAGGGATATCCCCTCGTGGACGCCATCCGCTCCCGTGCCGGCATCGCGCCCCTCACCCCGGGCCTGAGCCTTGGCGACTTCCGCAAGGCCGTCCTCGACGAGCGCAAGCGTGAACTCGCCTTCGAGGGCAACCGTCTGTTCGACCTGCGCAGGACCGCCTCCGTGACCAAGACCGTCCAGGAGGCCGGCAGCATGACCGAAGACGAGGCCGCCTATTATCCCATCCCCCAGCGCGAAGTGGACCTCAACCCCAACGTCCCTTCGTCACAAAACAATTTTTAGCGCTATGAGAAAGTTAACCATATTGCTTTGCACGGCCCTCCTGGCCGCCTCGTGCGTCAAGACCATAGACAAGGTGCTTCCCCGGGGCGATATGTCCCTACTGGAACTGAAGATCCAGGGGCAGCTCGGCACTGCGGTGATCGAGAGGGATGAGGACGAATGCAGCGCCACGGTCTATGTGATGGCCCGGGCGGACTTCCCGTATGCCGCCGTTCCGGTGGAAGGGATAGTAGTCTCGGCGGGCGCCACCGCCAGCGTGACCAAGGGCGGCACGCTCAATTTCAGCAACCCCGAGCGCAAGGCCAAGATAACGGTCACCAGCGAGTCCGGCAAGAGCCTCGACTGGTTCATATACCTTGAGACCTACGACGCCTTCTACGTGGGTGAATGGAAGATTCTTGAGTGTAAACTTGCTTGTAACCAAAGGGTTAGCGGCTCCGGAGACGGCTCCTGGACGACCCAGCTGAGCGGTTCCGAGTTTGGCACCACCGGCCTTGCGGAATATGACGACCGCATCATCATAACGATGAATCCCGAGATGCAGGACAATATGCTCACCGGTACGCTCGAACACACCGCCGGCGCCGACGGGGAATATGGCCACTTCTGGGGCGTGTATCCGCCCTATTCGGTCGAGGAGCCCCTCGATATGGACCCGCGCCTTCGCCATCTGCTGCATCCCGGCAAGAGCGACTGGAAACTCGACCTCACCACCGGACAGATGCGCCTGACCCAGAACAACATCACCTCCACTATGATATTCGGCACCGAAGGCGACAACGTCACCTTCCGCTTCATCCTTCCGGACGCCGGCAAGGAACCCGCGCAGAATGGCTTCTACGACAATATGTGGAGGAGCTCGACGGAATTGTTCTACGTTGTATATAAAATCAAATAAATAATTGGATATGAAAAGATTAACCCGCATTCTGGCCGCCCTGTCCATGGTGCTTGCGCTGTTTGCCTGCAAGAAGAACCCGCAGCCTGTCGAACCCGGCGGCGACAATAAACCCTCCGGGAAGACCCTCTCGGCGAGCGTGCTTACCGCCGACAAGGCACAGGTGACCCTCTCCGACGAGAACGCTTCGACGGCGGTCCTCACTCTGAGCTGGACCTCCGGCCTGGGCGAGGGCGACACCGAGCCCGTTTCCTATACGCTCTATGCCAACAAGACCGGCGTCGATATGTTCACCGACCCCGTCTCTTTCAGCCTTGGCAAGGCCCTGAACAAGTCTTTCACGGGCAAGGAACTCAATGACATATGCGCCACTCTCGGCCTCGAAGGCGAGGCGGACGTGGTGTTCGCAGTGTATGCCGTCGCCGACAAGGGCACCTACGAGTCCGTCCTTTCCAACAGCGTGACAGTCAAGGTGCTTCCCTACAAGGAGGCCTTCGTCGGCCCTGCCGCCCTGTATATGGTCGGAGTCGCAACCCCTTATGCCTGGGATCTTTCCAAGGCGCTTGCCCTCCCCAATGACGGCAAGAACGTCTACAAGGCCGCCGACGTGCCTCTGACGGTCCTTCCCATAAGCCTCAACGCGGGCTTCAAGTTCTACTTCTCCCGCGGGCAGAACGAGGGCGACGACCCCCGTTTCGTGGGCCAGGATCCCAAGGAGGATGCCTTCGGCAAGGCCATCATCGTCGAGGACGGCGACTACCAGTTCCTCCCTGCCCAGGCAGGATATAACAACGGCGTCTACGACATAACCGTCGACCTTAACCAACTGCTGGTCACCATAGTACGCAAGGGCGACCTTCCCGAGACACCGCTTCCCGACAAGCTCTATATGATGGGCGAATCCTTCAGCTGGAAGTGGAGCGGCTGGGATGAAGCCACCACCCTGGACAAGGTGTCCGACAAGGTCTATGAGGCAAAGGGCGTGCGTATGGCTTTTGGCGACAACGCTAACCCTCTGGGCTTCAAGGTCTTCATCGGCAAGGAAGTCTGGAGCCCTTACTTTGCTATGGGTTCTGATGCCACCAAGGAGAAGGTCACTATCCAGAAAGTTGAGGACTCCGAGGCCCCTCAGTTCTACCCCGGCAAGCTCGGCTTTGCCGACGGCGTCTATGACGTGAAGATGGACTTCTCCGCTATGGTTGCCACCTTCACCCTGAAGGAGGAGGCATCCGGGTTCCCCGAAAAGCTTTATCTTCTTGGAGGATGCTTCAAGGCCAACTGGACATATTCTGACGACCTCGTCCTCGAAGGAGCCGGCGACGGCACCTATTCCGGCACCATAACCTTCACCGGAATGGAGGAGTGGAACGGATTCAAGATTTATTCAGGCCTCGACTATCAGAGTCCCTGGTATGGTATGGACCTCGATAATCCCGTTTCCTCCGGCATCGTCCTCGTAAACGGAGCCGAATATATTGAAAGCACCGGAGCCGTCGACACCCAGGTCTACCTGGGCAGGCTGGATTATACCGTCGGCACCTACCTTATCACCGTCAACCTCAACACTATGAGGCTGACTGCATCCAAGCAGTCGGGAGGCGGCGGTACTGAACCCGCACTTCCCGAAGTGCTGTATCTGGTCGGAGGAATGACAGGATGGAACTTCCTTGACGACTATGTCCTTACCAAGGGAGAAGGCAAGGTCTACACAGCCACCGGGCTGAGCCTTGACTTCGGAGACGAAGGCAATTCCGGATTCCGTCTGCACACCGTAAAGGACGATTGGAACAATGTCTACACCTACAAGGACGGGGGCTACGACAACACCGGTTTCCAGCTGGCCTTCCACACCGACGGAGGTGACCCTCCCCAGATCCTTCCCGGATCGAAGGGCTTCTCCTCCGGTACCTACAACCTCAGTTTCAACGCCGAGACGATGTGGCTTTCACTTACAAAGCAATGAGACTCAAGAATTTGACATTATCTTTTGTCGCCGCTTTCGCTCTGTTCTCCTGCGCTTGCGGGGGAACGGCCGGGAAGGTGACGGAGCCCTCGGAGGAGCCTTCTTCGGAGCAGCCTGCGGTCGTCAGCGAAGACCCCGCCAGCGAGGACCCTGCCACGCCGCAGCTGACTCTGGCCCAGAAGCTCTATAAGAATATGGATGAGCTCCGCTCCAGTGGGATTATGTTCGGAGCCCAGATTCCGACCGAATATGGCCTTTCCGGCGGCAGCCGCTGGGAGGATGACGGGTCCATCCTCAATTCGGACACGAAGTATCTGACCGGAAGCCATCCTGCCGTGTGCGGCTGGGACATATCCGAAATCGAGCTGGACCATCCACGCAATATCGACGGCGAGGATTTTGGCGCCATACGTAAGCACATCGAGGCGGCATATGCGCGCGGCGCCGTCAACACCATATCCTGGCACTGCGCCAACCCTGCGACTATGGGCAATTCCTGGGACAACACCCCGGCCATCAAGCCCATCCTTCCAGGCGGCGCCAAGCACGATATGTTCATCGGCTGGCTGGACAGGGTGGCGGATTTCCTTGGGAGCATCAAAACTCCTGACGGACAGAGGGTTCCGCTCATTTTTCGCCCTTGGCACGAGCACACCGGCAACGGTTTCTGGTGGGGTAAGGGCAGCAGCACCGCTTCGGAGTTCAAGGCCCTGTGGAAGATGACCGTGGATTATCTGCGGGAAACCAGGGGGATGGATAACCTTCTGTTCGCATATTCCCCGGACGCCATTCATTTCATATGGTCCCCCCGCAGCGATTACCGTGACATCTATCTCGAGTTCTGGCCCGGCGACGAATATGTCGATATCCTCGGGCTGGACGCATATGATTCCGACGGCAGGCGCTTCAGCGAGGAGGTGCCCTACCTGTGCCCGCTGGTGGCGCAGATGGCCGCGGAAAAGGGGAAATTCGCCGCCCTGACCGAGTGCGGCATAGAGAACAACAATCCGGCGCATTCCTCCTACACCAACAAGGAGTGGTGGACAAAGGCCCTGTACCCTGCGATCAAGGGTTCCGGAATGTCTTTCGCGCTGGTGTGGCGTAACGGCGGCCTGCCTCCGCAGAGCCACTATTTCAACGCCTACAAGGGCTGCTACAGCGAAGCGGATTTCATCTCCTTCGCCTCGAAGGAGGATATCCTGCTGGAGAAGGACCTGCCCGCCTTATACGACTGAGCCGTCTTCTTTGCGGCCCCAGACCACAGCGCCTCCTGCAGCCAGCAAAAGCAGCAGGAGGAGGCTGATGGATGAAGCGCGGGAGACGCGTGTGCTGAGCCGGTAGGATTCCGGCTCAAATCGCATCGTGAGGGTGTGCTCTCCGGCAGGGAGCACGGCTGCACGAAGCGTCCAGTTGGCCCTCAGCAGGTCGACCTGGGTGCCGTCCTCAAGGGTGGCCTTCCAGCCGCGAGGATAATATATCTCACTGAAAACCACCATCTTATCATTGCTGGCAGAATATTCGTAACGGAGCTCGTTGGGGGCGTAGCAGGTGAGGTTGATGTAGGAGTCGCCTTCCTCGTCCTGGGGCACTTCGACCTGGGCGAAGTCGGGGCCGATGACGGCCTGAGACTTAAGGTCAATGCCTCCGAGCAGGGCTATTTCCTCGTCGGGGGTTGCTGCGCGCACGCCTTCATCCACGAACCAAGCGTGGCCCTGAGCGCCGGGATTGACCAGCGGGGCGGCCGAGCCGTCGAGGATTATGTACTTGTCGTTCAACATTGAAAGCACCGGCAGAGAGGGCAGCGCGGCCTGAATTTCGGAGACGGTCGAGGCTCCGCGGGCGGTCTTGTAGACGGAGTTTATTTCGCCTGCGAGGTATTTGTCTATAAGGTCCTGATAGCGTTGGAGTTTCACCGGGCTGTAGCCTCCGATATTCTTGTGGAAATAGCTCGGATGGGAGTCGTTGAAGACGTTCACGGTGAGGTCCAGGACGCGGTAGTCGGGGTCGGGATCGGCGAGTATGGCCTTGTCCACGGGCCTTTCCTTGAACTGTCCGTCGAACTGCCTCTGCGAGACGAAATGGTCCTTGTTAAGGTACCTCTTTCCGACGGCGAACATATTCATAACGACCAGAAGGCATATGGCCACTCCGGCCACCACCTTGCGGCTCTTTGCGGCGGCAGCGTCCTTGGGCATATAGGCCCAGTAGATGAGGGCATATGTCACTGCAATCAGCACAAGGGCCATCAGGGCGTCCTGGCGCAGCAGCATCATACGGTCGGAGACGAAGGCGTCCACCAGGATGTCCGGCTGGCCTGCGTCGGAGGCCGCGGTGAAGCTGCGTCCGAGCCCCGTCATCGCCAGCAGGCAGAAGCCGCCGGTCACGGCCAGGGCTATAGTTCCCCACCCCAGGAAAGCCTTCCTGTCATATTGTTCCTTGACTATGCGGTCCAGGGCCAGGAAGCCCAGCATCGGCAGGGTTAACTGCAAGATAACCAGAGCCATAGACACCGAGCGGAACTTGTTGTAGAAGGGGACGTGGTAGTACCAGAATTCGGTGAAGGGCATAAAGTGGTTGCCCACGGCCAGAAGGATGCCAATGACGGTTGCAGCCAGCATCCACCAGCGTTCCTTGCCCTTGCACAATCCCATGCCTAGCAGGAAGAGGAATATGGTGATGGCGCCCATATACATAGGTCCGGCCGTGAAGGGCTGGGGGCCCCAGTACATCGGAAGGGCCTTGGCGGTCTGCTTGAGATTGCCCTGGCCTGCCTGCTTGAGGAGCTTGATGGTCGCGGATTTGTCGGGGTTTACGGCTGTGGCCGAGGCGCCTCCGTTGTAGTCCGGAATCATCATATTGGGGAGCTCCTCCCAGCCATATGACCACGAAGTTGCATATGCCAGGTCGAGGCCTTTGCTCTTGCCGCCGCCGTCCTGGCTGAGCTCCGAGCCGCCGCGCATTGTCTGCTGGGTGTATAAATACGTGGGAATCAGCCTGTTGGCGTTGGTGGCTATGCCTATCGAGCCCAGGAGCAGCATCGCTGCCGAGGCCGCGGCGAACCGTCCGAAAAGCTTCCTGTTTTCCTTGAAGGCGAGGATCCATATGGCAAGGGCCAGGACGTAGCAGAGGATAATTATTGCCAGGTAATAGGTTATCTGCACGTGGTTGGCCTTTATCTGGAAGTTCAGGGCCATAGCGAAGAGGGCGGCTCCGAGCAGCGTGCCGGGCAGCCATCTGTCGCCTTTGAGGGCTTTCTTGTAGGTGAATATCGCACCCGCGAGCACCCACGGCGCGAAGGCCAGGGCCAGCATTTTGGCGTTGTGGCCCACCTGGATGATCTGCATATTGTAGGAGCAGAAGGTCACGGCCACCGCGCCTCCGGCGGCAATCAGCCCGTTCATCCCAAGGGCCAGCATCAGCAGGAAGGCTCCCAGAAGGGATATGAACAGGTAGCTGGCGGGGCGTTTTCCGGTGAGGAATAGGTCATATATGGGCTTGGTCCAGTCGCCTGCGGTGTTGCCTGTGAGCATTGTGGTGGGCATTCCGCCGAACATCGAGTTGGTCCAGGCGGTGCGGTCACCGGGATGGGCGCCGTTCCAGTCGTTGGTCTCCTTGGCCATCCCCACGAAGCCGGAAATGTCGCTCTGGTCGACTATCTTGCCCTCGAGCACCCAGGGGGTGAACCCATATGCGAGCACGAGGAAAAACGCCACTATACCGAGGTAGGCGAGTATGTTCTTGTAGGTCTTTTTCATATCAGGCTGTCGAATATTTGTGCCATCTGCCGGGCCGTCGCGGGGCGTGAATAACGGGATATGTCCCTGGGTGGAACCTCCATTTTTCCGGCCTTGAAACTCTCCCAGCAGGAGTCTATATATTGTCTTATTCCTTTGTCGTCAGTCCATTCGAAGGTGCGTCCGGAAGCCGTTTCGGCGAGCACCCTGGCCATCGCTCCGTCGGTCTGGCCTATGCCCAGGATGGGCCTTCGCGCCCCGAGGTACTCGAAGAGTTTGCCCGGCAGCGTGGCGCGATATTCCGGCTCCTTGCGCAGTGGCAGCAGCAGCACCGCCGCCTCTTTCTGCAGCTTGACCACCTCGGTGTGAGACTGATAGCCCAGGTCTCGGAGGTTCTCCCCAAGCCCCGCATCCGCTATCGCCGCAGCCACGCGGAACTGGCCAAAGCCATGACCGTGCGCGGCTCGATCGGCACGCGGAACGCTGTGGCCGCCGCAGTGGCAGAGAGTTCCGAGCGGCTGCTGCTGCGCATCTCCGGCTATGATCAGATGGATTTTGACGCCATGGTGGCCGAATTGAGCGCCCAGGATATCACCAGGGTCATGGCGAAGCCCACCGTCAGCGCGGAGGTTGTGCCAAACAGCGGCAGCGTGCGCATCGTGGAGCTGGATTTCACCTATCCCAGAGATCCGGCTGAGCTGCGGGTTATGCAGAGCGCGGTGAACACCATCATGAATTCCGCCTACGGGTATGTCCGCTTTGTGAAGAGCGATCTGGAGCGGGCGATCCTGCTCTATTCCTTCCTGACCGAGCGCCACGACTATATTGTTCAATCCTCCGAGACGCCTGCTTACGCCCTGCTCTGCGAAGGGATTGCCGACAGCCGCGCCTTTGCGGAGGTGTTCGGCGTCATGTGCAACCGCTCGATGGTAAAGTGCACCGTCGTGCACGGCATGAAGAACGGCGAGCCCTATGAATGGAATATCCTGGAGCTGGAGTCCGGCACCTGGCACGTTGACGTGCTTGCCGACGAGCAGGCCGGCATGCGGGAGCCCAGTCTGCGTACGGATGCGGAGATGGGCGGTTATTCCTGGGATACGCAGGCCTATCCGGTGTGCAGCGGACCGGTTGCGCCGGCGGAACCGCAGGAGAACGGACAGACGGATGTCCAGAATCCGGCCGAGACGCCCGAAGCGGGCGCAAACGGAGGGCAGACGCCAACGGAACAGGAAGACGCTGAATCGGAACCTCCTTCGGAGAATCCGGGATCAGATCTTCCCCCGGCGCCGCTGGAGCCGGAGCTTCCGCCGGAGGAAAATTTGCCGGAACCGGAGATTTCTCCTTGACAAACGGAAGAAAGCTGATATAATAATATCCGGCCCTGCGGGTGTAGCTCATCCGGTAGAGCGCCACCTTGCCAAGGTGGAGGTAGCGAGTTCGAGCCTCGTCACCCGCTCCAACGTCGTCGCGGATCTGATCTGCGGCGACGTTTTTTTGCTG
>CACZBP010000018.1 GCA_902779495.1 uncultured Bacteroidia bacterium
CTGTCAAGCCACACCCTGGACTGGCAGCCCTTGATGAGTTTGTCCTCCGTTTTCTTCTCCTCGGGCAGGGGCTCCAGGGACTTGCCGAGGTCGATGATATATTCATATTTATCGAGCCATTCCTCATACATTGAGAACGACTCAACCACTTCTTCCTTTATTTCCTGTAAACTTTTCTCCATATCTACACAAGCATTTTTGCTGCCCTGTCCAGGCATTTGATGAAATATTCAGCCTCGGTCATCGTGTTATATGGCGCCAGCGACACGCGGACCATGCCGGTCACGCCGAAGCGGTCCATCAGCGGCTCGGCGCACATCTGGCCCGAGCGGACGGCAACGCCCATCTTGTCGAGGATAAGGGCGAGGTCTTCGTGATGGGCCCCCTGCATCGCGAAGGAGAAAACCGGAGCTTTGTCTTCCTTGTTCCTCGGGTTGCCGAAGAGGCGGATACGGGGATCTTTCCTGAATGAGTCGAGAAGATACTCCGTCAGAGCGGGCAGTTCGCCCTGACCTATTTCCTTAGCGAACTCAAGGGCGGTCTTAAGGGTCGGGACGGAATTTATGTTCTGGGTGCCGGCTTCGAACTTGGCGGGAAGAGGAGCATAGGTCGTCTTCTCGAAAGAGACCGTCTGGATCATCTCGCCTCCGCCCATAAACGGCGGCATAGCGTCCAAAAGTTCCTTTTTCCCGTAAAGGACACCCGTTCCTGTCGCCGCAAAAATTTTGTGGCCGGAAAAGGCGTAAAAGTCGGCACCCAGATTTTTAACGTTAACTTCCTGATGCACAACACCTTGCGCTCCGTCAACAAGTATTTTAACCCCGTGAGAATGGCAAATTTGCGCAATCTTGGCCACTGGATTGACCAATCCGAGAACGTTGGACAGATGTGAAACCGCCATCAGGCGGGTCTTTGGAGTTATCAGACTCTCAAGAAGGTCGATCCGCAGGTAACCGTCTTCGTCGACAGGGAGGACCTTGAGGACAGCCCCCTTTCTCTGACAGAGCATCTGCCAGGGGACGATGTTTGAATGGTGCTCGGCTTCGGTGACTATTATCTCGTCGCCTTTGCCAATGAAGGCCTCACCGAAGGAGAAAGCAACAAGGTTGATGGAAGCAGTCGTGCCGGAGGTGAATACTATTTCCTCGCGGCTGTCTGCTCCTATATAGTCTTTTATATAATCCCTGGTGGCTTCGTATTCCTGCGTGGCCTCTTGGGCGAGACGGTGGACAGCACGGTGGATATTTGCGTTAACTTCTTGAGACAGAGTTAATTGCTGCTTCAGAACAACTTCTGGACGCTGCGAAGTGGCGGCATTGTCGAAATAGACCAGATCTTTCCCATAAACCTTACGGGAAAGAATGCTGAAGTGGCTTCGTATTTCCTGCGGACTCATCATATCAGAATGCAAATTTACTAAACTAATCTTTCATTTAAGACTAAAAAATGATAATTTTGCAGTATTAATCTATTAGAGTATGTTTGATTACATCAAAGGAACTATTGAGGAACTGACGCCGACTGAGGCGGTCGTGGATTGCGGCGGTGTAGGATTCAGCATTTTGATTTCGCTGCAGACATTTGAAGCGCTGCAGGGAAAAGGCTCAGCCAAGGTCTACCTCTACCACTACCTTCGTGAAGACGACGAGCAATTCTACGGCTTCGCCACAAAAGACGAGCGCGAACTGTTCAAACTACTGATAAGTGTCTCTGGAATCGGAGTCGGCTCAGCAAGGATGATGCTGTCATCTCTGACTGATGAGGAAATTAGAAATGCCATCCTGGCGGAAGATGTCCACAGAATAAAAAGCGTAAAAGGAATCGGCCTCAAGAGCGCCCAGAGGCTCATTTTAGAGCTTAAGGATAAGATTGTCAAGGGCGCCGGAAGTGATGTGTCCCTACCACTTGCAGTGGGCGGAAATGCAGCTGCTGACGAGGCGACCACAGCTCTTGTAATGCTCGGATTCTCCAAGGCTAACATTAATAAAGTAATGCCTTCAATCCTGAAGCAGAACCCCGCTGCAAAGGTTGAAGACATAATCAAAGCCGCACTTCAGAAGCTCTAATTTGTTCCACGTGGAACAAATTTATCTTCCAAAGTAAACTAATAAAACAGAAATATCAGCAGGTGAAACACCTGAAATCCTGGAGGCCTGGGCAATAGTTCCGGGCCTATACTTTTTAAGTTTCTGACAGCATTCTATCGATAAACCTTGGACTTTATCAAAGTCAAAGTCCGCGGGAATGGAGAGTTTCTCGAGGCGTAAAAGTTTGTCTGCTAAAGCCTTTTCACGATCGATATATCCCTTATATTTGATTGATATTTCAGCATCGTCGACAAATTCCTTACGGATAAAAGGCTGAATATCATAAGGATAATCGGCGAATAAAGAATTTAATAAAACTGTTCCACGTGGAACAAAATCGATAATATCGCTGTAAGATACCTCAGGACGAGACACAATGTCAACTGTGCGTTTTGTCTCCCCTATTTCCGCTGAGTTATGAGAAGAAAGGTAATCATTGATCCTTTCTGGTTTTAGTTTGGAGTCTTCAGCGAAGTCTATCAAGGAAGAAACCGCATCGTATTTCTTCATCGTGTAAGAATACCTTTCTTCGCTGGCCAAGCCGATTGAATGGGACAAGGAAGTCAGGCGGTAATCTGCATTGTCCTGCCGCAAAAGAATGCGATACTCAGCCCTGGATGTGAACATCCTATAGGGTTCATCGACGCCCTTAGTGATAAGATCATCAATCAAAACGCCGATATAAGCCTGGTCTCTTGCGAGAACCAAAGGCTCTTTATCGTGCAGTTTCAAATGGGCATTTATGCCGGCCATTATGCCTTGGGCGGCCGCTTCTTCATAACCGGTGGTGCCGTTCACCTGTCCGGCAAGATAAAGGTTTTCGACCACCTTGGACTCCATAGTAGCATAGAGTTGGACAGGGTCGAAATAATCATATTCGACTGCATAAGCGGGTCTGAAAATGCGGACATTTTCAAATCCTTCTATAGCCCTGAGGGCACTTAGCTGGATTTCCAGAGGAAGTGATGAAGAGAACCCCTGTAGATAGTATTCTTTTGTGTTAAGTCCTTCTGGTTCAAGGAATAACTGATGCGAATCCTTATCGGCAAAAGTGCGTAGTTTATCTTCTATACTAGGACAATAGCGAGGTCCCCTGCCGTGGATCAAACCGTTGAAAAGAGGCGAATCCTTAAAGCCTGAACGAAGGATGTCGTGGACCTTTTCGTTTGTATGGAAGATATAACAATCCCTTTGCTGAAGGCCGGCCTGGGCACGGGAAAGAACAGGCAGGAAAGAGAATTTGTCAGGGATGGAATCACCGCTTTGGACTATTCCCTTGGAAAGATCGACCGAGTCGAAATCAATTCTGGGAGGGGTTCCAGTCTTCATCCTGAAGGTGCTGATTCCTAGCGAGGCAAGCTGCTCGGTAAGACCATATGAAGACATCTCCCCTATCCTTCCTCCTTCAAATTCAGTCCTACCGATGAAAAGCTTTCCGGTCAGGAAAGTTCCGGCAGTCAGGATAACGGCCCGAGAATGGAAAATTGCTCCAGTGCGGGTTTTGACTCCGCAAATACGCGATCCTTCGAAGAGGAAAGAAGTGCAAATATCTATGTAAATATCTAATTTACAGGCACTTTCGATAATATTTCTCCACTCCTGAGAAAAACGGACTTTATCACACTGAGCCCTCGGACTCCACATCGCGGGACCTTTGGACTTGTTGAGCATCCGGAACTGAAGGGTTGTCCTGTCAGTTACTATTCCGGTGTATCCTCCCAATGCATCAATTTCGCGAACGATCTGCCCTTTGGCAATGCCACCTACAGCAGGGTTGCAGGACATCTTGGCGAAGCCATTGAAGTCCATAGAAACCAGAAGGACAGAAGAACCGAGATTAGCTGCCGCCATAGCGGCTTCGCAGCCGGCGTGGCCGGCTCCAACAACGATTATGTCGTAAGGAGGAAACATCACGACAGGGACTTGCGAATGTCAAGGTAATAATTCTCCTTGGAGCGCATAACTTTCTGCTGCTCAGGAGTTTGGTCATCATAGCCGATAAGATGCAGAAGACCGTGGACCATTACCCTGCATAGTTCTTCTTCGAAGGAGTCAGCACCATAGGTCAGCGCATTCTCACGGACGGTGTCTACGCTGACGAAAATATCTCCTGACAAAATGTTATCCTGGCAGTAATCAAATGTAATGACATCTGTGAAATAATCGTGCTGGAGATACTTTTGGTTGACGTCAAGGATATAATTATCCGAGCAGAATATGATATTTACATCCCCGATGCGACGGATTTCACTCTCAGCTACAGTCTTGAGCCACAAGTTGTTAAGCTTGCGGCCCTTAAAGACGAAGGATGTATCTTCAAAGAAATACCTTACCATTTGAAAGTAATTTTAGGCAAATCTACACAAAAAATTGGAAAAGATGAAAATAGTTCATACCTTTACATCGCGAACCGACAATACGCAATTATTATGGAAGTAAAGAAATCAGAAAAGGCCAGCCTCGAAAACAAGAAGCTGCTTTTCACGGAGATTGGCTTCGTAGTCGCTCTCGGTGTGGTGCTTGGCGCATTCAGCTACACCTCCCGCGAGAAGAAAGTCGCCACCCTGGAAAATGAGCAGCAGGCTGTGGACGTGGAAGAGATGGTTCCCATCACACAGGAGACCCCTCCCCCGCCCGAGCAGGCTCCCAAAATTCCAATTCTTTCCGACCAGATCGACATCGTCGATGACGAAATCAAAGTGGACGACAACTTCATGTCCCTTGAAGACGACGCCAATATGGGTGTCGAAATCATGGACTATGTAGAAGAAGTCCAGGAAGAGGTCGTTGAAGAGGAAGCAATTCCTTTCCACCTCGTCGAAGAGAAACCGTCATTCAACGGTGGAGATGCAAACGAGTTCTCTAAGTGGGTGAATTCCAGGCTTGTATATCCTGAAATCGCCAAGGAGAACGGAGTTCAGGGCCGTGTCACCCTGCAGTTCACAGTGAATCCTGACGGAACCGTTTCCAACGTCAAGGTCCTCCGTGGAGTAGACTCCTCGCTGGACAAAGAGGCTGTCAGGGTTGTGTCCAGCTCCCCTAAGTGGAAGCCCGGAAAGCAGAGAGACCGCGCCGTGAAGGTAACATACACATTCCCTGTTATCTTCCAGCTCCGTTAGAAAGAACGACGTTTATTAAGGCTGGCGCGATGCCAGCCTTTTTTATTGAAACAAAATGGAAATCACACAACCGGACAAGGCAGTCTTCATAGGAATAATCCGCGACGGAGAGGAGGAAAGGAAAGTCCTCGAATATCTGGAAGAACTTGAGTTTCTGGCACTTACGGCAGGGCTGGAAGGCGACAGCAAGTTCGTCCAGAGGGTAGACCGTCCCGACAATGCAACCTACATCAGAAGCGGAAAACTTGAAGAAATCGGCGAATATTGCGAGAAAAACGAGATCCGCTACGCCATCTTCGACGACGAACTCACCGGGATGCAGCAAAGGAACATCTCAAGGGTGATCAAAACCTCGAAAGTAATTGACAGAACGACACTTATCCTTGAAATATTCGCCCAGCGGGCGCAGACATCCTATGCCAAGATGCAGGTGGAACTGGCGCAATATAATTATATGCTCCCCCGCCTGGCCGGTATGTGGACCCACCTCGAAAGGCAGCGCGGCGGTCGCGGTACCAGAGGCGGTATGGGTGAAACCCAGATAGAAATAGACCGCCGTATCGTGAAGGAGAGAATTGTGCGCCTGAAAGAACAACTGAAGAAAGTCGACAGACAGATGGCCACGCTAAGGGGCAATAGAGGCTCTCTGGTGAGACTTTCGCTGGTTGGGTATACCAACGTAGGCAAGAGCACCATAATGAATCTCCTGAGCAAATCTGACGTTTTTGCTGAAAATAAGCTGTTTGCGACACTTGACACCACCGTCCGCAAGGTTGTTATAGAGAATGTCCCCTTCCTGCTGAGCGACACGGTAGGCTTTATACGCAAACTTCCCACCCAGCTGATTGAAGCGTTCAAGAGCACCCTCGATGAAGTAAGGGAGGCTGACGTTCTGCTACACGTAGTAGACATCTCCGCCCCGGACTTCGAAGAACAGATGGAAACGGTGGAGAAAACCCTCAAGGATATAGGCGCCGCGAACAAGCCGGTCTATGTCATCTTCAACAAGACCGACGCCTACACCTGGGAAGAATATGACGAGTTTTCACTCGAGCCTCCGACCAGGGAAAACCGCAGTCTCGAAGACCTTAAAAGCAGCTGGATCGCACAGGAGAAAACTCCCTGCATTTTCATCTCGGCAAAAGAGCGCACGGGCATAGAAAAACTCCGCCACGATATCTACAATATCGTCTCGGAAATCCACGCCGGACGCTATCCTTTCAATAATTTCCTGTGGTAATTAAATATCGGTTAAATTAATTAAAATGATTTAACCTAATAATTTCAGTGTCTGGAGCGCACTGGAGGTCGAATTAACTCCGCGCGAAATGATGCGAAGACGCCCATCATTCTGCTTCAGTTCGAAGAGCGAACAAGTGTCGCTGACCTTCTCCATAACCCTTCCGAAGACGGCACTGCGATAGTAAGGCGACATCGGATTGGCGATGAAAAATGCTATCAGAATACCGTTCTTTATGATGATTTTTTCAAAGCCAAGTTTCTCTCCCGCCTGCCTTATTCGGACCACGTCGAAGAGGTTCTCAAGTTCGCGCGGCATAGGACCGAAACGGTCGGTTATGCGGGCGGCCATCTGGGTAAGTTCCTTCTCGCGGACGATAGAATCGAGTTCCTTGTAGATACGGATCTTTTCGGCAGTCATCTCGATGTAACTGTCGGGAATCAAAGCCGGCTGGTCGGTCTCGATGGTGCAGTCTTCGACATATGTGTTCCTGGTGTTCTTCGAAGATATGCCAGTTTCCACGCCGAGTTCCTCCATAGCCTCGGAAAGTATCTTCTGGTAGGTCTCATAGCCCATATCGGCTATATAGCCGCTCTGCTCGGCTCCAAGCAGGTTACCGGCTCCGCGGATGTCAAGGTCCTGCATAGCAATATTGAACCCGCTTCCAAGGTCTGAGAACTGTTCTATGGCCTTGAGGCGGCGACGGGCATCATCGGAAATGCTCGTCAGAGGCGGCACAACCAGGTAGCAGAAAGCCCTGCGGTTCGACCTTCCCACCCTGCCCCGCAGCTGGTGCAGGTCGCTCAGACCGAAATTCTGGGCCTGGTTGATTATTATGGTATTGGCGTTGGGGATATCCAGTCCGTTCTCGATGATCGTCGTGGAAAGAAGCATATCATAGTCGCCCTGAATAAAGTCCAACATCCTGTTTTCCAGTTCTTTAGGCTCCATCTGGCCGTGCCCCACGCATATCTTCATATCAGGCTTCAGCCTGTGCAGGATATCATACACAGACGCCAGTTCCTCGACTTTGTTGTGAAGGAAGAAAATCTGTCCCCCTCTCTTTAGTTCATAATCAAGGATGCTCTTTATCTCATCCTCATTGAAAAGGATAATCTCCGTCTGGACGGGAATACGGTTCTGCGGAGGAGTATTAATAATGGAAAGGTCACGCGCCCCAAGCAGGGAGAACTGCAGGGTCCTGGGGATAGGGGTCGCCGTCAGCGTAAGCGTGTCCACCGACATCTTCATCTGGCGCAGCTTTTCCTTGGCCGACACTCCGAACTTCTGCTCCTCATCTATGATAAGCAGTCCCAAATCCTTGAATATAAAGTCCTTACCAAGAATCTTATGGGTTCCTATCAGAATATCAATCTTTCCTTCGGCAAGCCGCTTCTTTATGGAAGTGGTCTCTGCCGCAGTGCGCAGGCGGCTGACATACTCCACATTGCACGGCAGGTTCTCCAGACGGTTCTTAAAAGTTCGGTAATGCTGGAGCGCAAGTATGGTCGTCGGCACGAGCACCGCCACCTGCTTACTGTCGGCAGTGGCCTTAAACGCCGCACGCACAGCTATTTCCGTCTTTCCGAAGCCCACGTCGCCGCAGATGAGCCTGTCCATAGGACTCTTGTCCTCCATATCCTTCTTCACTGCCTGGGTGGCCGTTATCTGGTCAGGGGTATCCTCATACATAAACGAAGATTCCAGTTCTTCCTGAAGATATGTGTCAGCCGAAAAAGCAAAGCCGGCGGAAGCCTTGCGGCGGGCATACAGCTGGATCAGTTCCTTGGCTATGTCCTTAACCTTCGACTTGGCCGAATTCTTCAGCGTCTGCCAGGTCTTCGAACCCAGCTTATATATCTTCGGCGGAGTGGAATCCTTTGATTTATAGCGGGATATCTTATGAATATTATGAACCGAAACGAACACCACGTCCCCGTCCTTATACATAAGTTTTACCACCTCGTGGAACCGCCCCTTATCGTCCTTCATCCTCACGAGGCCTCCGAAAATACCCACGCCGTAATCTATATGGACTATATAATCGCCTATATTGAAGGCACTTAAGTCATTAAGGGTGAGCTGTTCGCTCTTCTCCACCGAACGGCGGATGGCCACCCTGTGGAAACGGTCGAATATCTCGTGATCGGTGTAGCAGCAGATGCGGTCCTCATTATCTATGAAACCTGAATGGATGTTCTTGTCAGGGACGAAATCCGGCTGGACGCCGTTATTCTGATAAAATATGTCGCGGAGCCTGTCCAGTTGGGACTTCTTCTCCCCGAAGATACAGACCTTATAGCCGGATTCGATATGGGCGCGGATATCCTCGGTAAGCAACTCGAAGTTCTTGTTGAAGACCGGCTGGGGGGATATATTGAACTTCACCGGCTCCTCGTCGCACCCGGCAAGAGGAACCTCGAAAAACACCTTCCTGAAAGGTTTAAACGCCTGGAAGAAAGGCTTTTCCCTATACATATCCGAGGAATCCAGCCATATGACCGAGTCGGCGGGAAGATAATCTGTGAGCATATCCTCCCCCTGCCCTGTCAGGTCAGGAATAATATCGATGGAATCCACCTGCCCCGAGGAAAGCTGCGTATTGCAGTTGAATATGGAAATTTTCTCCACCTCGTTGCCGAAGAAGGACACGCGGTAGGGATTGCTGTCGGAATATGAAAAAATATCCACTATCGACCCCCTGACGGCATATTGGCCCGGCGCCGAGACGAAGTCCACCCGCTCGAATGACATATCCATCAGCCTCTGCTGCAACTCGTCGTGGCTTATTTCCGTCCCGACTGATATCTTGAGCATAGACCCCTTCACAGAAGAAGCGGAAGGAATCCCTTCCTCCAGGGACTCCGGATATGTCACAATGATGAGAAAATCCTCATTATCAGAAAGTAAGGTCGCTATCGCGGAAGTTCTCTGGACGGTAAGGGAAGACTTATAATTGCTCTTCTCGAGGTTCCTGCCGGAAGAAGGCATATAGAAAACCCTGTCTCCCTCTATAAGATTATACAGATCGGAAGCGCAATACTCCGCCGTCTCGGCCGAGGGCATAACCACTATATGCACGCCCTTTTTCGCCAAAGACGCCATCACGAACCACCTTGCAGAAAGGAAAAGCCCGGAACACCAACTCTCCAGGGACTGTTCCATCCTGTCCTTCAATACCTTACAACTCTTTTGCGCAATAACCATACTGAAAAATAAACCTGTTGATAAGTTGTGGAAAACGTGTTGATAAATTGTTAATAAAAATTTTTGGGTTTGGACAGAATTTGTATATCCGGAAAAATAATTTGGATTTCCAAGAGGCGGCCCTATCTTTTTTTCAGTTTTTTTTCAAGCCGTAATTAACAATATCCGCCTTCACAAATTCCTGAATTCCAAATAAATAAAAAGTTATCAACATTTCCACATCGCAATCAACATCAAAAAGTTTTCAAATAAATAACTATATTTGTATGTTTTAAAAAATGAAGGCTATGGCCGAAAATTTCAACCCCTACGCCCAAAGCGCCAACAAAGATAATGATTTCGAAGGAATTATCAGACCCCAGGAGCTGGAAGATTTCACCGGACAGGAAAAGATAATATCGAATCTGAAGATATTCATCCAGGCAGCCAAGCTGCGCGGGGAGTCGCTCGACCACGTCCTCTTCCACGGCCCTCCCGGTCTGGGAAAGACGACCCTCGCACACATAATCGCCAACGAGCTGGGAGTCAATATGAAGATCACCTCCGGCCCCGTGCTTGACAAGCCGGGAGACCTTGCCGGCCTTCTGACCTCCCTGGAGACGGGTGACGTGCTCTTCATCGACGAAATCCACCGCCTTTCCCCCGAAGTGGAAGAGTATCTCTACTCGGCGATGGAAGACTATGTCATTGATATAATGATAGATAAGGGGCCCGGAGCCAGAAGCGTCCGCATCAGCCTCAATCCCTTCACGCTGGTCGGCGCCACGACCCGCAGCGGTATGCTCACCGCTCCCCTTCGCGCCCGTTTCGGCATCACCTTCGCCCTTGAATACTACGACGTCAATGACCTTGTCCACATCATCAACCGCAGCGCCGGCATCCTGAAGGTAGGCATCGACGGCAAAGCCGCCCAGGAGATAGCGATGCGCAGCCGCGGCACTCCCCGAATCGCCAACGCCCTCCTGCGCCGCGTCCGCGACTTCGCCCAGGTCAAGGGCGACGGCCACATAGACCTGGAAATAGCACAGTTCGCCCTCGATGCGCTCAACATCGACAAGCGCGGCCTTGACCAGATAGACAACAAGATCCTCCACACCATAATAACCAAGTTCAAGGGAGGTCCCGTCGGCGTGGGAACCATAGCCACGGCGGTCTCCGAAGACAGCGGCTCCCTGGAGGAAGTCTATGAACCTTTCCTCATCAAGGAAGGCTTCATCCAGCGCACTCCGCGCGGCCGCGTCGCCACCGAACTGGCCTACCGCCACCTCGGTCTTGAACGCTATATGACCTCAGGAGGCATATTCGACGACCCGGAAATCGTACAAAACAATCTTTTTTAGCCATATATTATAGGTATTTTGCCATAAAATGCTTAAAATTGCAGATATTTTGAAAACAATATATAACTAACTACCATATGGCCGATAAATTAATCTCAAAGATTCCTGACGGACCGCTCGCCGAAAAATGGACAAAGCGCAAGTCAGAGATTCGTCTTGTCAGTCCGAACAACAAAAGGAAACTCGAAATCATCGTAGTGGGAACAGGCCTTGGCGGAGCATCCGCAGCTGCCTCCCTCGGTGAACTGGGCTACAACGTCAAAGTCTTCTGTATCAGCGACTCCCCCCGCCGCGCCCACTCCATTGCGGCCCAGGGTGGCATCAACGCTGCAAAGGACTACCAGAACGACAATGACTCCATCTACCGCCTCTTCTACGACACCATCAAGGGCGGCGACTACCGCTCCCGCGAAGCCAACGTCTACCGTCTTGCAGAAGTAAGCGCCTCCATCATCGACCAGTGCGTTGCCCAGGGCGTTCCTTTTGCCCGTGAATATGGCGGCTACCTCGCCAACCGCTCCTTCGGCGGCGTCCAGGTGAGCCGTACATTCTACGCCCGCGGACAAACCGGCCAGCAGCTCCTGCTCGGCGCCTATGCTGCCCTCAACAAGGAAATAGCAGCCGGCACCGTAAAGAGCTATCCCCGTCACGAAATGCTTGACCTTGTGATAATTAACGGTCAGGCCAAGGGTATAATCGCCCGCAACCTCGTCACCGGCAAGCTCGAGCGCTTCGGCGCCCACGCAGTGGTAATCGCCACCGGCGGATATGGCAACACCTACTTCCTCTCCACCAATGCAATGAACAGCAACGGCTCCGCCGCCTGGCAGTGCTACAAGAAGGGAGCATATTTCGCCAACCCCTGCTTCGCGCAGATCCACCCCACCTGTATCCCCCGCCACGGCGACCAGCAGTGCAAGCTGACCCTTATGTCCGAGTCGCTCCGTAACGACGGCCGCATCTGGGTCCCCAACAATCTGGAAGACGTGAAGAAACTCCGCGCCCACCAGATCAAGGCCTCCGAAATCCCCGAGGAAAGGAGGGACTACTATCTTGAGCGCAGGTATCCGGCCTTCGGAAACCTCGTTCCCCGTGACGTCGCCTCCCGCGCCGCCAAAGAAAGGTGCGATGCCGGCTTCGGCGTGAACGAGACCGGCCAGGCCGTCTTCCTGGACTTCTCCGATGCCATCAAACGTCTTGGCCATCAGAAAGTTGCGGAAAGGTATGGCAACCTCTTCGATATGTATGAGAAGATCACCAACTCCTCCCCTTGGAAGGAACCGATGATGATATATCCCGCCATCCACTACACTATGGGCGGCATCTGGGTCGACTATGACCTCCAGACGACCATCCCCGGCCTGTATGCCATAGGTGAAGCCAACTTCTCCGACCACGGCGGCAACCGCCTCGGCGCCTCCGCCCTTATGCAGGGCCTTGCCGACGGCTACTTCATCCTCCCCATAACCATAGGTGACTATCTTTCCCATAAATTCGCAGAGCCTAAGACTGACACTAATGCCCCTGAGTTCGAGCAGGCCGAGAAGGCTGTCCAGGAGCGCATAGACAAACTCCTGTCAATCAAGGGAAAACAGCCTGTCGATGTCCTTCACAAGAAACTCGGCAACATAATGTGGGACTATGTTGGTATGGCCCGCGACGAGGCCGGCCTGAAGAAGGCAATAGCCGACATCCAGGCTCTCAAGAAAGAATTCTGGAGCGACGTCTGCGTGCCCGGCACCAACGGTGAGTTCAACCAGGAGCTTGAGAAGGCCCTCCGCCTTGCCGACTTCTTCGAAATCGGCGAACTGATGGCCCGCGACGCCCTGAACCGCACCGAATCCTGCGGCGGCCACTTCCGCGTGGAAAGCCAGACGGAAGAAGGCGAAGCCAAGAGGGACGACGCACACTTTATGTATGTATCCGCCTGGGAATACAAGGGCGAAGACAAAGAGCCTGAACTCCACAAGGAGCCACTCAAGTACGAGTTCATAGAGGTTAAGACGAGAAACTACAAAGACTAAGACTTATGGATTTCAAACTCAAGATATGGCGTCAGCGTAACGCCAAGGAAAAGGGACATTTCGAAACCTACGAAATAAAAGGCATAGAGGAAGATGCATCCTTCCTCGAGATGCTCGACATCCTCAATGAGCAGCTCATCAGGGAAGGCGCCGACCCTGTCGCAGTGGACAAAGGCTGCAAGAGCAGCGGTCCGGTCTCCTTCGACCACGACTGCCGCGAAGGCATATGCGGAGCCTGCTCCCTGTACATAGACGGCCGCGCCCACGGTCCGGACGACCACGTCACGACCTGCCAGCTGTTCATGCGTCACTTCAAGGACGGTGCAACCATCACCGTTGAGCCCTGGAGAAGCAAGGGATTCCCCGTAATCAAGGACCTCGTCGTTGACCGCGGCGCATTCGACAAGATTCTCCAGGCCGGAGGATTCATATCCGTGCGCACCGGATCCGCCCAGGATGCCAACAATATCCTCATCCCTCACGACAAGGCTGAGGAAAGTATGGATGCAGCTGCCTGCGTCGGTTGCGGAGCCTGCGTCGCCACCTGCAAGAACGGCTCGGCCATGCTGTTCGTGGGTGCCCGCGTCAGTTCCCTCGCACTCCTGCCCCAGGGCCGTCCCGAAGCCGCCCGCCGCGCCCGCGCGATGGTGGCCAAGATGGACGAACTCGGATTCGGAAACTGCACCAACACAAGGGCTTGCGAAATGGAATGCCCCAAGGGTATATCCGTCGAGCACATAGCCCGTCTGAATAGGGAATATCTCAAAGCAAGGTTCAGTGAATAAGGTATCGAAGGCGAGCCTGCTACTGATTACAGTACTGCTCGTGTCCTGTGCCCAGAAGGTAAAGATCCTGACGTACAACGTCGGGGTCTTTAGTAAATATATGGAGGACAGCAAGGAAGGTGTAGCGAAGTTGATAAGGGAACTTGACGTGGACATAGTGTCGCTCAACGAACTTGACAGCTGCAACACCCGCCACGACAGCTACCAGCTGGAAGAACTTGCCGACGAGGCCGGAGACTGGAACTATCGTTTTGCAAAGGCCCTTGAAATAGGCGGCGGAGCCTATGGCAACGGCGTCATAACCCCTGAGGACATAATAGACTCAAAGACCGTTCTTCTGGACAGCCACGGCGGAGCCGAAAAGCGCAGCATCCAGATAGTCGAAACCAAAGACTATGTATTCGCTTCCACTCATCTGGACTATGTGAAGGACAGGCCCAACTATTTGCAGGCCAGGGATTTGAATGACTATTTCGTCCGCTATTATTCAGGCTATCCCAAGCCCGTCATCCTTGCCGGCGACTTCAACTTCACTACGGAAAATCCCGGCTTCACCGAAATTTCCCGCCTCTGGCACAGGATATCCCCGGACAGCCCCACATATCCTTCCCCCAATCCGGAAAAATGCATAGACTTCATATTTTACCTCAAGACTGCCCGTCCGGTAAAAATAATTGACAGCAAGGTAGTTAAGATAGCCGGCAGTGCAGATGTAAAGACCCTTTCCGACCACCTTCCCGTCTATGCGGAGCTGGCCATAGGCAAAGAGCGCCCGTCGTTCAACTTCGTCCACTGGACCGACACCCAGATAGGCTTCTTCGACTATGACACCCGCTGCATGCATTCCGACACCCTGATGAACCTTGCAGTGCAGGAACTCAACCGCATCAAGCCTGAACTGGTCGTAATAACCGGCGACCTGCTCGATGCCCCCGGCTGGGACGTAGGCCCCTTGCAGGATTCCATTTACAGGGCAAACATAGCCAAGATAGACCCTGCAATCAAGGTATTCGAACTTCCCGGTAATCACGATATGAATCCCTACAACGAGAAGAATCACGCTGATTATCTGGCACTTCGCGGCTATGAACGCTTCAGTGAGCGCATCCGGAACTGCGCCTTCATAGGCATCAACAGCAACCCCATCAAGGACGGCTACGAGGCTGCCGAGCAGGAACAGTTTGAATGGCTCGAGCAGCATCTCGCCGACGCCTTCTCCTGCGACCACCGCTTCATCTTCCTGCACTGCCCCATCATCCGCGAGCGCATCGACGAGCCGGAAGACTATTTCAACTTCCCCATTCCCAAGAGGGAAAAATACATCTCCTTGTTCAAGAAATACGGCGTTGAGGCAGTCTTCGCGGGCCACACCCATATGGATTATTATACCGTCTATGACGGCATACAGTTCATAGCCGCCGGACCTGTCGGCAACGCCCTTTCCCGCGGCTATCCGGGCTTTGGCATAGTCAACGTTTCCAAGGACGAAGTAATATCCGAATATGTCGCCACTCCCCTGCCCGAAGGCATAGGCAAGTGGACCTATTATTAGTATGAACCTTATAATAGATATAGGAAACACCGCCGTAAAGGCCTCCTGGGCCGACGGGATGACTCTGGGCAAGACCTTCCGCTATCAGGGCGAGAGGGTGCGTGGCTTCATCCTTTCACTTCTGGAAAAGGAAAGTCCCGAGGTGATGGTGATATCCTCGGTCTATAACATATCCGAGGCCGACGCCGACATCTACCGCAGTCGCTGCCGCCACCTGATGCTTCTCGACGGTGCTCATACTCAGCTGCTTACGGAAGCCGGCCTGCCGCCTCACCTGACCTATGACCGTGCCGCCTCCATCTTCGCCGCCCGCTACCTTTTCCGCGGAAAAGGCTGCACGGTGGTGGATTTCGGTACGA
This sequence comes from uncultured Bacteroidia bacterium, assembly GCA_902779495.1. Taxonomy (GTDB): domain Bacteria; phylum Bacteroidota; class Bacteroidia; order Bacteroidales; family UBA932; genus Cryptobacteroides. The sequence goes on from CACZBP010000018.1 coordinate 15,714, forward strand.
CACTCACGATAGATTTCACAGACCCTGAAGGCAACTATACCGGCGGCAACATATCCCTTGGCTGCCGCACCCGCTTCAAGGCCCTGAACCGCTACTCACGCGCCCTTCCCCTTATCGACACTCCCTCGGATCCGGCCCTGTTGGGCTCCTCGCTGGAGACTTCCATCACTGCCGGAACAGTGTCGGGCATAATGTTTGAAATAGAGGGTTATATAGGGATTTATCCCGAAAATGTGGTCGTATTCACCGGAGGTGATGCGATTTATTTTGCAAAACGGATGAAAAACTCGATATTTGTAGTTTGTAACCTCGTTTTGATGGGGTTGGCGCTAATTGCTGACGAATATGTCAAGAAGAACTGTTAGTATATTCATACTGTCACTGATGGCTTCCGTGCTGTCCGTGCTGCCCGCCTCCGCCCAGGACGGCGCCGCCACGGGCTACACCCCTTACTCCGTCTTCGGAGTAGGCGACCTGTACAAGCAGGGATCGGCCTACACCAGGAGTATGGGCGGCGTAGGCATCGCCGGCCGTGACAGAAGGTATATCAACATAGTCAATCCCGCCGCGGTCTCGGCCAGGGACACCCTCGCCTTTATGGTGGACTTCAGCCTCCTGCAGAATAATTCCATCTACTCCCAGGGAAATCTTCGCAGTGCCAAGAATGTGATGAATATCAATAACTTCGCATTCTCTTTCCCCATATGGCGCAAGTCCGCGATGTCCTTCGGAATAACCCCCTACAGCAGCGTCGGCTATGACTTCTCGAGCCGTATAACCGACCCTGCCATCCTTTCCGAAATCCAAGGTTCAGCCGTCACTTCCTCCAACGGAATCGGCGGCCTCTACCAACTCTGGGGCGGCGCTGCGGCGACCTTCTGGAACCGCCTCTCCATAGGCGCCCAGGCCATATATTACCTGGGCCATATAGACAAGACGACCCAGACCTCATTCTCGTCCTCCTCCATCCAGGGCACCAAGAGCGGATATATAATGTCCCTGAGCGGCTTCAGCGGCAAATTAGGCATCCAGTACGAACAGCCCATAAAGGACCTCTACCTCACTGTTGGAGCGACCTATAAGCTTGGCAACCGCCTTGGCGGCCAGGTAACCAACTATAAATATGGCGTTTCCACCTCCAAGACGGACACGCTCTACCACCACGTCGACTCCCTGTCCAAGACAGGCCACGTCAGGCTCGCCTCGGAGATAGGCGTCGGACTGTCTCTGCGCAAATCCGAGAAATGGACCTTCGAACTGAACTGGCTCCACAGCGGCTGGTCAGGCACCGGCATCGACACGACCCCCGGCTTCGCCAATGTCGGCGGAAGCGCCTCCAAGGCCCTTCCCTTCACTGCCACCGCCTCCAATTCCTTCCGCGCAGGATTCGAATATATTCCCAACCGAAGCGACATACGCTACTATTTCCGCAGATGTGCCTACAGGGTCGGAATGTATTATGACACAGACTATTACAAGCTTGACGGCAACAGTGTCGTATCTTATGGCCTGACATTTGGAGTTACCCTTCCCGTGTTCCGTTATTACAACGGCCTGACCCTGGGCGTAGACCTTGGCAGAAGGGGTGCCCTCGGGCAGGGAATGGTAAAGGAAACATATGCATCATTTGTCATCGGATTCAACATCCACGACATATGGTTCATAAAGCCAAGGTATAATTAGAAATTAAAATGTTGAGAAATATGAAAAGATTCGCGATTGCAGCCGCTGCGGCGGTTTTGTTCCTGGGAGGAAGTCTCCTCAGGGCACAGAGCAAGTACGGACCGGACAGCACCGAGTGCATCAAGTACCTGTCCTACTACTCCGAGTACTACAAGCAGAAGAACTATGACGACGCCCTTCCCATCATCGACGGAACCGTGCTCGTGCGCCGCATCATCAACAAGACCGTTTCCAACAAGGCCTACCGCCAGGCCCTCATAGACACCCTTCTCACCCTGCACGACACCAGGGCCCAGTACTACCCCAAGTATGCCGTGACCGCCCTCAACAACAAGGGAACGGACATCAACAACTACTACAAGGGTGACAACGAGAAGATCTACAAGGGCACCGAGGAAATCATCGGAAAGCTCGGCAAGGACACCAAGCCCAGCCTGCTTCTTTTCAACCTCAATGCCGCAATCGAGCTCTTCCAGAACGATGAGCTCGAGGCCGAGACGGTCATCAACACCTATCAGAGGAACAAGGAGCTGGTAGAGGCCGCAGTCCCCGCCAATGATGCCGAGAAGGAGACCTTCGACAAGGTCAAGGCCGACATCGAGGGCCTGTTCATCACCAGCAAGGTGGCCAGCTGCGACAACCTCATCGCCCTGTTCACTCCCCGTTTCGAGGCTGCACCGGACGACGTGGAACTCGCCACCAACATCGTCAAGATGATGAGCTCCACCGAGGACTGCATAGACAACGACCTCTATCTGGCCGCCGTCACCTCGATGCACCGCAACTCCCCTTCCGCCCAGAGCGCATATTTCCTCTACAGGCTGCACTCTTCCCGCGGCAACAAGACCGAGGCCGTCACCTATATGGAGGAGGCCATCGCTTCCCCTGACCTCGACGCCGAGACCGCTGCCGGCTACAACTATGAGTTCGCGACCTACTGCGTCAAGAACGGTCTGCCCGCCAAGGGATTCGCCGCCGCACAGAAGTCCATCGACCTCGACGCCTCCTATGCCGGCAAGGCCTACTTCCTGATGGGAACCATCTGGGGCTCAACTACTTGCGGTGGCGACGAAATCGCCCGCAGATCCCCCTACTGGGTGGCTTGCGACTATATGCAGAAAGCCCGTAACGCCGACCCTTCCCTCGCCGAGGAATGCGGCAGGATGATAGGCCAGTACAGCATCTACTTCCCCAAGCGTGAGGACGCCTTTATGTATGACCTCACCGACGGACAGTCCTACACCGTCTCCTGCGGCGGAATGAGGGCCGTAACCACTGTCAGAACCCAGAAATAGGCTTTGAAAGACATTCAGAAAATACTTCGTACGATAGCAACCGCAGCCACGGTTGCTATCGTCGTATTTTCTTGTAAATCAAAACTTTCCGAGGCCCAGTCGCTGGACCTTGCCAAGACCCCCCTGCAGAGCGTGGACAGTATGTATATGATCCAGAGCGAAAAGGGCCGCCTGCAGATGAGGGTCTCCACGCCTAAACTGCGCCGTTTCGAGACCGACACCCTGTCCACTGAGTTCTTCCCCGACGGCATTATGGTATATGCCTACAACGAGGAAGGAGACCTCGAAACCACGATAAAGGCCCGCCAGGCCAGCCACGTCAAGGACAAGCGCAACAATGCCGAGACCTGGAAGGCCTTCGGCGACGTCCGCGTCCGCAATATCATCAAGAAAGAAACGATGGAGACGGACACCCTCTACTGGGACCGCGAGAAGCAGGAGATATATACCGACTGCTACATCCGCCTCTACTCCCCCGACGGCTTTATGCAGGGCTATGGGATGCGTTCCGACGAAAAAGCCCGCAATTCCATAATACACAGGCCTTTCAACAGTTACTCCGTCGTAGTCCAGGACACCACCCGCGTTCTCGTGGATTCAGCCAATTTCATAGGCCCCTTACTACGTAAATAAGTCTTTTCTTTGGTGGTTTGACGGATTTTTCGTAACTTCGCAGCCCTATTGTGAAAAATTTAAAATTAATAGCATAAAATGGCACAACTCCAAACTATCCGTTCAGGTGTTTTCGGCATCATAGCAACGGCACTGGTAGCACTGGGACTCCTTATGTTCATCGTGGATCCCAGCGAAATCGCATCCGCATTCCAGAATATGTCATCCAAGTATGACGTCGGCGAAATTGGCGGCAAGAATATCACTTATACCGACTTCAAGGAAGACGTCGACCGCCTCTCCTCGATCAACGAGATGCTCACCGGAGGCCGCTCCCTCAATGCAGAGCAGCAGGCCCAGACGAGGGACGCCGCCTGGCAGGACCTCATCTACAAGCACCTCTTCATCAAGAACGCCGAGAAGGCAGGTATCGGCGTCGGCGCAGAAGAGCTTGTTGACCTCACCAGCGGCAACAACATCTCCACCCTCATCGCCCAGAACCCCGTGTTCTTCGATGAGTCCGGCGCCTACTCCGCAGAGGCCCTCAAGAAGTTCGTCCGCAACGTGGATTCCGACCCACAGCTCCGCAATTACTGGAACTACCTCCAGAGTTCCGTTGTGAACCAGGCCTATTATGAGAAATATGCCTCCCTGTTCACCGCAGGCGCCTACACCAACGCCCTCGAACTCCGCAACGAGATCGCCGAAAACAACACCACTTCCGATGTTGACTTCGTGATGGTTCCCGTAGGATATGCCCCCGATTCCACCATCGTCGTCTCCGACAAGGAAATCAAGGACTACTACGAGGCCCACAAGAAATTCTACAGGCAGCAGGCCAGCCGCGATATGGAATATGTTGTGTTTGAGGTTGTTCCTTCCGCAAAGGACATCGACGACACCCGCGTCGTGATAGCCGACCTCGTCGAGGATTTCGCTGCCGCGGACAATATGAAGTCCTTCCTGATGAAGAACTCCGACCGTTCCTACAGCGAGACCTGGTACAAGAAAGGCGACCTCAAGAGCGTTGCTCCCGAGATCGACGACTTCGTCTGGAACGACGGCAAGGGTGTTTCCGAGATCATCCGTAACAAAAACAACTTCTACGTAGCAAAGGTCGTGGACAGCAAGATGCTTCCCGACTCGGCATATGTCAAGCATATCCTCCTCCAGGGAGAGAATGCAAGGCATCAGGCCGACAGCCTCTGCGCCGTAGTCAAGAAGGGTGGCAACTTCTCCGGCCTGGCATCCCTGTATTCCATCGACACGAACAACGCTGCCGACGGTGAGAAGGGAAGCCTCGGATGGCTCACCCAGACCCGTATGCTGCCCGGATTCGAGAGCGTCCTCACCACCGCCAAGGTGGGCGAGCCTTTCGTCCTGGACACGCAGTTTGGTTCACACGTGGTCCTCGTGACCCGCAAGACCGCCCCTGTGGCCAAGAAGCAGGTGGCAATCCTCGAGAAGGACGCACTTGCCAGCAAGGGCACCTTCAACGAGTTCTATGCAAAGGCCAACAAGTTCGCAACCATCGCAAACGGTTCCTATGCGAACTACCGCGCTGCAGTTGATTCCCTGGGTGTTTATTCACATCCTGTGAACACAATGCTCGAGAGCTCCGACAAGCTCGGTGCCATCGACAACACCAAGGAAATCACCCGCTGGGTCTTCGACAACAAGCCCGGAAAGGTCTCCGGCATCATCACGGTAGACAACAACTACTTCTTCATCGCAGCCGTCAAGGCTGTCCACGAGGAAGGTTTCGCAAAGGTCTCCGAGGTGGCTGAGAAGATCCGTCCCCAGCTCTATCGCGAGAAGGCTGTCGAGAAGAAGGCAGTTGAGATCGCAGAGCAGATCGAGGGTCTTGGCACTATGGCAGAGATAGCTGAAAAGCTCGGCACATCCGTCAGCAGCCAGAACGACGTTGCATTTGCATCGATGAGCAGCTATGGTCTCGATCCCAACTTCATCGGCGCCGTCAGCACGGCTCCCGAAGGCGAGATCCGCACCTGCAAGGGCAATATCGGAGTCTATGTATTCCAGGTCAAGGGCCGCGACACCGGCGCCTTCTTCACGGAGGACGACGCACGCGCCCGTGACGCCCAGATGTCCGCCTACAACGTCCAGGGAATCATTCCTGTGATGATGGAAGCAGCCGACGTCAAGGACAACCGCGCCCGCTTCTTCTAGACCGCAGGAAGGAAATGCTTTCAGGCCAGCCCCCAGGGTTGGCCTGAATTTTTATTTGCAATTCTGCCCGGGGGAGAGTAAATTTGCATGATTAACAGTAACTGACGGATATGTCCCTTAAATGCGGTATAGTCGGACTGCCCAACGTGGGTAAATCGACACTTTTCAATTGCATCAGCTCCGGCAAGGCCCAGAGCGCCAACTTCCCTTTCTGCACCATAGAGCCCAACCTCGGCTCAACCAACGTTCCGGACAAGCGGCTTGAAGTCCTGTCGGACATATGCCAGCCCAAGCGGACGATTCCCGCCACGGTGGACATCGTCGACATCGCCGGCCTGGTGAAGGGTGCCAGCAAGGGCGAAGGACTTGGTAATCAGTTTCTTGCGAATATCCGCGAGACCGATGCCATCCTCCACGTCCTGCGCTGCTTTGACGACGGCAACATCGTCCACGTGGACGGTAGCGTGGACCCGGTGAGAGACAAGGAAGTGGTGGATGCCGAACTCCAGATAAAGGACCTGGAGACGGTCGAGTCACGTTTGGCCAAGGTGAAGAAGCAGGCCACCACCGGCGGCGACAAGGAAGCCAAGAAACTTGCCGACCTGCTGGAGCGCTACCGTGCCGCCTTGCTTGAGGGCAAATCCTGCCGCACAGTGGAGCCGCAGAACGCCGAGGAGGAGCAGATGGCCCACGACCTCTTCCTGCTCACGAATAAGCCCGTAATGTATGTCTGCAACGTGGACGAGGCCTCGGCCGCGAAGGGCAATGCATATGTCGATGCCGTCCGCGAAGCCGTCAAGGACGAGAATGCCGAAATATTGGTTATAGCCGCCAAGACGGAGTCGGAAATAGCTGAGATAGAGGACTATGACGACAGGCAGATGTTCCTCGAGGAACTGGGCCTGGCGGAGTCCGGAGTAGTCCGCCTCATCCAGGGAGCCTACCGCCTTCTTGGCCTTCAGACCTTCTTCACCGCCGGCGCCGACGAATGCCGAGCCTGGACCATATTCAAGGGCGACAAGGCCCCCAAGGCCGCCGGTGTCATCCACAGCGACTTCGAGAAAGGTTTCATACGCGCGGAAGTAATTAAGTATGAGGACTTTATTAGTTATAAGTCCGAATCCGCCGTGCGCGCCGCCGGCAAGATGGGCATCGAAGGGAAGGAATATGTCGTCCAGGACGGCGACATAATGCACTTCCTGTTCAACGTCTGAGTTATGGGCAAGCGCTTCCTGCTGGTCGCAATGGATATGGGCAACACCCCGCCGGGCGTTGTCTTCAAGACCCTGGCCAAGGCGCTGGCGGCATATGCCAGCCTCGAAGTAATCTGCCCCGATTTTGACGAGACCTTCGGCTGGGAAGGCATATCGCGAATCCCCGCGCCGCCCTATCACGTGCACCGCTGGAAGACCATCAGAAGGTACTGGAAATGGCTTTGCTGCAACCCTGACGACAGCCTTTGGGCGCGCCGGGCTATGCGGGCAGTGATGCCTGCGCTGGGGCAATATGACGCCGTCATATCCCTCACTTCGATGAACTATTTCCCCTCCATCCTGCTTGGCCGCAAGATCGCTGCGAAGTTGGGGAAACCCTGGTGGATATACAGCGTCGACGGCATCCCCTCCCCGACGGAATGGCTTGATGGTGACGCACTTACGCACGACCGTATGGCCCTCTGGCTGGACCGCGTATGCGCAGGCGCTGACGGCTTCTTCTCGTCGAACCCGTATATGATGGACTACCAGCGGAGGATGATGCCGCATATGAAGGGCCGGTGGGACTATCTTCCCACCCCGCACAACCTCACCTCATCCTGCCCCTTCGTACCGCACGAAGGCCTTGTGTTCCTCTACACGGGCACCCTCTATGGCCTCAGGCGCATAGACGGGTTGCTGGAGGGCTTCCGTGCTTTCAGAAAGGGGCATCCCCAGGCGAAACTGGTCTTTGTCGGGGACACCCATCCGTCCTATAAGGAACAGGCCTCGGCGATGGCAGCGGAGGGCGCCGTAGAGTTCCTGCCCTTCCAGCGCGACGTGAACCCGCTTCTGGAAAGGGCCGACGTGCTGCTGGACATAGGGGCAGATATCCCGGATGACGTTTTCCTCTCCAGCAAAATCATATCCTACCTGCCTATGGAGCGGCCTATCCTGGCCATAACCGGGAAGAATTCCCCGGCCAGGAATATGCTTGGCGGCATTCCTTCCATCATCCATTGCTCCAACGACGCCGCCCAGGTCGGGGAAGCGCTGGAGCGCTGCGTCAAGGCCGTAGGGGCCGGCATAGGCGACCGCGCCGGGGCAAGGGCCCTGTTCCAGGCCTCCAACGTGGCACGTAAACTCTTCGAAACCATATGCTTATGAAGCCCGTAGTGTCCGTAATAATCCCCTGCTACAACCAGGAGAAATACATAGCCGAGACCCTGGACAGCGTGCTGGCCCAGACCTTCGGCGACTGGGAATGCATAGTGATGGACGACGGCTCCTCCGACGGCAGCGCGGCGGTTGTCCGGGCATATTGCGACAAAGACCCCAGAATCAAGTATTTCCACCAGGAAAACGGCGGCGTGAGCAAGGCCCGCAACGAGGCCGTAGCCCGCTCCTGCGGGGAATATATTCTCCCTCTGGACGGAGATGACCTGATTGCACCTTCATATATAGAGGAAGCGCTCGCGCATATGCGGTCCAATCCGGCCACAAAACTCGTCTATTGCCTCGCAGACACCTTCGGAGGGGTAAGTGGTCCCTGGTTTCTGAAAAGCTTCTCCTACGAGGATTTTGTGTGGGAAAACTGCATATTCTGCACCGCCCTTTTCCGCCGCTCCGACTTCGACGCCGCCGGAGGCTATAACGTCAATATGGTAAACGGGCTCGAAGACTGGGATTTCCTGCTGTCCCTGCTGGGGCCGGAAGATGTCGTCTACCAGATTCCCAAGGTGCTTTTCCACTACCGCATCCTCCCCGGCTCCCGCACCCGTCGGATGGACGACGAGAAGGAACTTCTCTGGCAGATCCTCCAGAACCATCCGGACATCTACAAGGACCGTCTCTTCGCTATGGTCGAAAAATGGCGCCTCGAAAGTGCCAGTCTCACCTACTCCCTTGAGCGTCCGCTGGGCCACGCCCTCACCAAGCCCCTCCGGCTTCTTCGCGAGGCTTCAAGGCGCAAAAAGTACCGGAGTTAAGAATTACAGCGCAAAAAATCACAATTTTTAACTCCGGGTTAAGATTTCCATCGCAAAAAAGCATAAATCTTATCTTCCAGGGGCGAAATTCTGGTGAACTTTGCACAAACGAGTTCTCCAGATGAAACCAGTTTTGTTAGTATCCATAACTCTATTAGTCGTACAAACCCCTCCCGTTCTGGAAATCCAGTTCTGGAATCTGGAGAACTTCTTTGACTGCAAGGACGGCGGCACGACAGCCTCGGACGCGGAGTTCTCCGCCCGAGGGGAGCGGCACTGGACGCGAAAACGCTACGATGCCAAATGCTCTGCCGTCGCCAAGACCATATTATGGACAGGGGACAGGACAGGCCGCCTGCCGGATGTAGTGGCCGTAGCCGAGGTAGAAAACCGCAGGGTCCTCGCAGACCTTACCCGCAACACCCCGCTTCGCAAGGCCGGCTATGGCATCATCCACTACGACAGCCCCGACCCCCGCGGCATAGATGTGGCCCTTATCTACCGCACCAAGGTGCATCCGCCCGACACTCTCTACCTGCTGGTGAACCACCATCCTTCAAAGTATGGAGGCCCTTCCTCAGCACCCCGCAGGGCCGCTGCCATCGCACGCCTTCGCGCCGTCTGCGACTCCCTGCAGGCGCTGGGCGCCCGTAAGATCATCCTCACCGGAGATTTCAACGACACGCCGGACAATCCCCTTTTCGGGAGCCTCGGGATGCGCAATCTGGCAGAGCCGCTGGCCAGCAGGGGAGAGGGGACCATCCGCTTCGGCGGCCGGTGGGAACTCATCGATATGTTTTTTGTCCCTGAAGGCCTGGATGCGACTATGGAAATCCTCCGGCCTCCCTTCCTTCTGGTGCGGGACAATGTCCACCCCGGACAGAAGCCTTTCCGCACCTGGTCCGGCCCGCGCTACGCCGGCGGAGTCAGCGACCATCTCCCTATCCTGCTCACCCTGCCGGGGGACCTGCCATAAAAACGCCCTTTGGATGGCAGGTCCCCCGAAATAACCGACCACCTGCCATAAAAACGCCCTTTGGATGGCAGGTCCCTGGCGCAAACCGAATGATTTTCCAAGGCGAAGCCGACGTGAGGATCTTCGTTGCACCGAGATTCCCGGTGGAAGTGAAGGTTTTTCCGGAAGGAATTGCTATATTTGTAGGACACACTGATTATAAACTAAAACCATACAGCAATGAAAACCAAGATCCAGGAAAAATTCAGGACACTTTACGGCGCTGACGGCCGCTTCTTCGCATCGGCCGGCCGCATCAACCTCATCGGCGAACACACCGACTACAACGGCGGCTATGTGTTTCCCGGTGCCATCGACTGCGGAATCCTCGCAGAGATAAGGCTCAACGGAGAGCAGAAAATCCGTGCCTATTCCCTTGACTATGACGAGTTTGTGGAATTCGGTCTCAAAGAGGAGGATGCCCCCGTCCAGGCCTGGGCAAGATATATCTTCGGAGTTTGCCGCGAGACCCTCAAGAGGGGTGGCAAGGTGGAAGGCTTCGACACCGTGTTCGCAGGTGACGTCCCCCTCGGCGCCGGCCTTTCTTCCTCGGCAGCCCTCGAGAGCACCTTCGCTTTCGCCATCAACGAACTCTTCGGCAACGGCATCGACAAGTTCGAGCTCGCCAAGATAGGCCAGAGCACCGAGCACAACTACTGCGGTGTGAAGTGCGGCATAATGGACCAGTTCGCCTCCGTCTTCGGCAAGAAGGGCAGTCTCATCCGCCTCAACTGCAAGACCCTGGAATACAAATACTTCCCCTTCAATCCGGTGGGCTACAAGCTCGTCCTCGTGGACTCCTGCGTAAAGCACGAGCTCGCCTCCTCGGCCTATAACAAGAGGCGCGCCTCCTGCGAGAACGCCGCCGCCGCAATCCGCAAGAACCACCCCGAGGTGGAATTCCTCAGCGATGCAAAGCGCGTGTGGCTTGACGAAGTGCGCGAGCAGATTCCCGAGGAAGACTTCCTCAGGGCGGAATATGTCATCGGTGAAGTGCAGCGCGTCCTCGACGTGTGCGATGCCCTCGAAAGGGGAGACTACGAGACAGTAGGCGAGATGATGTACCAGACCCACTTCGGCCTGAGCCGTCTGTATGAGGTCAGCTGCGAAGAACTCGACTTCCTCAACAAGCTCGCCCGCAAGTATGACGTCACCGGCTCACGCGTTATGGGCGGCGGCTTCGGCGGCTGCACCATCAACCTGGTGAAAGACGAGCTCTACGACACCTTCATAGCTGCGGCCAAGGAGCAGTTCGAGGCCAAGTTCGGTCACGCCCCGAAGATCTACGACGTAGTCATCTCCGACGGCGCCCGCGAAATCCTCTAGAGCGACGTGTTGAACACCAGGCCGATGAACAATCGGTTCTGATCCTTGAGAACGCCTTCGTCCACGAAACGGTCGAGGGCGTTTCCGTAATTCCAGTCGAAGGAAAAGCCTATCTCGGCGGAGGCGGGCACCCACGCCAGGTGTGAAAGCTTGGCCACGAAACTGGCTCCCAGGCTGCCCAGAACGCCGTCAAACGCCCTGTCCAGCGGGAAGAAGGACACGTCGGCGTGAGGCTTCAGCACGAAATGGGTTATATAGGTGACGGGGGAGAACCAGGAGATATCCCCGAACCACACCGGAATGGAATAATCGGCCGTGAGCCGAAGCTGGTTCGTGGCATAGTCGCCGTAGCTCAGCATCGACAGCGCCACGCTGGTCTCGGCCAGGCCGCGCGGGACGGTGTTGACGGAGTGCTCGCGGAACACGGCATAATTGTCGAACAGATGCTGGTACATCGCCGTCAGCTTCAACCCCTGGGTGCTGGTGAAGCCGGGTAAATATCCATATAGATATGCATACAGGGCCGAAGAATACATCTCCGTCATCCCTACGCGGCCGTGCCATCCCGCCTCGAAGCCGGCACCCCAGCGGGGGAACTCCGTCGCCGATGCTTGGCCGGTGAACGCATATCCCCTCAGGGACGCCGTCAGCACCTGCATCGGGACGTTGGACGACTCTTCGTAGCCGAGGAGCCTGGCCTTGGACTTGGAGCCGAAGGCACCGTCGATGGTGAACAGCAGGTCGGACTTGTCATATAGGTCGTTGCTCACGATATAGGACAGCGACGGCACAAGCCCGCGCGACCAGCCTCCGGAAGAGAAGTTGAAGGGGATATATGTCCGCAGCGAAGCGTTGAACGAGGGCTTGTTTCGGAGGGTGTAGTCGACACCCCTCTGGATGAAGTCCTCGGCCGTGTAGGTCATCCTGCGATACTGGTATGCAGTCCTTTCGCCCACGTGGGCGCTCACCTCGAAGACAGGGAAGAGGCCGGAATACGTGAGCTTGAAATGCCCTGCGTGCCGCAGGCCTTCTCCATCGCTGGCACTTCCCCAGGAATAACCCACGGATCCGACCGCCGTCCCCAGCACGTCCTGGAACATCAGCGTGGCTCCGAGCTTGCCGATATAGTCATTCACGTCGAACGAGACCTCATTGATCACGTCGGGGTCCACATACAGGGGGAACACCCAGGAGTGGAAGTTGAATATCTGCGGGAACTTGCGGTATCTCTTTGGCTGCGAGAAGCTTACGGTGTCAGGGTCGGCCAGCGCCAGACCAAGTTCCCGCTCCTGTGCGGAGAGTTTGTCCGCAACGGGGTAGTGGTGGATATCCTGCCAGTGCCGCTCCCGGCTGAAGGCGCCATCGGCCAGCCACAGCAGGCGGCCGTCCACGGTGTGGGTCGTAAAGAGGAGTGAATCACCCACATAGAAGGGGTCGGAAGCGCCGTAGCGGGTCGAAGTCTTCTGGTAGATGCGGAGGGATTCCGGGTCCACGGAATAGATTTCGTCGGAGCCGTTATGGTCGCTGTGGAACACGACGAGTCCGTCATATGCGGTCATCCTGCCGATGGTCACAGGCTGAGGTCCGACGATGCGTCTGAGCCTGCCTCCTGAAAGGGTGTATATGGAAGAGCCTCCCTCGGAAACGGTGCTCACGGCGAGCATATCGTCGCCGACCCATATGGCCTGCGCAAATTGCAGGGTATCAGGTGCTTGTATCCTCTCCAGGGGGCGTCCGTCGCCGGACGCCAGCACCACCACGGCCGAGCCTCCCTCCATCGGTAAGTCTACCGCCGCGACCTTGCTGCCGTCGGGGGAGATTTCAGGGTTGAAGAGACGTCCCTCGGTGGTGAAGTCGTGCTTTTTCATCTCGGACAGGTCCATATATCGTATCCTCGATGTGCCTGCCTGCTCCCAGCGAAGGTCGCTCACCGTCTCGCTCCACCAGAGCCTGCCGCCCTCAAGGGCGAGGGGACTGGTGCTGCGGGCGAATGTGCACAGCCTCTCCTGCGTGCCGTCGGGGCTTATCTTCACAAGGCTAGTGGCCTCGGCCTTGCCATATCGTTTGATATATATGTTCTCCCCGTCGGAGACGCCGCCGCTGAACTCGATATACCAGTCCTCCTGGGGCGTCACCAGCGTCGCGTCGGAGAATGGCCCGCGCTTCTGGGTCTCCTCAAGCCACTGATTATGAAATTGTTCCATAATGACGCGGCCGCTGCGGCGAAGGGACTTCTGGCCAGTGTCGTCGCGAAGGGTGCGCCTGAGATGTCCTGTCCGCAGGGGATGGGATGCGGCTGAAGTGAAATATCGCTGCATAAACAGCGGGTCGTCGTAGAAGGCCCTGGCGCCGGCCACCGTCATATAGCCCAGGGCATAGTGGTTGGGGGAGTAATGCTTCCAGGAACCCCATCTCCACTTGTGCCAGTCCCTCCAGTCGCCCCTGTCGAAGGCGGACATATAGAATCCGAGGAAGGAAGCGGTGCGGCCGCGGCCGGTCGCCGACAGCGCCGTCTCTGCCGTAACTGCGTCTCCTTCAAGCATATGCAAGCCAGGGTAAACCCCCGCAAACGCTCCGGGACCCATCTCTCCTATGAGCCAGGACACGGGCTTCCACAGCCATCCGGCATATCCTGCCTGCATCTGGGCGAGGTGGCGCGACTCGTGGATGGCCAGCGACTTTTCCCACGGCATTGGCCACGGGCCGTTCGACTCGGGCAGCGTGTGGAACTCCATACGCTTCGGGGCCCAGGCCACGGAACCGTTTGATATGTTGGAATATGCGTGCAGAACTACCTTGGTCTTGCTGCGGTACATCGACCCGGGCACGAAGCCCGTCGAGGTGCCTATCGCCGGCCGGTACTGCTCCATCAGGCGGCCGTAGACGCGGGTCAGCGAGTCGAGCCCTTCGGGGAAGATGAAGCGGTAGTGCTCGGTGTCCATCGAGTACCACTTCAGCCTCGCCGGCTCGCAGCCGTCGCTGTAGAACTGCGCCCGCGCTGGCACAGCCATCAGCAGCAAGCATATATATATCAAACACTTACGCATTTTCAAACAGTTTTGTCAGCGCTACGAAATCTTCCACACCGAGCCTCTCTGGCCGAAGGTCGAACACTTCTTTCGAGAAGAAGTCCGCCCCGGGAGCCAGGACCTTCAGCGAATTGCGCAGGGTCTTGCGCCTTAGGCCGAAAGAGGTCTTGACGACCTTCTTGAACAGCGCCTCGTCGCAGCCTAGCGAGGTGCGGCCGTTTCGGCGCAGGCGGATTACCGCCGAATGCACCTTGGGCGGGGGAGCGAAGCATCCGGGCCCCACTGTGAACAGGTACTCTATATCGTACCAGGCCTGCAGGAGCACCGACAGGATTCCATATGTCTTCGACCCCGGTTTCTCGGCAATCCTTTCCGCCACCTCCTTCTGGATCATACACACAACCTGCGGAATCAAGTCCTTGTGGTCCAGGATCTTAAAGAATATCTGCGAGGAAATGTTATATGGGAAATTCCCTATCACCGCAAACTCTCCGGGGAACAGGCTCCCAAGGTCCATCCTGAGGAAATCCCCCTGGATAAGTTTCCCGTCAATCCCCGGGAAATGCTTCTTGAGGTACTCCACCGACTCCCCGTCGATTTCCACCAGCCGCAGGTCCAGTTCGCTGCGGTCCAGCAGCCTGCCTGACAGCACTCCCATTCCGGGGCCGACCTCCAGCACATTCATCCTCATGCCGGCCCCCTCGCATACGAGCGCGTCCACGATACTCCCGGCAATCCGCATATCCGTCAGGAAATGCTGCCCCAAAGCCTTTTTTGCACGTACTTCCATTCAAAAACACTTATCTCCCACAAAGATAATCGTTTTTTCCCGAACTTTCCAACATCCTCCGCCCGCTTTGACCGCCTGCGGGTTGGATATTTTTACAAGGTTTGCTAACTTTGTAGGACTAATATAGAAACAATTATATGTACAGAACTCACACGTGCGGGGAACTCCGCATTCAGGACAAGGGCCGCAAGGTAACTCTGGCGGGTTGGATTCAGAAGAGCCGCAAGCTTGGCGGTATGACATTCATAGATCTGCGTGACCGCTACGGAATCACGCAGCTGGTGGTTGAGGCGGACGCTCCCCAGAAGCTGGTCGAGACCGCGACCTCGCTGGGCCGCGAGTTTGTGATCCAGGCCACAGGCGAGGTGGTCGAGCGCCAGGCCAAGAACCCCAAGATGGACACAGGAGACATCGAAATAAAACTCGAGAAGATTAGTATCCTCAACAAGAGCGTGACCCCTCCTTTCACCATCGAGGATGAAAGCGACGGCGGCGAGGACATCCGCGCGAAGTACCGCTATCTCGACCTCCGCAGGAACCCCCTGCGCAAGGCCCTCACCCTGCGCCACAGGGTTGCCCACGAAGTGCGCAACTACCTGGACGCCAGAGGTTTCCTCGAGATAGAGACCCCGTATCTCATCAAGTCCACTCCCGAAGGAGCCCGCGACTTCGTGGTCCCTTCACGTATGAACCAGGGCCAGTTCTACGCCCTTCCGCAGAGCCCCCAGACCTTCAAGCAGCTGCTTATGGTGGCCGGCTATGACCGCTACTTCCAGATAGTGCGCTGCTTCCGCGACGAAGACCTCCGCGCCGACCGCCAGCCGGAATTCACCCAGATCGACTGCGAGATGTCCTTCGTCGAGCAGGAAGACGTGCTGAACACCTTCGAGGGAATGATGCGCACCCTGTTCAAGAACGTCCTGGACGTGGAAATCCCCAACCCCATCCCCAGGATGAGCTGGTATGACGCGATGGATAAATATGGCTCCGACAAGCCGGATATCCGTTACGGAATGACCATCCACGACCTCACCGCGGTGGCCAAGGGCAAGGGCTTCGGAGTCCTTGACGGTGCGGCCTATATAGGCTCAATAGCCGTTCCCGGCGCTGCCGAATACACCCGCAAGCAGGTCGACGAGCTCACCGAGTGGGTCAAGCGCCCGCAGGTGGGAGCCAAGGGCCTGATATATATCCGCGTCAATGCCGACGGTACATATAAATCCTCCATCGACAAATTCTACTCTCCCCAGGACCTCGCGAAGATTGCCGAGGCGGCTGAAGCCAAGGCCGGAGACCTCATCCTCGTTATGAGCGGAGACAATATGCGCAAGGTCCAGACTATGCTCGGCGTGCTCCGCATCGAGATGGGTAACCGCCTGGGCCTGAGGAATCCCAAGGAGTTCGCCCCCCTGTGGATAGTGGACTTCCCCCTGCTCGAGTGGGACGACGAGACCCAGCGTTTCTATGCTATGCACCACCCCTTCACCGCCCCCAAGCCGGAGCACGAGAAGTGGTTCTACAGCAATGCCAAGGAAGACCTCGAGCGTGTCTGCGCAAATGCATATGACTTCGTCCTCAACGGCACCGAACTCGGCGGCGGCTCCATCAGGATCCACAACGCCGATATGCAGAAGCGTATGTTCGAAGTGCTTGGCATAGGCCCCGAGGAGGCTGAATACAAGTTTGGCTTCATCATCAACGCCTTCAAGTTCGGAGCACCGCCCCACGGCGGCCTCGCCTTCGGTTTCGACCGCGTGTGCGCCCTGTTCGGCGGCAGCGATTCCATCCGCGACTACATCGCCTTCCCGAAGAACAACCAGGGACGCGACGTGATGATAGATTCCCCTTCACAGATAGACCAGGAGCAGCTCGACGAACTCGCAATCGATGTAAGGAAGCATGAGTAAGGTCACCGCTAGTTGCAGCAGTTGCCGCCACCAGCAGGCCCTCGAGGCATATGATGCCATAAACGTGGCGGAGCGTCCTTCCCTTAAGGAAAAGGTGAAGGACGGTTCGCTTTTCGTTTGGGAGTGTCCCGTGTGCGGCACCCATAACCTTGCGGTCTACAAGACCCTCTACCACGACCCGGAGGACCGTCTTATGGTCTGGCTCCTGCCCGACGGAGAGGCCCTTGACCCCCGCACGAAGGCCCTGGAGGGGCATCTTGACGACTATACTCTGCGCATTGTCCGGGACACGGGTTCGCTGGTGGAGAAGGTGAATATATGGGATGCCGGCCTGGACGACGCGGTAATGGAGATGGCGAAATATGTCACCAAGGTGGAGCTCAGCCGCAAGCACGGAGCGGAGATGCTCGACATCCCGCTTCGCTTCTACCGCATTGAAGGCCCTGACCACGAGATAGTCCTGTCTTTCCCGCTTGGCGGCCAGATGCACGTGGTGAACATCGGCTTCAACGTCTACGAGGACTGCAAAGCCATCCTCGACCGCAACCCCGACGCCCGCCCCGCCCCCGGCTTCGCCGAAGTCGACAGCGTCTGGCTGGCCAAGTATTTTAGGTAATTGAATCTTGCCAAGTATTTTAGGCAATTAAATGAAAGCAAGGTGCTATATGGTACTCAAACCTTCCGGAGCTTCGCTCCTCCATCCCTCCCAAACAAGTTTGGGCCCCTCCCTCTAACATGCCCGAGGGTGGGCATGGGTTTGAGCACCATATAGCACCTTGCTAAACTTTAAATAATTGTTTTGTACTATATTTTGTTTCAAATGCTATTTAGTCCAAAAACCCTCCGCTTCGCTACGTCCCTCCCAAACAAGTTTGGGCCCCTCCCATTCATGTGGCCATGGGCGGCCACAGGTTTTTGGACCAAATAGCATTTGAAAATACCATATGATAATACCTTATTATTGGGAATAACCGAACAGGAAATTACTGATAACCAAATGATTAATAGGAAGTTAATAATGCTGATAGCGGCGGCGCTGGTGATGGCGTTTGCGGCGGTGGAGTGCAGTAAGCCGCAGGAGGAGCCGGGGCAGGAGCAGACGGGGCCGTCGGCGGAGCCGAGTGTGGAGCCCAGTGCGGAGCCGTCGGTCGAACCGTCGGAAGAGCCAAGCGAGGAACCTTCTGAAGAGCCGTCGGAGGAGCCGAGCGAGGAACCAAGCGAGGAACCAAGCGCGGATCCGTCCGAGGACGGACTGCCGGTGGCGGACCTGCTGGACGTTGAATTCCTTGCCAACGGAAGGGCAAAGAATATCGCAGAGGGTTCGCCCCTTGAGGTGCAGACCATAGTAGGCAGTGCGTTAACCACCTATTACAATGAGACTTACGGCCGCTATGTGGCCCACTTCACAAACGCTGTGGGCTCCAGCGGAAGCAGCAATTTCTACAAAGTGGACTACTCGTCCTTCCCCGAAGTGCAGACCCAGCTCAAGACGGCCGTCACTATGGAGGCACTAGTGCGCCTGGACTGCGAGGTGCCCACCTCCGGCGCCGAGGTAAAGCCCTTATCCTCCCATCAGGGAGGCGGCCTCGGCTTTATGATTTCGGCCTTCTCCAACGGCGGCGAACTGACCTGGCTGCCGAACGTCTCCCCCAACGGCACCAGCACCTGGATATGGACCAAGAGCGGCATAGTCCCCACCCCGGGAAGGTACTACCACCTGGTCGGCCACTGGGACATAGAGACCGGAATATCAAGGCTTTACGTCGACGGCAAGTGCGTGGCCACCAAGTACACCGACGGCACCCTGAACCTCCCCGGCAACAGGTCCTGCTGGTGGTTCGGCATCGGAGGCGACCCCAACAACTCCGTTGCGGCTGAGTCCTTCTGGAACGGCGACATCGCGATAGCCCGCATCTACGGCCGCGTCCTCGAAGAGGAAGAAATCCAGGCCCTCTGGAAAGAAGTCGAAAGGGAAGAAAGCATATTCATATCCAAGGTGGAATATATGTCCCCCTGCAACATCCGCCCCGACTACAAGTTCCTCATCTATGGCGAAGGCTTCCAGGATGGAGACCAGATCGTGCTTAAGGGCGCGTCGGACTATGTGCTTGATGCCCAGATGTTTGACACCTGCGCCAAAGTCTCTGTCACCTCCTCCATACCTTCCGGAGAGTACCGGATGTTCTGCCAGCGCGGCTCCGCCTCTTACTTCCTCGGACCCATCGAGCTGTACGTCTCCGAAGATGCCCAGAATGACATCCGCACCAAGGTCGTAGCCCACCGCGGCTTCCACGACGGCGGCTCCGGCAGCCAGCGTCCCCACAACTCCATCGCCTCCCTCAAGGCCGCGCAGGAGCTGGGCGTCTATGGCTCCGAGTTCGACGTGTGGATAACCACCGACGGGGGAGTGTTCATCAACCACGACGGAGTGCTTGGCGGAGTGAACATCCAGAACTCCACCAAGGACGTCGTCTCCCAGCTGAAGCTCTCCAACGGGGAATATATCCCCACCCTCGAGCAGTATCTCGACCAGGGCGAGAAAGACCCTGACCTTCAGCTGGTTCTGGAAATCAAGACCCACAGCACCACCGAGCGCAACAACGCCGTGACGGACTACTGCGTAGCCGAAGTCAAGCGCCGCCACCTCGAAAGCCGGGTCGACTGGATAGCCTTCGACCTGGGCATATGCAAGAGGGTCGCAGCAGCCCTTCCGGACGCTTCGGTAGCCTATCTCAGCGGCGGCTACACCCCGCAGCAGCTCAAGGACCAGGGCATCAACGGCCTGGACTACAATAATTTGCGGCAGGAATGGATCAAGCAGGCCCACGATCTGGGAATGACGGTGAACGTGTGGACTATCAACTCCGCGAACCAGATGCTGCAATATATCTCCTGGGGCGTCGACTACATAACGACCGACTCTCCGGATGTGTGCAAACGCCTCTGCGAAAAAGAATGGATAGTCAAAGAATGAAAAGAGCCGCTGTCATATTGCTCCTGCTGCTTTGCGCCTGCTCTCAGAAGCCTTCTGCTCCGGCCGTTCGGCCCTTCCCGGAGGTGAGGCCGCCGGCAATGCTGGAAATGAACGAGGCTATGGAATATATGGCTTCCCATTTCTGGGACGCCTTCCTGGACACTTCCGGCCGTTGGCTTTGCGATTCCACGCACATCGCGGGCGTGGATGCCGAGAAGGTCGAGGAGAAGGTAGGGCTCTATGTCACGATGCTCGGCCAGATTCCGCTGCTGTCCTCCCAAAAAGGCATAATGGACGTCTTCTTCAGGCTGCAGAACTACCAGAAGGCCGACACCCTCTCCAACGCCTTCGAATCGCTTACGGGGCTGTTCTCCAGGTATTTATATGACCCCAATTCCCCGGTTCGGGACGAGGACATATACGCCCCGTTCGTCGCCCTTATGTCCATTTCGCCATTCATCCCGGAATCCCGCCGAAGGGGCTATCAATACGATGCCCAGATGTGTTTTCTCAACGCGGCCGGCACCCCTGCCGCCGACTTCTCCTTCACCGATGTGCATGGACGCCGGCAGACCCTTTACGGCATAAAGGCGCCCTACACCGTCCTCTTTTTCAGCAACCCGGGCTGCAATGCCTGCAAGGAAATCATAGAAGTGCTTGATACTGAGCCGCTTGCCAGTATTGTCAGGCAGGGGAAGGTGGCCGTCGTAAATATCTATATCGACGAAGACCTCAACGCCTGGCGCTCCTACATCCCGGTCTATCCCCCCTACTGGCACACCGGCTATGACCATGACTACGCAATCCGCACGAACGTCCTCTACAACGTCCGCGCTATCCCTTCCCTGTATCTCCTTGCGAGGGACAAGACCGTCATTCTCAAGGATGCCACCACTGACCGTCTCCTTAACACCCTAGAAAGACTTCTGCAATGAAAAGACTGCTCTCAGCCCTGCTGCTGCTCGCCACGCTGCCCGTCGCGGCCCAGAACAACTATTCCTACGGAATTGACACCAAGAGGGATGACGAGGCCTTCGCCGCCTTCCGCAAAGAGATGGCCTGGAAATACAGGAACCGTCCGACGATAGCATTGGTGCTGTCCGGCGGTGGTGCCAAGGGCGCCGCCCATATAAGCATCATCAAGGCTCTGGAGCGCGAGGGTATCCCGGTGGATATGGTTGTCGGTACGAGCATAGGCGGCCTGGTGGGCGGCCTGTATGCCTGCGGCTACAGCGGCGACGAGCTGGAAAAGATAGTCCGCGCAATGGACTGGGACTACCTGATGGGGGACACCCACGCGCGCAAGTTCGATTCCGCCGCCAGGAAGGAATATGACGACCAGTTTATGTTCTCCCTTCCCTTCGGCAAGTCCAACAGGGATTTCACCGGAAAGACGGTGCAGGAGGAGGCGGTCCGCAGCTTCCTGCCGGACGGAATAGTGCAGGGGCAGAATGTGCGTAACCTCCTGAGCAGCTTGACGGTAGGCTTCGGCCAGGAGATGGATTTCTTCAAGCTTCCCATTCCATTCGTGTGCGTCGCCGCGGATGTGGTCACTGCCCAGCCGAAGGTCTGGCACAGCGGCCTGCTGGTGGATGCCATGCGCTCCACGATGTCCATTCCCGGCCTCTTCACGCCCCTCCGCAAGGACGGTATGGTGCTGATGGACGGAGGTATGCGCAGCAACTTCCCGGCGGACATCGCCAAGAAGATGGGCGCCAACATAATAATCGGCGTTGACATATCCACCCCCGGCTACACGGCCGACCAGATCAACAACCTGGTGGATATACTCTACCAGATAATGGACGTTCTCGGCCGCGAGTCCTATGAGGCCGGCGTCAAGGCCACCACGGTCTACATCAAGCCCGACCTCCTTGACTTCACTATGCTTGACTTCGACGAAAAGAGCATAGACACCATCATAGGCCGTGGACGCGCCGCCGCAGATGGCGCCAAGAAGGACCTTCGCGAAGTGAAGAAACGTCTGCACGGGGCTGAGCCCAAGCCCCTGGAGAAGAAGGCCGTCAACTTCATCGAGACGCCTATATCCGTCTCCAATATCGATTTCACCGGAGTCAGTGTCCGCGACAGGATATACCTTCGCCGTCAGCTTGGCCTTGGCCGCCTTGTCACCAAGCAGGAGCTGGACGCCGCCGTGGCCGAACTGCTCGGATCGTCTGCCTTCCAGATGGTTACCTACGACATAGTTGGGACCCAGGCTCCTTATCAGATAATATTCAACTGCAAGATGGCCCCGGTCAACCGTCTCGGTGCGAGCGCCCGTTTCGACACATATGAATATGCCTCCATCCTGCTGAGCGCGGGCTTCAACGCTTCCAGGCTCACCGGCAGCCGCTTCGACCTGACCGCCCGCCTGGGCCTTAAGTCCCACATCAAGGCGGACTATGCCCTGCGCACCCCGTCCGGCCTGGACCTGTGCGTCAGCGGCCTTGCCCAGCACGTGAGCAAGGGCGAATGGGCTATGCCGCCATATGACTTCCAGATAGATTACTCCCGTGCCAAGGCCGATGCGTTCCTGCGTATGTCCAAGTTCAAGTTTATGACGGCCAAGGCAGGAGCCGCGGTGGACTGGTATAAATACAACCGTTTCCTGATGGACTATACCGTCGACAGCGGCCTCACCCCTCCGGCAGCGTCCAATGCCTATATGCTCGCATATGCCCAGGTCAACTGGGACACTTTCGACAATTCCTATTTCCCGACCACCGGTATAAAATGGGACCTGCGAGGAGAATATATCTTCAAGGGCCTTGTGGATGACATCCCGCAGTTCTTTACGGTCAAGGGAAGCTTTAAGGCGGCAGTTCCCGCAAGGGTCATCACCCTGATTCCTTCGGTGGACTTCAGGTATGTCTCCGGGACGAGTATAATGAAGAATGTATTTCATAATAGCATTTATTATTAGGATTATTTCTTCAACTTCCTGTCCGTGGCCATCCCCGGCAGGCTTCTCGACGGCCAGATTCCTTTCGTCGGCCTGAACACTGCCAGCACCGTCGGGCCCCTGTTCACCTCCGCAGGCCTTGAGACCCGAGTCACCTTCGCCTCCAAGCACAACATATCCCTGCTCGCCCAGGTGGGCCGTACCTCGACGGATTTCAAGGAGTACTTCTCCGCTGAGAACAAGTCCCTGCTCTGCGGCGTCGCCCTCCAGTACGCCATCCAGACCATAGCCGGCCCCGTCAAGTTCGACGTCCACTGGTCCAACATCAACAAGGCCTTCGGCGCCTACCTCAGCCTCGGCCTCGACTTCTAGCCCCCGCCCGACCTCTAGCCCCCGGCCCACCTTCAGCCCCGGCCGACCTGCCATAATAACGGCCCCTGGATGGCAGGTCCTCACGAATTTGCACCCTACCTGCCACAAAAACGCTGGGAAAAATGGCAGGTCCCCACGAAATACACCCCACCTGCCACAAAAACGCCGGAAAAATGGCAGGTCCCCTGTTTTTGCTGCGGTGAGGATGAGTACGGAAGGACAGCTTCCGGGAATGGGCGGCACCGGGCACTTGACCTCAAAACTCGACGGGCTGCGCCCGTAAACTCGAGTCCGGCTGTCGGTCATCCTGCAATGCTCACGCACGCCCACGCACAAGGCCCCCCTCCATTCCCGTCAATGTCCTTCCGTACTCATCCTCACCGCTGCAGGTGGGTACCTTGCACAAAATGGGGCCAAAAAGTGCAAGGTCCCCCTCCGGGGAGTTTTGATATTGTTGGATTTCGTTATATATTTGTACAAAAGATACTGACTGTATGAAAACTCGAATCTTATTGTTAGTAGGGCTTCTCCTTGCTGGATGTTCCCCGAAGATTACGACCAATCTGGCTGAAACCCGTGCCCCGCTGCCCGAGGATGCGCTAATAGTGGTGCTGGGACTTGACGATGTTGTTCCTGCTGAAGCGGAGTATCTGGGCAAGATCAAAATAGGCGATTCCGGACTGACCAAAACCGGCGAAGGCACTTTGGAAAAGGTCCTGGCCCTGGCTAAGGAACAGGCCAGGCTTGCAGGTGCCAATGTCGTAAAACTTACAGATTCCAAGGCTCCGGATGTGTGGAGCTCGGTCAATCGCATCGAGGCTAACATCTTCTATATGAGCGATATCAGCGCTTTTGACCCCGGTCCTGACCACGTAATCAATCCAGAACATCCGGATTATGCGATTGTGTATTTCTACCGGAGCTCGTTCGAGGGCCCCCTCGTCACATATGACGTGTATGTGGGAGAGACGAAAGTATTTGCAAGCAAGGTCGGAGCCAAGGCTCAAGTAAAGGTGTTCGACCCGGGAGTGATAGAGATATGGGCGAAGACGGAGTCAAAAACCTCTGTTTCAATCGAAGTGGAGGCCGGTGGTGAATACTATGTCCGTTGCGGTGTTTCTATCGGATTTTTCGTCGGTCATCCCTCCTTTGATCTGGTTCCGGCATCCGTTGGTAATATGGAATATAAATCATTGGAAATCAATTGATATGAGAAAGCTGTTTCTGATAGCCCTCCTGCTGATGGGTTTTCTTGCGCCGGTCTTCGCCCAGACGGTGGAATCGTCCGATACAACCCTTAACGACAGGAAGGCGCCGAGACTGAGGATCGCACTCCAGGCCGGCGGCGGCTATCGCTTAGCCAGGGTAGATACCGATCAGGACCGTGTCCTTATTGACCATATGAAGAAACTCAAGTGGGGCCTTTCCTACGGAGCGGATGTTACCTATTACTTCATTGATTCCTTCGGCGCGGGAATCAAGTTCAGCAATTTCCACACAGGACACTCCGAGTACATTACTGCCACTTTTGAGAACGGCACCACCAGAAGCGGTCCCTTGTCAGACAATATTGACATTTTCTTTGCCGGACCCGTAGCAGCGTATCGAGTCTTGAGTGCGTCCGGGCGGAATGCCTTTATTGCCTCATATTCAATTGGTTACCTCGGCTATGTGAACAAAGGCGCATTAATCGATTCGTACAAGATAAAAGGAGGTTCCGTGGGCTTTGTCACCGAGATCGGATATGACATAGGCATCACGGATAATCTTTCGATAGGAGCCAACCTTTCCTGGATAAGCGGCTCCCTTGGTTCATTTGATATCACGGACGAGGCCGGCAAAACAACCCACAGACAGCTCAAATACAATGAGATGGAAAGCCTCTCCCATCTTTCTCTCACCTTGGGCCTGAGACTCAACCTTCTCTGATAATCCAGACATAATCTGCCGGAAACCCTCTCAAATTCGCGGGATGAGTCGGCGATTGTCTTGAGCCGGAAGAGGCCGCTAACTAATTGGAAATCAGTGTTTTTTTATAAAGATAAAAAATACTGGGGGAGTTAAGAATTGTGTAGGGAGATAAGAATCGTATTACCATCTGACGACTGACCACTCCTTGACGACACTGCTGTTCCGAGATGATGAGGACAGGTTGTTCTTCATCAACCGTATTGCGCTGCTGGCTATTCTGATGAATCTGAGGATATATGCTTACTGCCTGATGGACAATCACATCCACCTGCTCATCAGTGGAGAAGAAGATGTAATCAGACGGTTCTTCTCCTTGATTAAGAAAGATTATGCCCAATATGTCACTTCGAAGTATGGGAATAAGTCTTCACTCGACAGATTCCTTCCGGAGCTTAAACAGATTCCTTCCAAAGAGTACTTTCGCTCTGTAGTTGCCTACATCCTCAGGAATCCATTCAAGGCAGGGATGTCCTGCCCGTACTGTTATCAGTGGAATTCAGCCTGGATCTATTTCCGCCAACCATTTTGGGAAATGGCTGAAAAAACCATCAAGGAATATGGCTTGAAACAGTTCAAGCAAATGCTCCATACCCGCAAAGTGCCGGATAACATACTGATGTGCGGGGATGTAATCAGCCCGCGTCACTGGATCCTGTACTCAAAGGTGGAAGAGATATTCGGGACTTCGTCCGACCTGTTCAATTCCGTTTCCAGGAGGAATACGGAAAACGACGCTGAATCATTCCTGCTCCAAAAGGAAATATGCTCATATCCAGATGCTTATCTGCTGAAGGTAATAGAAGGATACTGCAAGCAGTTCGGTGCTTCCAAGGTTAATGACCTTGACTCCATAACCCTGAGAAAGTTGATATCCCGCCTTGCCCGGCAATATGGCTCCTCCCGCAAACAAATCGGCCGCCTTACAGGTGCCGACGAGGAGACCATTCTGCGTTTCGCCTGAAACCGTCCTCTTTCTGCATCCCTGCACCCCGCCCCGGCGGAAGGACCTCGTTAAAAAAGCCCGCGAAAAGTGCAAGGTCCCCCTTCGCGAACCGGGACCTCGTTCAAAAACGCTCCGAAAAGTGCAAGGTCCCCCTTCGCGAACCGGGGACCTCGTTCAAAAAAACTCCAAAAAGTGCAAGGTACCCCCAGCGGGAGTGGGCGGCGGGGCGGCGGGGAGAAAAAATAATTGGATTTTTACGACGATTGAGTTATCTTTGTGAATGAGGGGATTGGAAACGATTATTAATAAAACCAGATATGAGCAAGTTATTCAGTCGTCTGAGCGATTTCGCCAGAATCGGGAACCGCGCCGCGTTTTCCGACATGGACCAGAAGATCACCAAGTACAAGTATGGTTCCGATGCTTTCATGCGTATCCTTGAAAGCCGCTACTCCTGCCACTCCTTTACCGATTATCCGGTTCCTGACTCCAAACTGCAGATGATCCTGGAAGCCGGCCGCCTGGCCCCTTCGGCCAAGAACTGCCAGCCGGTGCGCATATGGGTCGTCAAGAGCGAGGAGGCCCTCGCCCGCCTGCGGACGGTGCATCCCTGCTATGGTGCCCCCGTGGTCCTTGTAGTAGGCTGCCGTAACGAGGAAGCCTGGGTCCGCGAAAGCGACGGCGTCAATTCCGCCAAGACCGATGCCGCCATCGTCCTGACCCACCTGATGCTCACGGCCACCGACGCCGGCCTGGCCAACATGTGGATATGGGATTTCGACCCCAGCAAGGTTCGTCAGGCCCTTCCCTAGACACAGGAGCATGGCATATATGCCCTTCTCGCCATCGGCCACCCCGCCGAAGGTGCAGGCAAGCCCACCGAGCTCCACGGAGACCGCAAATCCCTCGACGAGTTGGTGAAAGTTCTCTAGAGTGTCTTTGCAAAAAAAGCTATGGACATGTCCAGGAAGCTGAATTTGCTCATTATAGCCCTTTGTTGTCTCCTTGCCACCGGCGCGGCTGCAAGGGGGCGGATCGGAGCCGGCTATTTCGCAGGAGGAACCACGCGCACGGATGCGCTGGGCACGAATAAATATATTGCCCAGGGCCCTTTAGTCTATCTCCGCTGGAGTTTAGACTTTTCCTATTATCTGGATCTGGACTTCGGGCTGGAATGGCGCTACCAGACCATGAAATTCAAGGATGGCGGCATCCATCCGGTTTCCGGCCTGCTGGCCGGGGAGCGATTCAACGAAGAGTATCTCACCGTGCCGCTCAACCTCAACTTCATCATATCTTCGGAGGACCTTGGCGCCCTGGGCTTCCTGGATTATTTGGGCGCATATGCCGGGCCACGACTGGACTGGTGTTTTCTCTCTCATAACGGAAGCGACCGCACTTCGTCGTTCACGAAGCAGGAGGGCCTTGCGTACCGGTCTCTCAATCTCCTTGCCGGCATCGGCATATATGTCATAAAGGGGAAGTGGAGCTTCACCCTCAGCGCAGACCATGGTTTCCTTGACCGCTGCACGAAGGACGACGTGAAGATAACGAACGACTGGATGGCCTCATTCAGGATAGGATTTGAATTCGGAAAATGAAACGATTACTGACTTTGTTGTGCCTGCTGGCACCCATTGCGGCAGCGGCGCAAGTGAACACGGACCTGTTCGATACGGGCTTTCATTCGAGCACGGCCATAGGACAGCTTGAGGAAATGAGCGGGCAGAGCATAAGCCGTTCTTCTTATAGTCCAGGCAGTTACAGCTCATCCTCAGGGAGCTACACCTCCTCCGGCACCACCGGGGCCGATGCCATCCGCGATGCCAAGAGCAATTTCAGCAAACCCTCCGCCCGCACCCCCAAATACCGCCCTTCCGGCCCCAGCAGGGCCCAGCGCAAATATGCGCGCGAGCTGAAAAAGTGGAATAAACGGTCGAAGAAAACGCGGGAGCAAGCCCAGCGCTACACCCGCACGAGTAATTTCAAGCTGAAAGATGTCCAGCCCCTTCCGGAGAAGCCTTCCCAGACGCCGATTCCAAGGATGGTTATCCGCAACAACGTCCCGCAGCATATCACGCTGGACTACCCCGTTCTCAAGGATACTGCCTGGAGCAAACGGCCGGACGGGATGCTGGAAGGGACGGTCCGGGAGAGCAAGTATTTTGCCTTTGGAGCCATTCCCGGCGAAGAAGGCTGGTTCAACGAGTTCCGTTTCACCAATCCCACCGACAAGGAAATATCCATAAGGGTGGAATATGAGATGAAATACGGCAGGGACGGAAGTACGCTCCACGAGAGTAGAGTTATCCATATGCCTCCCGGAAGGATCAATGAACCAAGCGTTTACAACAACAGCCTTGGCGTCTATACCGACAAAACCTTCCGTTATCGAATCCTAAGCGTCACCAGGCTATGAGAAAGGTCATATTAACCATCCTGATAGCGCTTGGCGCACAGTTGGCCTGCCCGGCCGACACATGGTCGGATATGCTCCGAGCCTATAAACTCAACCTGAGCACCCTGACGCGTGGAAACGGCTACCAGTTCTTCCGCTCGGAAGCGGGAGGAATCGGCATTGCATGGTCCGAGATGGACGGCGACGGAAACTGCCACTTCTCCCTTGCTATGGCTCCGGTCCAGGCGCGTCTGATGCGCTGGCTGCCGCAGGCGGGAGCGAATTTCCTGGAAATCCAGGATGATTGGTATACTTCCGGCGTCATGGTCCTCGAGGAGGTGCAGGGGCCGGATACTGACCCCAAGCTGGGGAGTTTCAGTTATATCATCGAGCCCAAGATCTTTATGGGTCCGGACGGCAGGATCCTGAACCTTGGCTACTATGGCGACAAGCTCATATTCCTGGTCGAAAGGGACTCCGGTGTGTTCTGGGCGGGAGAAGACGGACAGAAAGTCGATATCCCGATTTCCGAGTCGCCGTCAGCGCCCGCAGCGCAGCCCCTTCTCATTGCCGACTCTCGCGCCGTGGATCTGGGCCTCAGCGTGTTCTGGGCCGACCGGAACGTAGGGGCCGCCGTCCCGGAAGGCTCTGGTGATTACCTTCTTTTCGGGACCAAGGTTCCGTGGGGCGGCACCTGGCGGACCCCGACGTGCAAGGAGTTGGAAGAATTGCTGAATAAGTGTTCATGGGAATATACCACCCCTGGCGGCGTGGCCGGATACAAGGTGACAGGCCCCAACGGGAACTCCATATTCCTTCCGTTGGGAGGGTGTCTCTGGGATGACGGAACCCTGGACCGCGCTGGGTCGATAGGATCCATCATGTCTTCAGAACGCCCGGCCGGGCAGTACTATATCGACAACGGGTTCTTCTATCACCTCCAGATGACCACCAGCGATGCAGAGCAGTACAGGCATTATCTACGGTTTTACAATTTAGGGCAAAAGCATAATCTCCGGCCCGTAATGCCAAAACCATAAACTTTTGATTATGAAGAAGATATCTATTATCCTTTCAGTGCTGCTGGCCGCAGTTTCATTCCCCTCCTGCGCGGGGCCCAAGGCAGTGGACCTGGGCCTGGGCGTGAAGTGGGCCGAGGAGGATATCGCCCCGGAAACCGACATCCCCGAAGGCTGGAGGATGCCGACCATCGCTGAGATTAAGGAGCTTCGGGAAGCTTGCACGCAGTCCTCGATGGAAAAAGACGGGCAGGAGTGGATTGTATATACCGCAAAAAACGGCCGCAGCATCTCCTTCCTCTACCCCATGGGCAGCCGCTCCGCCAGGGAGTTCTGCATTGCGGGTTCCGACGGATGCTACCTCAAGGTAATCATATTGAATCCTTTCCTGGACGATCCGGGCAGGGATGGATATTACACCTGGGAAGAGTTGGGCGACACCTGGAGCGGCCAAAGAAAATATCCTGTCAGACTTGTAAAAGAATAATGCCATGAAACGACTGCTGATTATATGCCTGGGCCTGCTGCTCCTTGCAGGCTGCAAGGAAAAACGGTATTTCAAGGAGATACCGGGCGATAACTGGCTTTGCCAGATTGGATTTGATGACGGTAGCAAGAGAGAGTTCTGGGTGGTGTCGGACGTCCTGTATGCCGGAGAGGATTCTACGTCACGCTTTAAGATGGTATTCTATATGCCGGACGGCTGGGACGACAGCTATCCCGTTTTTCTGGACCGTTATGTACCTGAGAATGACTACGTGTCAGCCTATATGGCCTATCAGGGAATGCCGGTGGCGGAAGATGCCCTGAAAATGGGCAATATGATCGTAGTCCTTGTCGCCTACAACGAATGGACAGCCATCCCGGACATCCTGCTGGCGGAGCATTTCCTCAAGGAGCACGACGATGACATCCCGGGAGACAGCAGGAATATCCTTACGGCAGCAGATTTCGATTTTGAACCGGTTGTCGAGATTGAATGATGAAGCGTCTGTTGCTACTGGTCACGGTCCTGTTCGGCCTGACGGCTTTTGCCCAGACCCCGGAAGAATTGTACGGAGAGTATATTACTCCCGAGACGCAGGCCGTCCTGGATCGCTTTGAGGAGGCCCGGCGTAAGTCGCAGGAGGCCGAAGAGGCTGCCCGGACCAAGCGGACGCTGGCCCTCGCCGGCGCCATTCTCATCGGCCTGATTCCGCTTTGCTATATCGGCAGTGATATCATCAGGAAGAAGACCTGGAAGGACAACCCCGCCGGCACCGTCCGCGCTCTCGGCATCGGCCTCGCCGGAGGCCTTGTCATGTTCGGTCTCAACTACGGCCTCTTCCTCCTCAAAGTCAAGATGGGCGATGCCTTCAACACGGCCTTTGTCCTGCTGATAGTGCTTGCAATGATAGCAGGCAGCATCTACCTGCTTAAGAAAAAGTGATTAAGAAGCCGTTTTGAGAAATCCCGGGAAAGTCATATTGCTTTCTTTGACGGCGCTTGCGGCGCTGATATCCTGCCATAAAACCATCCGGGAGGATGAATCATGGCGCTCTTTGCTTTCGGAGAGCGACCGCCTTGCCGCCATCAAAGAGTGGGAGCCTGCTACGGAGTATGCCCTCAAAGCATTGTCTGAGAGCGACTTGCCGGGAAGTAAGTCTCTGGTGCTGAGCCACCTTGCGTCCATCGACATCATGACCTGGCGGGACGCCCAGGGTTGGGAGCATGCCCTGGAGGCGGAAAGTCTTGCCCGCGTCGACGGGACGGACACCCTGATAGCCACCGCCCTGCTTCAGAAGGGCAGGCTTCAGCTCTGCGGCGCCATCACCCAGGGAGAGGCCCAGGACGCGGAAGCCCTTGTATCCCTTCAGGAAGCCATATCCCTTGCCTCCGGCAGCCCCGCCCTTCAGGCGGATATTCTCCTTCAGATGAGCCAAGCCTATATAGGCCTCAACCGCTTCAACGACCGTATCGATCCGGATAATTATGCGAAGGCAGGGGAGTGTATCGACCGGGCCGTGGCCGTATCCCAGGACTCTTCCTTTGCTGCCAAGGCCCTGCCCTACTGGATGCGCTGGTACCGCCAGGGGGGAAACTGGCGCGATGGCATCGCTTGCTGCGAGAGGGTGCTGGACGGCCTGGAAAAGGACGACTACCTGATGCAAAGCCAGTGCTGGAACAACCTGGTGATGCTCCATGCCCAGGCCGGCGACGTCGAGGGCGCCGCTGCTGCCCATCAGCAGTATGTATATGCCCTTGAGTATTATATGCAGCAGAAGGCCGACGCCCGCCTGCAGGAAATGGAAACCCGCTACGAAAGTTCCC
Source organism: uncultured Bacteroidia bacterium (assembly GCA_902779495.1). Classification (GTDB taxonomy): domain Bacteria; phylum Bacteroidota; class Bacteroidia; order Bacteroidales; family UBA932; genus Cryptobacteroides. The sequence continues at coordinate 47,634 of CACZBP010000018.1, forward strand.
TCAAGGAGGCCAGGATAGAGAGGATGCGCATATGGGTTGTCATGCTCTGCCTCCTGGCGGCCGCCCTTGCGGTGATGATAGTGATGTCCATGGCCTACAATCGCCGGTTAACGGCCTCGGACCGTGGGAAGGAGCAGCTTCTCCGCCTGGTTTCGAAGGATTTCACAAGTCCACGGTTTAACCGCAAGGTCTCGGAATCCCTCCGGGAGTTGTCTTCCATGCCTGACGAGGCCTCCATCCGCGCACGCTGCCGGGAACTGTTCGCCGACGAGGATGGATTCGTGGCGGAAGACGTGGCGTCATATATAGTGAATCTGGTTCAGGAACGCTCCCGCGAAGTTGAGAAACTGGGCCTTACCGCCCGGGAATTGGAGGTGATACGGCTCAGCCGGGAAGGCCTTTCCGCCGCGGAAATCGCCGACCGGCTCCATGTGAGCGTCTACACCGTCAAGAATCACAAGCAAAACATCTACCTCAAGATGGATGTGAGGAGCAATTCGGAAATGCTCTCTCTCGCAAATCAGCTTGGAATAGTGTAAAAATAGTTCTTTTGGACTATATGGCGAAGACGGGGATTGCCTATCTTCGCTGAAAAAAGTGTAATCTCTTGTTGCTATGAAAAAAGTATTGATGGCCATCATGGCTTCAGCCGCCCTTTTCTGGGCGTGTGACGAGTTGGAAAACCAAGCTTCGCTGGATATTCCCAAGGAGAGCAAGGAATTGTTCGATTCCGGTATCAGTTTCCCCTCCACCTCGGAAGGCGGTGCCCTTTCCACCACGCTGAAGTTCACCGCCGGCGCTCCTTGGAGCGCAACCGTCCAGGACGCCACCAAGGCTCCTGACTGGCTTTCCGTCGAACCTTCTTCCGGTCCGGCAGGAGAGGCGACGGTTACCATCACCGCTCTTTCCAACGACACCGAGGAGCCCCGCGTAGCTACGGTCACATTCTCATGCGGAGATATCGCCAAGACAATAAATGTAACCCAGGCTGGGCAGCAGCCTACGCCAGCCGTTACCATTGAACTGGACAAAACCTCTGCCGAACTAACAGTTGGTGAGACCTTGCAGCTCACGGCCACTGTCACGACGACATTACCGGCTGCTCCCAATGTTGTCTGGAGCAGTTCCGACACCGATGTGGCCACCGTCACGACAGGGGAAGAGATTGCCCTTGACGGCACATATCTTCCGGCCGGCCTGGTTACGGCCGTTGGCGAGGGCGAGGCCGTTATCACCGCCAGTGCCGAAGGCCAAGAGGCCCAGTGCGTGATCAAGGTGGGCAAGAAGGCTGAAACGGATGGACTGATCATCAATCCTCCGAAGGTGACGATCCTGAAAAACGAAAAGCTTCAGCTTTCGGTCACGGATGCCGCCGGGAACGCAGTGAAAGCTTCGTGGAGCACCACTGACAATATGGTGGCAGTCGTGGATGAGAATAATATACTGGAAGCAAGGAATCCCGGCTCGGCCATTGTCACGGCCACCGCTGATGGCAAAACCGGCACCTGCGAGGTGACCGTCACGGATGAGATTGCCGTGGAGTCCATCGCATTCGATCTGGATGAGATTGAAATGAATGTCGGCGAAAAGCGCCAGCTCAATGTTATATTCACCCCGGAGAATGCCACCAACAAGACCATCTACCGTTGGTTTGTCGATGGCGGCAATCCGACGGTAACCGTGGATGAGGGCGGAGTGGTGACGGCAGTCATGAAAGGCACCGCCATCGTGGGCGCCGCCATTGACCCTGAAAGGATAGCAAGATGCACGATAAAGGTCAATGACCCCGACAATCCCGATATTACCGTGGAGTCCATCACCCTGGACCAGACCACTGCTACGGTATATACCCGTCAGTCAGAGCCTCTTATCCTGACAGCCACAGTTACTCCTGCGGAAGTCCTGAAGAGCAAGTCCATAGAGTGGAAGAGCACGAATCCCACCAATGTCCTGGTGGAGAGGATAAACGATACGCAGGCGAAAGTCGTCGGACTGGTTGCCGGCAGGGAGACCATCACTGCAAACATCGGTGGCAAGTCGGCCTCCTGCGAGGTCACTGTCAGTGACGGTGGCGGCGGTGGCGGCTCCTCCACCCTTGAGAGGGTGTCGGTGGATCCCGCTTCCGTGACCCTTAACCTGGATGAGGAGAAGACCCTCAATCTGGTTCTGGTCCCCGCTGATGCCGAGGTTACCATATATTGGGAATCTTCAGCCTCCAGCATTGCCAAGGTGAGCATGACTTCCAAGACCCAGGCAAAAGTCAAGGGCATGTCAGTAGGCACTGCCACGCTTACTGCCCACGCCGGAAATCTGACCGCGACCTGCGCGGTTACGGTGCAATCCTCCGGAGCAACCGTCCCGGTGGAGTCGGTCACTCTCAACGTGCATGAGCTTCAGCTGAGTGTAGGCGAGCAGTTCCAGCTTGTTCCCACTGTCCTGCCGGAAACCGCCAGTGAAAAAGGTGTGGTATATAGCAGCAATGTCTCTGGCAGTAAACTGTATATAGACACGAACGGGATGCTTACCGGCCTGCAGGCCTGCGAGGCCACTGTCACAGTAAGGTGCAAGGACAATGCCTATATATATGACACCTGCAAGGTCACAGTCACGGAAGACTCTTCCACCTCCGGTGATGAGGAAGTGGACCTTGGACTCCCCAGCGGACTCAAATGGCGCTCGATGAACGTGGGTGCCTCCAAGCCGGAGGATTACGGTGATTATTTCGCCTGGGCGGAAACTTCTCCCAAATCAAAATATAGCTCGTCTAATTACAAGTATCCGGCAACCTCGTACAGCGACGGAATCACAATTTATAAAAGGTACGATACCACCCCTGGCGGCGATGGCAAGACCGTGCTGTTGGCTGAAGATGATGCCGCAACCGTAAATCTCGGTAATGGTTGGCGCACGCCTAAATCTAAAGAGTTTAAAGAGTTGCGTGAGAATTGCACGTGGACGTGGACGACCCAGGGCGGAGTCAGCGGAATGCGAGTGACAGGACCAAACGGCAAGAGCATATTCCTTCCTGCAGGAGGGTGGTATGAAAACAGCACTCTTAATAGTAAGGGTTCTTACGGAAGCTACTGGACCGCTTCAGGAGACGGAGGAACCGCTTCCGCCGTGGACTTCATAAATAACGACAAGAGCGCTGCCCTGGTTCCTCGCAGCGAAGGCCGGTCCGTCCGTCCCGTAAAGGATTAAGGGTTTACGCAAAAGCATCACCTTTTTTTCCACTCCTGGGGCGTTTTGCCGGTAACGGTCTTGAAGCCACGGTAGAAGGTGGTGTAAGAGGCGAAGCCCGATTCGGAAGCTACGTCGTCCAGCAGCATGTCCGGATGCTCCTGCATGAGGCGCTGGGCGTACTGGACGCGATATCGCGTAATCATCGAAGTAAAACTCTCTCCCGACATTATCATCAACTCCAACTGTGTTTGGCGGTATTGCTATCTGTTATTTTCTCAATTGACGAAAAATGATTATTTTTGCAATATGAGTAAAAGAGATGCATAATATGGAAATTACGAAAACTCTCTGGGGCAAAGGTCCCGACGGAAAGGAAATTTTCAAGTACCGGATGACCAATGCGAAGGGGGCGTATATAGAGCTTTCTTCGGTGGGGGCGGGGATAGTGTCCATAGTCGTTCCCGACAAGGACGGCAAGCTGGGCGACGTGGTGCTCGGCTATGACAAGGCGGAGCTGTATTTCGCCGACGGACCCTGCGCCGGCAAATGCCCGGGACGATATGCCAACCGCATAGCCAAAGGCCATTTCACCCTCGACGGAAAGCAGTATACCCTCCCCATCAACAACGGCCCCAACCACCTCCACGGCGGCCCCGAGGGCTTCCAGAACCAGGTGTGGGACAGCCGCATAGACGGTGATTCAGTGGAGTTTATGTATTTCTCCGAGGACGGAGAGGCGGGATATCCGGGCAACCTCAAGGCCGTAGCCCGCTACGACTGGGGCGATGACAATGCCGTGAAGCTCACCTTCACCGCCGTCGCCGACGCCCCCACGGTGCTCAACCTCACCAACCACACCTATTTCAACCTCAACTGCCAGGG
>CACZBP010000019.1 GCA_902779495.1 uncultured Bacteroidia bacterium
CGCCGAAGCCGTCCATGAGTACAGCGGCCCCACCTCCGAGTGCTACGATGCAATCAACGCCATCCGCAACCGTGCAGGCCTGCCGAACCTTCCCGCCGGCCTCTCCCAGGAGGAAATGCGCGAGAAGATCAAGCACGAGCGCCGTATCGAGCTTGCTTTCGAGACCCACCGCTTCTTCGACGTGCGCCGCTGGCTTGACGCGGAAAAGTCTGAGTGCCAGCCGGTTTACTCGATGAATATCTATGCCGGAACCCACCTCCAGGACACTGATTTCTATCAGAGGATCAAGATTGAGGACCGCGTGTTCCAGGCACCCAAGCATTACTTCTTCCCCATCAGCCAGACGGAAATCGACAAGAACCAGAAGGGCTATCTTGTCCAGAACCTCGGCTGGATAACACAGAATACCGAAGAAGAATAATCCAAACCAAACCTTTCGTAAAAGGGGCAGCGGACTGACCGCTGCCCCTTTTAACTTACTTCTGAAGGACAACCCTGTCCAGGCCGAAGAAGCAGTTCTGGATGCCAGGATGGGGCGCTTTGGCCTTGACCCTTATCGTGTTCTTGCCGGAGACCACCGGGACGGTGCCATATTCGGTCCACGCGGTGTGGAGGTCGGCGTCATAAAGGTCGCGGCCCGTTTCGATGGGGGTGTCATTGAACCATATGTCGAACGTGCCGTAATCCCACGAGAAGGCATACAGCATCTTCAGGGAGTAGTCCCCCTGGTACGGGCTTTCGAACGATAGCGTCAGCTCGGAGCCAGCGGGAGCATTGCTCCAGAAAGCCTGCATGCCGTTGCTCCAGTGCTCGCCGAACGCGCTCTGGGCTTCATAGTTGCCGCCGGTCATCCGTTCCACCTTCATATATTCCGCCTCGATGTCCATCAGCTCCTGTGTCAGGTCGACGAACTCGAAGGGGGACAGGACGGTCTTTGATGCTACGCCGGCAAGGTCGCGCTCTCCGGCGACTTTTCCGCCCGGGAGCATATAGAAATAGTTGGATATGCCCAGGTCCATCGTCGACTTGTTCCAGTGCCAGAGCTCCATATCGAAGACAAGCTTCCTGCTGAAGGCTATGCGGTCCAGGACGCGGTGGCGTGAATTGAAAGTGTAGCCGGGCGCGAGGTTCCCCGCCCCTGAAGGCTGGGACGTAAACGGGTGATCCACAATGGTATTGGGGTGGCACCAGGCATATCCGTAATAGTCTTCGGTTCCGGTTCCGAAGATGGAAGGGAAGGTGTCGGAGTCGATATAGACCTTCTCGTCGCCTTCTCCCCACCATCCCGAGGAGATGTCGAACAGGCTCATCGAGTCGCCCATATACACGCCTTTTCCCTCGAGGGTGACGAAGTTCAGGTCATAGTGCTCGCAGGGCTCTCCGGTGACGGGATTCTTGCGGGTGTCGAGTCCTGGATAAAGCTTCCACACTGCGTGGAAATACATCGACCTGTCGTCAAAATTCCAGGCGGAGCAGCCTACGCGGGCATTGCTCAGGCTCACCTTCTGCTTGCCGTAGTTGATGATCCTCAGCGTTGCTTCGCGGCTGAACGGCATGACCCAGCGGGCGGTCATGGCGCTGCGGGCATTGGCGTCCACATACCACATATTCGTGTACAGGGGCTGATAGCCTATCCCGAAGAACTCTCCCACGGGGATGAAAACGGTGCTGAAGCCATCGAAGGAAATCTCCAGGACGGTTGACCTGAGGGCCTGGTTCATATCGGCGGCATCCAGCTTGAGGGCAATCTCGCGGATGGCTGCCGGGCCCTCGAGTTTCACCTCGAGATCCTGCCCCGGCTCAAGGCTGCAGTCGAGTTCTTTCTCACTCTGGCAGGATATGGTTCCCGCCTGGCTGAGGGTTTTTGCTGCGTTTTGCGCAGCATCTGCATATTTTTTCGCAGCATTTTCCGAATAGGATTCCACGCTGGTCCCCGGGGCATATGTGCGGTATTCGACGTTGTAGTAGATGCACTCGTCGCTGGTGATATGCATATCGCCGTCGGGATGCAGATTATAGGAGCAGTAGGTGATTTTGCAGTGCTTGCTGTAGGGGATGGGGTAGAAAAGATTGTGCCCGCGCTGCTCCACGGGGGTCAGCTGCGAAATGGAACCCGCCAGGGGGGATATGGCGATCTTCTGGCCGCTGAGAATCTGGAAAGGGGTTCCTGCGATGACCGGTTCCGGGTTTCCGTCGATATATACCCTCAGGTAGCCCTGGCCTCCTTTCACGCCTGCGAAGGTCATCCACCAGCGCGTCACGGCTCCCGGGCCGTCGGCGTCGAACATTACGAATTCCTGCCTGTTGGAGATGTTTTCGTGGCGCAGGAACCAGTTGTTGTCGCCATTGGCGAACCAGTCTCCTTTGGTGGAATTGCGGTCATAACTGCTGAACGAGGCGGAACGGTATTCCGGCTGGGGATACCGGGCCACGGCGTCGCGGTCCACCATCTCCTCCAGGAGGGTGCCTATCGTAACCTGGGCATTGGACTCTTCAGGCGGTGTGACGACGGTTTGTCCTCCTTTCTCGCCTTTCTCGGTGCAGGAGGCTAAAGGTATGGTGCAGGTCAGGGCCGCACAGGCGCAGACAGCGGTGAAGAATAATCTTTTTTTCATACTATTAACACGATTTAGCACAAATATAGTGAATTAATTATTATCTTTGGAACCATAATGGCAACAAGCCGCATTTCGATATGAAAAAAGTACTTTTTACAGCCCTGGTCCTGGAAATCTCCGTCGCCTTCTGCCTGCTTGCCTGCTCCTGCAAGGACAGCAGCCGCATCCCGCAGCCGGCAGAAGACCCGCAGGCACAGGAGGGGAGCCGGGAAGAAGAAAAGCCGCAGTCGGAAGACCCTTCCTCTGAAGTGATTGCAAAATTCCAGAACCCGGTGCTCCGCTATGACTGGCCCGACCCAACCATATGGTATGACGGCAACCGTTTCTACACGGTTGCAACCGGGATAGGCTCGATGTTCGCCAGCAAGGACATGGTTTCCTGGTACAAAGTGAACGGAACGCCCCTTACCATGGCGGCCCGCGAGAAGGCAAAGGAGAACGGTTCTAATTTCTGGGCTCCAGATGTGGTGAAGGTGGGGGAGAAATGGATGCTCTACCTCACCTGCTACAACTCCGCCACCGACTGCGGAATCGCCGCATTCTCTTCCGAATCGGTGTCCGGGCCCTTTGAATGGGTGGGAATGATCACCCACAGCAAGGACACCGGGATCCAGGACACCATCGACCCGGAAGTGGTGTTCGACGAGGGAACTTCCCGGCTTTGGCTGTTTTTCGGCAGCATAGGGAGCATCCACCGCGTGCTGCTCTCTCCGGACGGATGCAGCCTCGCCCCCGATGCGCAGTATACAAAGGTGGCCGGCCTCACATATGCGCAGGACAAGACCCGTGCAAAAGTGTTCGAAGGCTCCTACCTCCACCGTCACGACGGCTACTGGTACCTGTTCGTCAGCTCGGGCAACTACGGCAACTCTTCCTACCGCGTGAAAGTTGGCCGCAGTCCCAGCCTCGAGGGCCAATTCGTTGATAAAGAGGGGAATAAGATGCTCGATGGCTATGCCAGCGAGATTCTCACAAGCCTCGAAGGAGACAATTATTACGGCCCCGGCCACAACGGCGAGATATTCACCGACCAGCGCGGCCAGGACTATATGTTCTACCACTGCCACGACGCCTCGACCGGCTCGAAAGCCCGCTACACCTTCCTCCAGCGCATATTCTGGGACCGTGACGGCTGGCCGTATTTCGAGGGAGGAAAGCCCCTGGGCGAAGACTATAAGCCAAAATTCTGAAAAGCATCAAAAGAAAGCATATGAGACTTTTTTCAACCCTTCTGGTCACCTTCGCGGTCCTGACCACCAGCATAGGCGCAAAGGCGCTGCCGAGGGCGGAGTATCCCCGTCCGCAGTTTGAAAGGACAAGCTGGATAAACCTCAACGGGCAGTGGGATTATGCCCTGGACCCCGCCAGCACCGGCTGGGACCGGGGGCTCGCTTCGGGCAATTTCTCGGACGGCACGATAACCGTGCCCTTTGCCCCGGAAAGCAAGCTCTCGGGCGTGGAATATAAGGAGTTCATCCCCAGCATCTGGTATAAGAGGGAGATATCTGTCCCAGCCGACTGGGCCGGCCGCGACGTCCTTCTCAATTTCGGCGCAGTGTATTACTGCTCAGAGGTTTACATCGACGGCCGTTTCGTTGCCAGGCACTTCGGAGGGTCCGATTCCTTCAGCGTGGACATCACGGGCTTTGTCACTGCTGGCAGCACTCACACCCTGGTTGTCAACGCCACGAGCGACCTTCGTTCCAAACGCCAGACGGCAGGCAAGCAGTCCCTGAGGGCCGGCAACTTCGAGTGTATGTACACCCGCACGACCGGCATATGGCAGACTGTCTGGATGGAAGCCGTCGCGCGCAGGGGCCTCGCCCGCGTGAGGACCACACCCGACATCGACCGTTCCGCAGTCAGCTTCCAGACCTGGTTCCGCAAGCCCTCAGCTGTCTCCCTTAATATAATGGTATATGACGGCGCCAAGGTGGTGGCCAGGCAGAGCGGTCCCGCCGCCGACGGCTCCATTTTCACCCTTCCCATCAAGAAGGCCAAGCTGTGGAGCCCCTCGGCCCCGTTCCTCTATGATGTTGTCTTTGAGGTACTTGACGCCGAAGGAAAGGTGGTCGACAAGGTGAAATCCTATTTCGGAATGAGGAAGATCCACATCGACGGGAACCGTATCTATCTCAACAACGAGCCCTTCTACCAGCGTCTTGTCCTCGACCAGGGATTCTACCCCGACGGCATATGGACCGCTCCTTCCGACGAAGCCCTCCGCCACGACATAGAGATGTCGATGGAAGTTGGCTTCAACGGCGCCCGCCTGCATCAGAAAGCGTTCGAGGAGCGTTTCCACTATTGGGCCGACAGGCTGGGCTACCTGACCTGGGGCGAGTGCCCAAGCTGGGGCCTTGATTGCAATGACCCCGTCGCCGCCCGCAACTACCTGAGCGAATGGACCAACATCGTCCTTCGTGATGCAAACCATCCTTCGATAGTCACCTGGACTCCTTTCAACGAGGAGTTCTGGCCCGACAACGTGCAGTATCCCAGGTTTATATCCGACGTCTACGACATAACCAAGAGCCTCGACCCCACCCGTCCCGTGAACACGGTCAGCGGAGGAGTCATCGTGAAAACCGACATATGGGCCGTCCACCATTATGAGCAGGACCCTGCCCGGCTGAAGGAAATCATCTGGAACGACGGGAAGATGTTCCTCTACGAGGGCGAGCGCCAGCTTATGTACCGCGGCAATGTGGGCTTCAACCGTCCCGAACTGGATTCTCCTTCCAATTTCCCCGAATATGACGGCACCGCCCCATACATCGTGGACGAGTTCGGAGGAATCCGCTGTATGGAGGTGAATCCTCCCGAAGACGGCGCCTGGGGATATGGTTCAGCCCCGCAGACCAAGGAAGAGTTCTATGCCCGCCTCGAAGGCCAGGTCCGTGCCCTTATCGACCTGAGCGACAGTGTCTGGGGATTCTGCTACACCCAGCTTACCGACGTCCAGCAGGAACAGAACGGAATCTTCTACTTCGACCGCAGGGCCAAATATGACTCCTCCCGTCTGAGAGAGATTTTTGGGATGCCTGTGCGTTAGAGAGCAAACTTTTTTTACGATATTTTAGATCCCCTATTGCAAAAGCTAAATTAATTTAGCAACTTTGCAAGCGGGGATTTTTCCGTGTTGATGGCAAGTTGAAATACAATCGTTTAACAATATGAAAAAAAGTATCATTCTCTCAGTTGTCGCCGTGTTTTTGGCGGTTACAGGTTCCTATGCCCAGAAGTTCAATGGCCTTGATATGAATCTGGGTAATCTCTCCAGGCTCTCCGATGCCAAGACCCGCTCCATCTCCCCGGAGAATTTCACCGGTGAGAAAGGCAAGGGCGGAATGGCCGAGCCCGCACTCCCCAACACCCGCAACGTCAACAACGCCTCCTGGGCTGCCCGCGACCTCGGCAAGACCTGGAAGGTCAATCCCTTCATCACCATCAACTCCGGCGAGACTGTCACTATAGCCGAAATGGAAGGCCCCGGCGCCATCCAGCATATCTGGATGACCCCCACCGGAGTGTGGCGCTGGACGATAATCCGTATCTATTGGGACGACGAGACAACCCCTTCTGTGGAGTGCCCCATCGCGGACTTCTTCTGTATGGGCTGGAATGAATACACACCGCTGGTGTCCCTGCCCGTGTGCGTCAACCCCGGCAGCGCATTCAACTGCTACTGGCAGATGCCCTTCCGCAAGAAATGCAAGATCACGATGGAGAACGTCAACGACAAGGACCCTATGAACCTTTACTATCAGATAGACTACACCCTCACCGAGGTTCCCGACGATGCGGCATATTTCCACGCCCAGTTCCGCAGGACCCCCTACAACGAGACTTCGGACTTCACCGTAATTGACGGAATCAAGGGCAAGGGCCAGTATGTTGGCATCTACCTCGCCTGGGGCGTGCACAACAACGGATGGTGGGGTGAAGGCGAAATCAAGTTCTTCATAGACGACGACAAGCAGTATCCCACAATCTGCGGCACCGGCACCGAAGACTATTTCTGCGGCTCCTACAACTTCGACCGAAACGGCCGTTTCATCGAGTTCTGCACCCCGTATGCCGGTCTGTGCCAGGTCATTCGCCCGGACGGCACCTACCGCTCCCAGGAGCGTTTCGGAATGTACCGCTGGCATATAATGGACCCCGTCCGCTTCGAGAAAAACCTCAGGGTGACCATCCAGGACCTTGGCTGGAGGCACGACGGCCGCTACCTTGCCCAGCACTCCGACATCGCCGCCACGGTGTTCTGGTACCAGGCGGAGCCTCACGGCAAATTCCCTGCCTTCCCTTCCTGGCGTGAACTGGAAGTCAATTAGTTATGAGAAAACTGATCCTTGTGCTGTGCTGCATCCTCTGCAGCACGGCCTTGTTCGCCCAGTTCAAGATAGGCGACACCGTCCTGGAGCCTCCGGTCCAGGACGGCATCTGGGTGCGCCCCTCGGCCGATGCCCCGTCGCAGGCCATATGGGGCTTCGCCGACGGTATCCGGGTCGGCATCAACCCTCCCGGCCGCCCCAGAGGCCTTATGTATATCCTGTGCCCCTACCTTATGGACGAAGGCAATCCCCGTCGCAAGTTTGACATTATCAATTACATAGCGATGGAGCCGATAGACGCGCCGACCCATCGCCGCGGCTATTCGGAACTGGAGCACAGCGCCCTGGACGATATGCAGGGCAAGCGATTCATAAGCAGTGACACCCCGCAGAAGCCCGGGTTCGACAAGCTGCATCCCGCCCGCGGCACCGTCGCGGTGGAGGACGGCAAACAGACGCTCACCGTGTGGATATTCTGCGAGAAATTCGACAACGGAGCGGACGTCTATGTGCGCCTCCGCTTCATAGAAGGCGAGCCCTACCGGTTTGAGCTTCAGTCGTTTGCTTCCCTCGAATCGGTCCCGCTCGAGAAGTTCATCCTCACCGCCACGATGGGCAACAAGATGCGCCTTCGCCGCCTCTATGCCGGCGGCGGCGTGACCAAACTCTCCACCGACCTCTGGCCCGATTACAAGGACAAATGGTTTACGGACTATGAACGCACCCCTTTGGACAAGATGATCCGCGACCGCAAGGGCGGCGCCTGGGTCCTTGCCGAGCCCACTGAGACCGAGGCCGACTATGCCGCCGCCCAGTTTGAGGAAGGCACGTCCCCTGGCTGGAAATACAACGGCCGCCCTGCGACCCAGTACTGGTATTCCCCCAGTCCTGACCCGGCAATGGAAGCGGTGGTCAACTCCCGCTACACCTACTGGGCCATATTCAAGAAGATTCCCGGAGGCGTCGCTTTCGAGAACTTCGAATTGGTGGAGCCTTTCCGCCAGGGCGCGGTCTACTATTTCGGAATAGACCCGGCCAAGCCCTCCAAAGTTATTAAACGAATTAACAGAATCAGATGAAAATCAGAAAGTCAGTCGTGTTGTACATCCTGGCAGCCCTATTCTTTGCGACCTGCCAGAAAGCCCCTCAGGAGCCACCCAAGCCTCTTGAGCCGCTGGAAGTGACCCCGTTGGAGCAGACCGTCCGTCCCGTGGACGGCAAACTCGCCATAGACCTTACGATCAGCGGCCTGGAGCAGACCAAGTATATGACCATAGAGAAGGTCAACTCCGCCGGCACCCAGAGCATCAACTATTACCCCAGGGTCCTCCGCAAGGACTACACCTACAACTACACGATGCTCCCCACCGACGACGAGTCCTTCAGTTTTCGTTTCACCCTGGTCGGCAATGACGACACCACGAGCGAAACGGCTGTCGCATATGTCGAAAACAAGAAGGACGGGTCGGGCCCCAAATACAGCAGGCTGCTCGTGTCCAACCTCCGTGTCCTGTCCCGCGTGACCGGCAAGGAGAATAACGGCCACAACGGCCTCCCGGCAGTGAGAAACACCGTCAACAATGCCACCGACGTCAAGTACAATGTCGGCGGCACGGACCTCGGCATAGTGTGGGAGATATCCTCCGGCTACTACGGCCTCTTCTTCGGCGACACCTACGGCAAGGATTTCAGCCCGAATTTCAGCGCCCCAGGTCCCAACGGCGGCTCCTGGCGCAGCAACGTCCTCCTTTATTCTGACGACACCGACCTCGAAGACGGCCTCAGGATTTCCGGCGCGGCCATCGACCAGTGGGGCAACGCCCGTGAGATCGTCCGCAGCGCCCACGTCACCAACGGCACTGGCGACTTCACCTCCATCCCCACATCAGCCGTCCACGCCAATGGCCGTGACTATGTCCACTATTTCAATCTCAGGACCTGGGACGGCTGGGTGACCAACTATTCCGGGATGTACCGTTCCACCGACGGCGGAGGCACCTGGGACAGGGTTTCCGGCATCAACTGGGGCGGTGAGAGCTACTTCGGCCAGGTGGGCTTCTGCAACATAGGCGACGGCTATGTCTACGTGGTCGGCACCCAGTCCGGCAGGGATTCCAAGCCCAAGCTTGCAAGGGTCCCGGAATCCGGCATAGAAAGCCAGGCCGAGTATGAATTCTGGAACGGAGCCGACTGGAAAAAGGGCAAGGAAAAGGAAGCCACGACGCTGATAGACGACCTGGCCGGCGAACTGTCTGTGGAGTATCTGCCCGAATTCGACAAGTGGGTCATATTGTATTTCAACGGACCGCGCTATGAGATAACGATGCGCTACGCCGACAGGATAACCGGCCCCTGGAGCGACCCCATAACGGTTGCTTCCGGACGGCAATATGCCCAGCTTTATGGCTCGTTCATCCACCCCCTGTCCAAGCGGGAGGGCGGGAAGCTCTACTTCATAATGTCAATGTGGCTGCCCTATAACACATATCTTATGTCTTTGGACATCAAAGGTATATGATAAACCTGGCCAAACTCAAGGTCATATTCTACTTCATAATGTCTGCGTGGAATGCCTACAACACATACCTGATTCAGGGAAAACTAAAATAGCTCAATTGTTTTAGCAATTTCCTTGTTTTTACAAAAGAAAGTACATATATTTGTAGCAACTACCTTGAATAGACGTTGTTTGCTCCAGGAGGGAGCATATTATTTTAACATTTTGCTATAACGATTTAGTGTAATATAAAGCCTTCATTTACACCTGATTATGTCAAATAAATTGTTTTCACTCCTCGCCCTGATCATGCTTGCGTTGCCCTTGGGCACGTACGCCCAGGGGAAAAAGTCCATCACCGTCAGCGGCGTTGTCAAGGACGCCCAGACCGGTGAGCCTGTCATTGGAGCCGGAGTTATGCTCAAGGCCTCCAACGTGGGCACCCTGACTGACCTGGACGGCTCCTACCTCGTAAAGGTCAATGACTCCAAAGGCATCCTGGTGGTCTCGGCCATAGGCTACAAGACCCAGGAAATCCTGATTAACGAGCGCACCACCATTGACGTCCTCCTTGAAACCGATGCCGAATCCCTCCAGGATGCGGTCGTCATCGGTTACGGTACCCAGAAGAAAGCGACAGTGACCGGAGCCCTCACCACGGTAAGTACCGAAATCGTGGGCAAGGCCACCACCCCTACTCTGGCCAACGCCCTGGGCGGCACCGTCCCGGGCCTCATCTCCCGCCAGCGCTCGGGCGAGCCCGGCTATGACGGAGCCACCCTCCTCATCCGTGGAGCAGGAACCTGGCTCAACTCCAGCCCCCTCGTCCTGGTGGACGGCATAGAGAGGGACATCAACCTCATCAACACCGATGAGATAGAGTCCTTCTCCATCCTTAAAGACGCCTCTGCCACAGCCGTTTACGGTATGCGCGGAGCTAACGGCGTCATCCTTATCAACACCAAGAAGGGCTCCACCGGAAAGCCCCGTGTCTCATTCAGGACGGAATCCACCCTGCTTCACGGCCTTCGCTTCCCCAACTACATCAAGGGCTGGGAGTTTGCGAACCTTATGAATGAGGCCTGCCAGACCGGAGGCGTTGCAATGCCCTGGTCCGACGAGGAGATAGAAATCTTCAAAGACGGTTCCGACCCCTTCAACTATCCCAGCGTGGACTGGACGGATTCCGTGCTGAAGAAGAACGCCTTCCAGACCATCAACACCATTTCCGTGAGCGGCGGCAACGAAATAGTCCGCTACTACGTGAGTGCCGGTTTCTCCTCCCAGAGCGGCCTTTTCAAGGAAGACCCTACCTATGATTACCGCACCAACTCCCTGTCCCAGAGGTATAACTTCCGCGCCAACGTGGACGTGAACATCACCAAGAACTTCACCCTCTCCCTGGGCCTTGCGGAAATAATCGAGAACAGGACTTATCCGGGCACGCCCGCAGGCGACATATTCTGGTCCCTGAAGGTCGTCAACCCCATCACCTATCCCATCCGCAACCCCGACGGCTCCTTCGGAGCTTCCAACACTTCATATGAGAAGAACAGCCCCTACGTCCTGACCACCAACAACGGTTTCTCCAAGCAGTTCCGCTCCACGACCCAGGGCACCTTCGGCGCCAAGTGGGACCTCGGGACCCTCATAACCCCCGGCCTGACGCTTGAGGGCAACTTCGCATATGACCACTATTACAGCGTCGAGGCGACCCGCCGCAAGCAGCCCGAACTGAAGAAATACCTCGGCTCCGACCCCATCACAGGTGAAGACCGTTACAACGTGATCCAGGAAGAAGGCACGATGGGCTACTACCTGGCCTACAACGTCTCCAACCGGTCCTACTACGCCGACGCCCGCATCAACTACAACCGCGTTTTCGAAGGTCACGGCGTGTCCGCCCTCCTGATGGCAAACCTTCGCGACTACTCCGACCTCACCGCCGGAAACTCCACCGCACAGCTCCCTTACCGCCGCCAGGGCTTCGCCGGCCGTATTGCCTACAACTACAGGCAGCGCTACCTGTTCGAAGTCAACGCCGGCTACAACGGCTCGGAGAACTTCGCCCCCGGTCACCGCTACGGTTTCTTCCCCGCAGTGTCCGCAGGTTGGGTCCCCACTGAGGAGAAATGGTGGCACGTCGACTGGTTCAACCACCTGAAAATCAGGGGTTCATATGGCAAGGTGGGTAATGACGCCCTCAATGCCCAGCGCTTCTTCTATATGTCCACCATCAACAAGAACGCGACCGGCTACACATTCAGCCTTGACCAGGCACACGGGATAGGAGGAATGTCCGAAGCCAGGATGGGTTCTCCCCTTGCTTCGTGGGAAGTCTCGAACAAAGCCGACGTGGGTCTGGATATGGAACTCTTCGACCGCAAGCTGCGCATATCCGGAGACTATTTCTATGAGCACAGGACCAACATCCTCCTGGAAAGAGGCTCGGTGCCCAGCACTATCGGTCTGGCTTCCAGCCAGTTGGCTCTTTCCAACATAGGCATAATGGACAACACCGGCTTCGATGCCAACATCGAATTCACCAACACCACATCATACGGGCTCTATTATCAGCTCCGGGCAAATATGACCTACGCCCACAACACCGTCATCGAAGACGACACGGCGCCGGCCCTGTGGAGCTACCAGAATACGCGCGGCAAGTCCATAGGCATCCCCCTGGGTTATGTCGCCCTCGGCCTTTTCCAGAGCCAGGAGGAAATAGACAACAGCCCCAAGCAGGAACTCGGTACCTATACGGTGGGTGACATCAAATACGAGGATGTCAACAAGGATGGCGTGATCAACCCCTACGACCGCGTGTTCATCGGCTATGCCCGTGAACCGGAGATGATGTATGGTTTCGGGTTCACCCTGGCCTGGAAAGGCCTGGACCTGTCGGTCAACTTCACGGGCGCAGCCCACGCGACCATCCTCCTGGATGCCGCCGGTATGTGGCCCTTCCAGCTGGACTATCCCGGCTACAACATCTATCGTGAATACTACGACAACCGTTTCATCCCTGGAGCCGACAACTCCGGCGCCCTCTACCCGGTCGTGCACAACGGCACCTCGGCCAACAACTTCCAGATCAATACCCTCTACCTGCACGATTCTTCATTCCTCAAGCTGAAGACTGCGGAACTGGGCTACTCTCTCCCCAGGAAGATTACATCCAGGCTTGGACTCGACAAGCTCCGTTTCTTCCTTAACGGCAACAACCTTCTGTGCTTTGACGGCCTGAAGGGTATGGTGGATCCCGAGTCCAACCACCTGGGAGCCAGCACCTACCCCACCCAGCTGGCCGCGACCATAGGCATTGAAGTCGGATTCTAAAGACAAGGAGGAGAATTATGAAAAAGATACTATACATTCTTTCAGCATCAGTGATTCTTGCCTGTGCGCTTTCCTGCGAGAAATTCCTGGATATGTCCCCGGACGAGAACCTCACCCTTGACGATGTGTTCACCAACCGTCTGCAGACCAGGGCTTTCCTCGCGAATGCATATTCATATCTGCCTTTCCACGCCGATATGGCCTGGGACAACAACTTCACCGGCGCCTGCGATGAAATGGAGATAGCATTCGGCGGCCACGTCACCCACGCGATGAGCAACGGCGCCTGGGCTCCGATAGACGACTTTGTCGCACACATCTGGAATACGATGTACGAGGCGATCCGCAAGGCCAATATGGTTATCGAGAACGTCGACAAGTGCAAGGAGGCCACGGCGGATGAAATAAGGTGGATGAAAGGCGAGGCCTATTTCCTGCGCGCATTCTACCACTTTATGATATTCCGTGCCTACGGTCCCATCCCCGTCATCGACCACGTCCTGGATATCAATGAGGACATTGCGTCCATCACCCGCTCTCCGGCGGACGATGTCGCCAAATTCATCTCCGATGATTGCGACAGGGCTGCCGAATATCTGGCGGACAAGGACTCCTGGGCGAATGAAGACTACGCCAGGGCCACCAGGATTGCTGCCTTGGCCCTGAAGAGCCGCGTGCTGCTCTATGTCGCTTCCCCCCTGTACAACGGCAATCCCGACCTCGCAGAGCTCAAGGACCCCCTGACAGGAGCCAACCTCATCTCCCAGACCTACGATGCCGAGAAGTGGAAGGTTGCCGCGGATGCCGCCAAGGCCTGCATCACTGCCGCCGAGGCAACGGGCCACGGGCTCTATGACCTGAGCCTCCCCGCCGACCCTGTGAAGAACTACCAGGACATCTTCTGCGACAACTGGAACAAGGAAGTCCTCTGGGGCAGGAACAACGGCACCACCGACCACTGGCTGAACTGCAGCGACCCCACATCGTTCGGCTGCTATTCCATATTCGACCCTACCCAGGAAATGGTTGACGCCTACCAGATGGAAGACGGCTCCACCCCCATAACGGGATACACCGAAAACGGTCTCACCCCCGTCATCAACACCGCATCGGGATATGTGGAAACCGGATTCACAACCGACTCGAAGTCAGGACGTTGGGAAGTGGGCGTGTCGAAGATGTATTCCCACCGCGAGCCCCGCTTCTACGCTTCGATCAATTTCGCCGGCGGAATATGGAAGACTTCGCGTGCCAGCAACTGGACGGCCCCGCACGTCAACGAATTCTGGTTCACCGGAATAGACGGCAAGAACAACGCGGGCTCGGACTATTGCAAGACGGGATATCTTATGAAGAAATTCCATTATCCCACACACATCCCCTGGCAGTACACACCCCAGCAGGTCTGGGTATATATCCGCCTTGGCGAGATATACCTGAACTATGCCGAGGCCCTCAACGAATACTCCGGCCCCGACGCCGACGTGTATAAATATGTCGACGCCATCCGCACCCGTGCAGCCCTGCCCGGCCTGGATGCAGGCCTTACCAAGGACCAGATGCGCGAAAAGATCCATCACGAGCGCCGCATAGAGCTGGCTTTCGAAGTCCATCGCTGGTTCGACGTGCGTCGCTGGAAGACCGTAAGCGGTGAAGGCGCTCCCATCCACTCGATGAACATATGGGAAGGCACCTCCCAGCAGGATCCCGCATTCTACAAGAGGATCTTCGTCGAGAACAGGGTGTTCGAATCCCCCAAGCACTATTTCTTCCCCATCCCTCAGGCAGAGGTGGACAAGAACAACAAGCACCTTCTCGTGCAGAATCTGGGATGGACGACACAGACTGCGGGAGATGCAGCAACAGAATAACCTACAGACGAGTATGGATAAGAAACCTAAAATCCTGGTTGTCGGAAGTTTCATAATGGACCTTGTCGCAACGGCCGACAGGGCACCCGCTATGGGCGAAACCGTCATCGGAACATCATTCAAGACCGCTCCCGGAGGCAAGGGCGCCAATCAGGCAGTCCAGGCTGCAAGGCTCGGGGTGGAAACCCATATGGCCGGATGCGTCGGAGACGACGTCTACGGGCAGATTATGCTCCAGGCCCTGAATTCCTCGGGGGTGGACACCCGCCACGTGAAAATCAGCCACGAGCACCCTTCAGGCATCGGCCACATCCGCATCCAGACTGGCGGAGCGGGGGTCCAGAACAGCATAATCGTGGTCCCCGGAGCGAATTTCGACCTGAAGCCCGCAGATATGCAGTGGCTCGAGGCGGAGATAGGTGGCTACGATATGGTGATAATGCAGCTTGAAATCGATATGCAGACCATAGAATATGTGGCCGGGATTGCAAAGGCCGCCGGTGTGCCCGTGATGCTGAACACGGCCCCGGCAGCCCCCCTGTCGAACGATCTGCTCTCCAGGGTGACATTCATCTCCCCCAACGAGACCGAGGCCTCTCTCCTGTCCGGCGTAAAGACGGACGCTCAGGGAAGGCTCTCCGATGATGCGCTCAGGCAGGCGGCTTCCATCCTTAGGGGCAAGGGAGTCCCCAACGTGATCATCACACTTGGCGACGAAGGTGCGGCCCTTTGCGCGCCCGAGGGCATCATCCACGTCCCTTGCGTCAGGATGACCGACGTGAAAGACCCCACCGCTGCCGGAGACTCGTTTGTCGGAGCCTTCTGTGCCGGGTATGTGTCGGGCCTTTCCATTGACGAATCCATCTCGCTTGCCGTCCACACCGCGGCCATAACGGTCTGCGGATTCGGAGCGATTCCTTCGCTTCCCACCCTGGAAAAGGTCAAGGAGCTGCTGAAGGAGCGCGGTTGCAACGAACTATTAAACAAATTGAAATGATACAGAGTAAGAGCATTGAAGCTA
This sequence comes from uncultured Bacteroidia bacterium, assembly GCA_902779495.1. GTDB lineage: Bacteria > Bacteroidota > Bacteroidia > Bacteroidales > UBA932 > Cryptobacteroides. The sequence goes on from CACZBP010000019.1 coordinate 15,684, forward strand.
CAGAGAAGTTCCTTGGCAAGGCAAAGGAAAGCGCCGCTGCCTACATAGACGGATTCGACCTTGGAGCCTGCTGCCAGGCGGCGGAAATCATCCTCGCATCCCAGGCTGCCGGCGGAAGGATACACGTTACCGGCATCGGAAAGCCCGCCCACGTGGCGGCATATGTCGCATCCCTGCTGTCCTCGACCGGCAATCCGGCCTATTTCCTGCACGGCACCGAGGCCGTCCACGGTTCCTGCGGGCAGCTTGTCGCAGGTGATGTGGTGATAGCCATATCGAATTCCGGCGAGACCGCCGAGCTGATGGCCACGGTGAACGCCATCCACGAAAACGGATGCAAGGTGATAGCTGTGACGGGTAATCCCCGGAGCTGGCTGTCGGAGCATTCGGAAAGCACAATACTTGCAGGGGTCAGCGAAGAGGGCGGCCCGCTGGGCCGTGCACCCCGCAATTCGGTCAACGCCGAGATGATTGCCCTCCAGGCCCTTAGCGTCCTTCTTCAGGTGGAGAAGGACTGGGACAAGGACAAATATCACAGATGCCACCCCGGAGGCAAATTGGGTCAGATGAAATGAACTGCTTGAAAATGGAAAAAGTATTTAGATTAATTGCCCTCGGAGCCGCCCTTTGCTGCTTCGCCGGCTGTAACAACAAGGATTACAAGATGGGAACTTATGGTTATGACGTTGCCTATTTCGCCAAGCACGGCATAGGCATCGTGGAGCTTGTGGACGGTCAATCGAAGGTGATGGTGATTCCTGCGTGGCAGGGCCGTATCCAGACTTCCACTACGGACGGTAACGAAGGTACGAGCTATGGTTGGACCAACTACCGCTTCATCGACGCGGGTAAAGTCAGTCCCCAGTTCAATCCTTTCGGCGGTGAAGAGCGCTTCTGGATAGGTCCCGAAGGCGGTCCGTTCTCCTGGTATTTCCGCAAGGGGGACGAGCAGGTCTACGAGAACTGGAAGGTTCCCTCATACATCGACACGGACGCCTATGACGTCGTGGAGCAGACCCCTGCAAAGGTGGTGCTGGCCAAGGAGTTCGATGCCGTCAACGCATCCGACAATGCCTTCCGCATCGGCGTCACCCGCACCGTCTCCCTCGTCGGGGCGGACGAGCTGAAGGGCCTGCTCGGAGTGGATATCCAGAAGCTTAAGGCCTTTCTTCCGATCCTGGGGAACCGCTTCAAAGAATTTACGCCTGCAGTGGGCCAGACAACACAGGAGGATGATGCCTATTATCATCCCATATGCGCTATAGCCATCACAGTGCAGGAAGCCACTGAATCCCTTCAGGAACTCAACAGGGTATTCCCCCTTTCGTCCAGGCCGGTAATCAAACAGGACAATCGCGGGTTGTCCGTCATTCCCCGTAAGGTAAATCCACATATAGGATTTCGAGGACGCCTCCTTCCCCGGTTCCCGGAGTACCTGGCATGGGATTTCATCGGCATGCAGGACTTCCCGCAGGACCAGGCATTCATGAAGACGGTTATAAATCGGCAGCAGGTACTCCAGGGCACACTGGTTATACCAGTTTGCTATGGTTTCCCTCGGCAGCCTGACTCCCTTTTGTTCCCAGTCTTTTTCCTGCCGGTAAAAGGGGAGGAAGAGCCCGGATTTATCATACATGACTGTTGCTACGACTGACGGGGATGCAGGGCTGTGTTCCAGCAGCGGGGTGGGGGCCTTGGCCCCAAAGATGGTCGTATCATCTTCTTCACG
>CACZBP010000020.1 GCA_902779495.1 uncultured Bacteroidia bacterium
TGGTTCCGCTACACCTTCCCGGAGGTGATATTCACCGACCGCTGCGTGCGTGACGACACCGACATTCCCCGACGCGTGGGCAACACCCTGCTGAAGGGCCTTCGCAATGACATCGAGGTTTACCGCTGCCGCGGTCTCATCTCGGAAACTCCCAAGTATCAGGCTTATCTGGCGAAGGTCAACGAGATCCGTCTCGCCTGGCCTGAGCAGTTGCTCGAAGGCCGCTTCGCCTTCGACGAAGGCTTCACCTGCTCTTCTTCAGAGCTGGTTGCCAGGAGCTATTTCGGTGGTGACAAGATTGCTGTGGTGGTAACGACCTACTCCGACCGCGCCCGCGGCAAGATAACCATCCCTGGCTATCATCTGGCGGATTCCAGGACCATCGGCCCCCGCGCCCGCGTCCGCAAAACTCTTTTCGGCAGGACACGCGTCCGCCTCGGCCGCTACGACATCGCCGCGCTGCTATACGAGAAAGATTAGCCTAGAAGGTGCTGCGGCGGGTCATGCCGAAGGGGCAGTGGATTTTGGAAAGGGAGCGGTCGAGGATCATCCGGGCGGCGAGGCGGCCCATTTCGCTGAAGTCTGCGGAAATCGTGGTGAGGCCGCCGAGGACGACCTCGTTGAGGGCTATCTCGTTGTAGGATATGATGCCCACGTCCTTGCCTATTTCCAGGCCCGATGCCTTAATTTTGCGGGCGAGGTCCGCCACGCCCCAGTCAAGCTGGCTGTTGAGAAGGAGGAAGGTGTCGCCCCGACGGATTTCGTCCGGGACGGCTGTGACATACTCCGCATCGATACCGAGCTGCGCCACGGCTTTTTCCACTCCTTTGCAAACCATTGAGCCATAGAGTGATGCGGGGAGTGTGACCGTCACGAGACGCTTGCACTTGGAGAGTTTCTCCCTGCCTGCGAGGAGGCCGTCACAGGCGTCGTTCTCGAAGTCCTGATAGACTGCTCCGTAGTTGCCAGGGAGCTCTTTCATCCAGCGGTCGAGCATAATGAGCTTGCGGTAGGGAACTCGGGAAAGCAGCTTGAGAGCCCTGGCCTGGGATTCTGCATCCAGGGGGAAGTGGGGGGTGATCACGTAGTAATCGTAATCGTCCAGGTGGTCGTCAAGGTAGTATTCGAAAAGGTCCAGGCTCTGGTTGTGGGTGAGGATGGTGATTTCGGCCCTGTCCGACATCTCCTGGGCGAAGGAGTTGAACAGCAGCTGCTTATAGATGCTCAGGCGGTCGAAAAGCAGCAGCACGGAGGGCTTTGCCGAGGAGCCTATCTCAGCCACGAAGAAACCCTTTCCCTGCTTGGGGACCACAAGGCCCCTGTCCACCAGGATGGCATAGGCTTTCTTGACCGTTTCCTTGGAAATGCCGGTGGCGCGGGAGAGGTCGTTCATCGAAGGGAGCATATCCCCAGGGGAGAGGATTCCCATACGGATATCCTTCTGGAAGTGTTCGGTCAACTGCTTGTAGATGGGCTTCCGCCCGCTAGGAACAACGTATATTTTCCCTTTCATATTATTTGCCGCTCTCGCAATAATTCATTAAATTTGCAACTATGGAGAACCACACTGCACCACAGTTGCGCTATCGTGCTGGTTCCGAGCATTTTTGCTTTTGCAAAGATATGAAAAAAAACTCGAATAATACCTGGTACAAGTGGGAGGTTCTCGCCCTTTTGTGGGTGGCTTATCTGCTGAACCAGGCCGACCGCCAGGTCTTCAACACCGTCCTTCCGGCCATCCGCGACGCACTCAGCCTGACGGACACCTCCGTGGGCCTCATAGCCACGGTTTTCAACCTCTTCTATGCCATTATGGTCCCCCTCGGAGGGTGGGCGGGAGACCGCTTCAGCCGTAAGTGGGTGACGACCGTCAGCATCATATTCTGGAGCATCGCAACTATGTTCACGGGCCTTGCTAACGGAGTGGTGATGTTGGTCATTATGCGGAGCGTGGCAACGGGCGGCGGCGAGGCTTTCTTCGGCCCGGCCAACTACTCCCTCCTGGGGCAGTATCACACCGACACCCGCGCCAGGGCTATGTCCATCCACCAGACGTCATATTACGTGGGAGTCATCCTCGCCGGCTGGCTTGCAGGCAAGATAGCCGACAGCCTGGGCTGGAAGTATTCCTTCATCATATTCGGCGCAGCCGGCATCATATGGGGCGTCATTATGATCCCTACGGCCCTTATGCTCACGCTGGGCTTCAGCGCCTTCATATTCGTCATAACGGGCTATATGACCTGGGTCCCTGCCTACCTTCAGGAAGAGTTCGGCCAGAATCAGGAGATGGCCGGCCTGAACTCTATGCTCTGGACCTATGTCGCCGCCTTTGCGGGCGTGCTCCTTGCCGGCACCCTTTCCGACAAGGTCGGTGCCAAGGACCACAAGCTGCGTATGTATATCCAGGGCGCAGGCCTCATCCTGGGCTCGCTGTTCCTGTTCTTTATGGGAGCCGACACCGCCCTGTGGGTGCTCTATCTGTGTTTTGCCGGATGGGGATTTTTCCGCGCCTTCTTTGATGCGAACATATATACCGTCCTGTATGACGTCACCCCGCCCCGCCTTCACGCCTCCTGCTCCAGCGCTATGATAATGACAGGCTTTGCCGTCGGCGCCCTCGCGCCCGTCATCCTCGGCGCCCTGAAGCAGAGTATGGGCAGCCTCTCCGCCACCTTCCCCATCCTTGGCGTTATATGGGTGGTGACAGGCGCGAGTATGTTCGTCGTGGGCAGGATGGCCTACCAGAAAGACTATGAAAAGATAAACAAGATATGAAACCTCAGCTAAAAAGCCGAAAACCCAAAGCCGGGCTGCTGCTGGTAGCATCCCCCCGCTTCAAGAATCTGTCTGGTCCCAGGCGTGGCACCTATGGTGAGCGCAAAGACCTGGCCGTCAAGGATATAAAGGCAACGATGGACTTCCTCGACCTGGTCGACCCGGGCATCGTCTACGAAAGGGAAGACGCCGAAAGGGCCATCCGCCTCTTCTTCGACGAGAAGGTGGATTTCATATATGCCGAGTTCCTCTCCTGGAGCGAGGACTTCGCGTGGATACGCTTCCTTCGCGATATGCCTCGCCTTCCCATCATATTCTGCAACGTGGCAAAGCCCCGTATGAGCTTCGAGACGACCCTCGACGAGGATGATTTCGTGGACTATCTTTGCGCGGGCACGCTCGTGGGCTCGCTGGAGGCTTCCGGCAGCATCAGGCGCGTTCCCCGGGAGGGCGTGCGCACGGTGATGGGCACGCGCGAGGAGATAACGGAAAAAGTGCGCATCTTTGCAAACGCCGCCCGCACCCGCAGCATCCTCCGCTCTTCCACGGTCGGCCTTATGGCCAATATGAACGAAGCGATGTGGAGCACCTATTTCGACAACTACGACCTCTTTACCAAGATAGGCCCCGAGATCCGCTATCTGCCATATTCTGACTATGGCACTGAGATAGAGAACCTCTCGGACGAGGAGGTGAAGGCATATGCCGACTTTCTGACATCCCGCTACAAGATGATGCCTGATGTGGAATATGACAAGTTCATCGGCTGTGTCAAGGCGACCCTCGCCATAAAGAAGATGGCCTGCAAGAACGACATCGACTGCTATGTCTACAACGACATCGACCAGGCCACCTTCCGCACCGCCGGCTGCCGTGCAGGCTTCTATCCCCAGTGGTTCAACGAAAATGTGAGCGTCCTGGTGCCCGAGGCCGATATAGGCGCAGGCCTTGCCACATATATCCTCAAGCTCCTCAGCGGCAAGAACGTCAATTTCATAGAGCCTTTCCACATCGAGGATGACTTCGGCACTTTCGCCGGGGGACACGCAGGCCCCAACGACCACAACGACCCCGCCTGGCAGGACAATGTGATCATATCGCGGGACGTGCGTTTCGCCAAGACCAGCTGGAAGTATGCCGGCGCCCCTTTCGCCTGGTATCGCATCAGCCCCGGCCGCAAGACGGTGGCGGGACTCTATGAGGAGGGTGGAAAATACAAGCTCATCACCTTTATGGCCGAGAGCCTCTCGGAGAAGGACGCCCCTCAGAGTGCCAAAAAGCACCTGCTGGCAACCTACAGCCACACCATCTTCCGCCCTGAAGTGCCTGTCAAGCAGCTCTGGGAGCAGGTCCTCCGCATCGGCGCCACCCAGCACTACGCCATCGTTGACGGCGACTACCGCGCAGAACTTGAGGCCCTTGCAGAGATTATGGGATTTGATTTTTATAGCATTAGATAATTAGAAAAACGGTATGCCTCATTCCAAAACCTTCCGCTTCGCTCCATCCCTCCCAAACAAGTTTGGGCCCCTCCCTCTAACATGGCCGAGGGTGGCCATGGGTTTTGCAACGAGGCATACCGTTTTTCATAACATTAAGATTGAATTATGAGTTTTATGTATAATCCGTTTCCGTATGACGATCCGAGGCCGGTGAACCGGCCGGTTCTGGGGGAAACGACAGTTAAGGCTTTGACCCGGGGCGGGACGGTGAAATCCGCCGCGGCGCTCGCCGGCGTCCTGGCCGCAAGGGGGAAGTCCGTCATAGCCTTTGACGGCTACACTACGGCCGATTTCGGCGCCATCGTGAACCTGCTGACCCAGCAGCTGCACGTGCGCGGGCTCAAGGTGGCCCTGCGGGATTTCTCGGTGTGCTACAGGAGCGAGGCAGAGCTCTACGATATGATAGACAGCAAGCTCACCTGGGACCGGAGCATAGACCCGACGCTGCTTTAGGCTTTCAAGCAGTCGCTTCAGTCCGATGCTGATGTGGTGATAGTCTATGGCCTTGGCTGCCTGGTCAGTGAGATGCGTCCCAGCTATGACCTCAAGTGCTATTTGGATGTCACCCCGAAGGAGACTATGCTGCGCATCCGCCGCGGCCATTATGTCAACCTCGGTATGGCCGCGCCGCTCACGACCCCGCTGATAATCAGACGCTGCTACTATTGTGATTTCGAGGTTGCTGTGGGGCTTCGAAAGGAGCTGCTGCAGGAAGATATATGCGACTATTACTTCGAGTCCGACCACGTCGACGATATGAAGATGCTGCCGCGAGAGGCCCTTCGCGACGTGTTTGCATCGCTGGCGGCATATCCCTTCCGCTGCAAGCCGGTCTATCTGGAAGGCGTCTGGGGAGGCTCCTATTTCACCAGGATCCGCCACCTGCCCCGGACAATGCGCAACTGCGCTTGGGTGTTCGACCTCATTCCTATGGAGGTCAGCATCCTGGTCGAGGTGGGGGAGACCGTAGTGGAATTCCCGTTCTGCTCTTTCTTTATGAAGGAAGGTGACAGGGTGCTCGGCCCGTCCGTGGTGAAGAAGTTCGGAGGCTATTTCCCCATACGTTTCAACTGGGACGATTCCTGGCACAGCAGCGGCAACATGTCCATCCAGTGCCACAGCGGCGCCGCCTTCAACCGACAGAAATACAATGAGTTCGGACGTCAGGACGAAAGCTACTACGTGGTTGCCACCGGCCACGGCGCTAAGACCTTCCTTGGCTTCCGCGACGATGCCGACACGCAGGAGTTCTTCAAGGCCATAGAGGCTGCCGACACCAAGGGACAGCCTGTTGATTATCAGAAATATATCAGCTACGAAGAGTCCAAGCCCGGCCTTCAGGTGATGATTCCTGCTGGCACAGTCCATTCCTCCGGCCGAAACCAGGTCGTTCTGGAGATCGGCTCCCTGACGATAGGCTCCTACACCTACAAGATGTATGACTACCTCCGCCTGGACTTCGACGGCAAGCAGAGGCCTATCCACACCGCTCTGGGCAAGGAGAACGTAGTGACTTCCCGCACGACCTCCTGGGTCAGGGACAATATAGTCCAGAAGCCACGTAAGGTCCGGGAAGGGGAATATATTGTCGGCGAACACGACCTGCTGTATTTCTCCCTGCGCCGCCTCGAGTTCGAAAAGACCATCGAGGACGACACCCGGGGCCGCTTCCACGTGCTTACGCTCGTTGACGGCGACCGTGTCCGCATCCGTTCCAAGGCCGATCCGACCCGCTGCTACGAGGCCTCATACCTGGACATCGTCGTGGTCCCCGCGGATATGGGAGAATATGTCATCGAAAATCTCGGAGTCGAACCGATATGCATCCACAAGACCCTCCTCAAGGATGGTTACGAGGATGATAACCAGTAACTTATGGCATCCCTGCTTCTTGACGTAGGAGGAACGTTCATTAAGGGAGCGGTGGCGGAAAGCCCCGCCCCCGTGTTTTCCGACCGTTTCGACATCCCGATAGATTCCGCCGGGAACTTCGATTCGATTTCGGCTTCCCTTCGGGCGGCCTGTGCGCGCAGCGTCTCCTGCGAGCGCGTGGCTGTGGCGATTCCAGGGCCTTTCGATTATGCCGCAGGCACTTTCCTTATGAAGCACAAGTTCGCCTCGGTGTATGGACTGTCTTTCCGCGCCCTTGCCGGCATTCCGCAAAGCGTGCCGGTCTCTTTCGTGCACGACGTGAACTGTATGCTGGCCGGGGAGATGGCATATGGCGCCGCCAGGGGCTTCTCCAACGTGGCCCTGGTGACGCTCGGCACCGGCCTGGGCTTCACCGTGGCTGTCGACGGCTCCATCCTCGTGGCTCCCTCCGGTTCTCCGGCCGTGGGCATATGGGATATGCCCTGGCGCGACGGCATCCTGGAGGACTATGTTTCCTCAAGGGGAATCCGGCGTCTGTACAGCAAAGAACTGAGTGTCAAGGAAATGGCCGATGCGGCAAGGGCTGGGGATGTGGAAGCCGAGCAGGCTTTCCGCTATGCCGGCGAAATCCTGGTCCAGGCCCTGGAACCCATCCTTTACCAGTACGATATCGAGTGCCTGCTGTTCGGCGGCCTGCTTGCAGGAGCGTTCTAGTCAGTTGTTTGATAATCAGTCAAATAAAAGAAAGTCCCTATCTCGATTCAGATAGGGACTTTCTTATAAAACACTGTCAAGCAGACAGTTCCTCAGAACGGCCGATTAGGCTTTACCGTTGGAGCCGAGGACGTTGACGATCTTGTGCTCGTAGAGCTTCTTCATCTCGTCACGGGCGGGGCCGAGGTACTTGCGGGGGTCGAACTCACCGGGCTTGTCGTGGAAGACCTTGCGGATTGCTGCGGTCATTGCCAGACGGCTGTCGGAGTCGATGTTGATCTTGCATACGGCGCTCTTGGAGGCCTCGCGGAGCTGCTCCTCGGGGATACCGACTGCATCGGGGAGTTTGCCGCCCAGGGAGTTGATCATATCCACATATTCCTGAGGAACTGAGGATGAGCCGTGGAGAACGATGGGGAAGCCGGGGAGCTTCTTCTCGATCTCGTGAAGGACGTCAAATGCCAGGGGCGGAGGGACCAGACGGCCGGTCTTGGGGTCGCGGGTGCACTGCTCGGGGGTGAACTTGTATGCACCGTGGCTGGTGCCGATGGAGATGGCCAGGGAGTCGCAGCCTGTGCGGGTTGCGAAATCTATGACCTCTTCGGGCTTGGTGTAGTGGGATTCAGCTGCGGAAACCTCATCCTCGACACCGGCGAGAACGCCGAGTTCGGCCTCGACGGTCACATCGAACTGGTGTGCATAGTCAACAACCTTGCGGGTGAGGGCGATGTTCTCCTCGTAAGGGAGGGAGGAGGCATCGATCATCACGGATGAGAAGCCCATATCGACACAGCTCTTGCAGGTCTCGAAGCTGTCGCCGTGATCCAGGTGGAGGCAGATCTGGGGTTTCTCCCAGCCCAGTTCCTTAGCATACTCGACAGCGCCTTCTGCCATATAGCGCAGGAGGGTCTGGTTCGCATAGTTGCGGGCACCCTTGGAAACCTGGAGGATAACCGGGGACTTTGTCTCGGCAGCGGCCTGGATGATGGCCTGGAGCTGCTCCATATTGTTGAAGTTGAATGCGGGGATGGCGTAACCGCCTGCTACGGCCTTCTTGAACATCTCACGGGTGTTCACAAGGCCAAGATCTTTGTAAGAAATCATAGTTTAAAGTATAATTGTGTAATTTTTTTCAAATTGCATCACAAAATTAACTAATTTTGCGGAAAGAATGCAATAATATGGGCAATAAAGTTGTAATTTTTTCTGCTCCGTCCGGTTCTGGGAAGAGTACGATAGTGGGACATATCCTGTCCCTGCATCCTGAAATGGAGTTTTCCGTGTCCGCAGCCTCCCGCGCTCCGAGGGGCACGGAACAGCACGGAGTGGAGTATTATTTCTATTCGGCAGACGAGTTCCGCGCGATGATTGCCGAAGACAGGTTCGTCGAGTATGAGGAAGTCTACCCGGGCTCCTTCTATGGCACCCTCAAGAGCGAAGTCGAAAGGATTTGGGCGAAAGGCCACGTCATCATATTCGACGTCGACGTCAAGGGCGGAGTCAACCTCAAGAAATACTTCGGTGACCAGGCACTTGCCGTCTTCATCCAGGCTCCTTCCGTGGAGGAGCTTCGCAAAAGGCTGATTTTCAGGGGAACGGACAGCCCCGAAGCCATCGAGCGCCGAGTCGCGAAGGCCGCTGAAGAGATGACCTACGCCCCGCAGTTCGACAGGATCCTGATAAACGACGACCTCCAGACCGCTTTCAGGCAGGCCGAGCAGATGGTCGAGGACTTCCTTGCGCAGTAGATATGCGCATTGCAGTATATTCCGGCTCCTTCAACCCCCTGCACAAGGGGCATCTGGCAATTATGGAAAAGCTGTCGGAAGACCCTTCCGTCGGCTGGACATACCTTGTAGTCTCCCCGAAGAACCCGCTTAAAGACGGCATATCCGCAGACACCGGCCGCGAGCGCTACCGGGCAGCCATCCGTGCGGTGCAGAAGTACCCTCAGCTGAAGGTCTGGGTGGATGACATCGAACTCGGGATGGAGCCTCCGCAATATACGGTCCGCACCCTGAATGCCCTGAAGGCCCGCGAACCGGGCAACGACTTTGTCCTAACCATAGGCGCCGACAATCTGGCGGACATCCGCCGCTGGCGCGACTACTCCCGTATCCTGACCCAATATGGCGTAATGGTCTATCCCCGTGAAGGCTATGACCTTCAGGCCGTTATGTCCGATCTCAAAGCCGAGAATCCCGATTACCGCATTCAGATTCTGGATGCTACCAAGGTGAATATATCCTCAACAGCCATCCGCGAAGCCCTCGCACGCGGCGAGGATCCTGGCGAATGGCTGATGTAGTCTTTGTAAAAAGCAAAAGCTATTTCCCTGCGCGGCGGAGTGCCTTCTTGATGGTAGGGAGGACGTGGTCCACGTAGCGCATCATTCCAAGGTCGGTGAAATGACATCCATCCACGGTGGCTTCGCCGTCGTCTCCTATCATACCCTCGGCCTTGATGTAGTAGATCTGCTTCTCACCCTGCTTCTTCAGCTTTTCGAAAAGCTCCCTCTGGGCTATGTTCTTCTTTGTCACTTCCTGAAGGATGACGGGGTCGAATATGGTGTGGGGGAATATGACGTCCTCGATGAATATCACTGGCACGTCCGGGTGGGCGTCGCGCACTATGCGGAAGAACTGCTCGCCTTTCTCGCGGATGAGGTAGTCCCAGGCGTTGGGGGCGTAGTCCATAACGTACAGGGCGGGGTCTTCGACCTTGGCCATCAGCTGGGCTATCTCCATATCCAGCAGGGCGTTGCCGCTGAATCCCAGGTTGATGACCTCCCTGTCAAGACGGCGGCCTATGATGGCGGTGTGGGTCATTCCGGGACGGTTGGCGCAGCCTCCCTGGAGGATGCTGGTGCCATACATCACTATGGGCCTCTTGTGCGACGGCCTGTCCACTGCAGGCTGCTCCAGCAGGGAACCTTCCTCGGTGCCTATCTCAAGGGATGAAACTCCGTCATACAGGGACAGATACAGCATATACTCACGCATCTGGCCGTCCATATTGCCGATTATGCGCTGGGTGCTGGTCTTGTCGTCGACGTTGGGACGGCCGCTGCCGACAAAGCGCCACTTACCGTCGTAGATGGTGTAGAGGTCAAGGCCGCGGGTGCCGGTCGGGGTCTGATGGTTCATCAGGATCTTGAAAGTGGAGGTCCAGCGGACGTGGATGGAAGGGGAGTTGCTGCGGAAACGCACATATATGCCTGCGGAATGGCGGCCAAGATACCATATGGCATCACGGGAGACGCCCTGGTACTCCGCAGGGAGCCTCTCATAACGGGCGGAGGTGTTCTCGACGCATTTTCCGAACACGGGGAAAAGGTCGGCGCTGGTCCAGACGACCTTAGGTGCCACAGGGACTTCCCGGTCGTCTGCGTTCTGAGCGTAAAGGGCTGCGGCACAGATCATTGCGGCAGCAAGGGCGATAATCTTTTTCATATATAAATACCTTTCTTTTTCCAATGTATATATCCATAGACCGCCGAGGCGGTGTATGCCAGATAAAGGGCTGCCATCCAGTACATCCCGCCGCGAAGGCAGAGCCAGGCAGACAGCACGTCGGCCACGATCCAGACCAGCCACTGCTGGGGATAGGACTTCACCAGCCACCAGGTGCCGACGACGCTCAGCAGCGTGACGAAGGCGTCGTGGACTGACATCTGGTCGCCCAGAGGGATGAGGGCATAGGAGAGGACCGCAGTGCCGACTGCGACCAGCAATACGCTGACAATCAAGACTTTGGGCGAAATGGAACCTAGATGGATTTCGCCTTCGGACCTGACGCTGTCACGCTTCCATTGCCAAAGGCCCCAGAGGGAGGCCCCAACATAATATATGTTCAGCCCCATCGATGCCCACAGGTGCTGGACGCCGAAGGAATATGCACAGGCGGCCCCCGTCAGGATGCCTACCACCCACATAGCATTCTTCTGGAAGATTTCCAGCACTACGTAGGCCACGCCCGTGACGGTGGCGAAAATCTCTATGGCCTGGATCAGGTCCACCTACAGGACCTTCAGGAGTTGCACTTTGAATATGAGGGCTGCGTAGGGAGGGATGGCTCCGTGGGCTCCGGCTTCGCCATATGCAAGGTTATATGGTATATAGAGCTCCCACTCGGCGCCTTCGCCCATAAGCTGAAGGGCTTCGGTCCAGCCTGCAATCACCTGGTTCACACCGAATACGGCGGGTTCGCCCCTCTTGTAGGAACTGTCGAACACCTGTCCGTTGGTGAACTTGCCTTCATAGTGGCAGCGGACGCGGTCGGCAGGGCCGGGCATCACGTCGTTTCCTTCCTTGAGCACCTTGTACTGAAGGCCGCTGGGCAGGGTGACGACACCCGCTTTCTTCGCATTGGCAGCGAGGAATTCCTCGCCGTCCTTCTTCATAGCGGCGCCGATCTCAGCCTCTTCGGCTGCGCTTTCGGCCTCAAGGGTGGCAAAGTAGTCGTTAAGGATCTTGCCGGCTTCTTCATACGGGAGTGCAGGCTCCTGGCCTTCCATCGTAGCCTTCAGGCCGGCCTTGAAATCTTCGTAGTTGAGGCCTTTCACCCCATTCTGCATCATATTGTGGGCGATGCTCATCCCCAGTGCGTAGCTTTTCTTGTCCATCTTTTTCTTTGTTCAGATATGCAAATATAGTCATTTATTTGTTAACTTTGCGGCCAGATTATGGCCTTCCGAAAGGAAATAAAGGGAAATCCGGTGCGAATCCGGAGCTGTGCCCGCAACTGTGGGTCCAAGTCAGAACACCTGCCATAGTCAAGTTTAACGAAGGTGCCCGGGGGCAGGCTCCTGTAAAAACGAAAGTCTTATGCTACTATCTATCCTGCTGGCGGCAATCCTGCCCTCAGCGCCTGACACCCTGCAGGCAGTAACCGTTGTTGCGGACAGGGGAATGGTGGTGTCCCGTACTGACACCGTCCTGGTCGATTCCTTCACAGACGTTTCTTCCGCCCTTATGACTGTTCCTGGTCTGTATGTGGGCGACTATGGCGGCAATTCTGCGCTCAAATCCGTGAGTCTCAGGGGCTTGGGCAGCGCCCACACCGCGATATATCTCGACGGCGTAAGGGTCGGAAACCTCCAGTCCGGACAGGCCGACCTTGGTTTCCTTGACCCTGACAACATCTCTTCCGTGGTTGTCGATTATGCCCAGAACAGCCTGTCCTTCAACACCTCCAGGCCGGTCTTCGACGACGACCGTGACGTCGCCGGCAAGGTGCGTATGAGTGGGGGATCGTTCGGCACCTGGAGGCCTCACGCAAGGCTCGACTTCGAACTGTCCGACGACATCGCCCTTTCCACCAGCTTTGCCGCTGAAGGCTATAAAGGCAACTTCCCGCTTGTGGACGGTACGCTGCGCGACAACAACGACCTGAGGCGCTTCCGCGGAGGAGTGGACCTGTTCGTCCCGGGTCTCCACGTCAAGGCATATGCCAATGGCTCCAAAAGAGGCACACCCGGCTCTTTGTCCTATCCTTCCACGGACCGTCAGGACGATGTGAACGGCTTCGTCCAGGCTTCCTGGGTCAATGCATTCACCCCGCGCTATGAACTGCGCGTCAGCGCAAAGGGCTCTTACGACAAGCTCTACTATCATAGCCAGTGGGGAGACAGCGACTACCGCCAGACGGAGATTCAGCTCAACACCGCCCAGCGATATGCCATAAACTCCTGGCTCTCAGCCTCGTTTGCCGCCGACCTGCAGTGGGACGGCCTTTCCGGCAACGTCTATCAGGAATCCCGCCTGGGGACAGTTGCAGTGGCCGCACTGGCCGCTGCCACTTCCCGCATAAAGGCCGATATATCAGTAGAATATGACGGGGCTTTCGAAAAAGGAGGGAAAAGCTGGAACTGCATATCCCCTTCCGCCGACATCCGTTTCTCCCTGCTCGAAGGTCTTGATGTCACGGCCTTTGCCCGCAGGGCATACAGGACCCCGACCTTCAACGAACTCTACTATCCCGGATATGGCAACAAGGACCTCAAGCCGGAAGACGCCCTCCTGACCGACCTCGGAATAGACTATCACAGGAGCTTTGGCAGCTGGACCCTCAAGGCCCGCGCCGACGGTTTTTTCAACAGCCTTCGCGACAAGATCATTTCCGCTCCTTCGGCGGATGACCCTATGGTCTGGCTGCCCTACAACGTAGGAAAGGTCGTAGCCTGGGGCGCCGACCTTCTTGCGGGCGCGTATTATGCGGAAGGGGACTGGAAGGCCTGCGCAACGGTCCGATATGGCTTCCAGAAGGCTCTGGACAAGACTCCGGACAGCTACACCTTCGACCAGCAGATTCCATATGTGGCCAGACACACCGTGACGGCCGATGCCTCACTGGGCTGGAAAGGATGGTCCCTTCAGGCAGTGTTCAACCTTCGCAGCGGAAGGGTGGATGCAGGAGGCGATATGCCCTCTTGGAACACCCTCGACCTTTCGGCCGGCAAGGAGTTCACCTTCGGCAATGGGCTCAGCGTCGCTGCAAAAGTCATAGCGCGCAACCTCACCGGCACGCGCTATGAGATTATCCGCGACTATCCTATGCCTGGCCGAAGCCTGCTAGGAGGTCTTGAGTTCAGATTCTAAGCTCTATTTCAGCTTCTTAAGAAGCAGGTCTTCCATAATCAGATAACCGTCCACATTGGGGTGGATTCCGTCGGGAGCGAGATTCCGGGGGAATCCGCCTCCCTTGTCAGCAAGGGCCGTCCAGTAGTCGACGAGGGGATATCTCTTGGCTTTCGCGTATTCGGTTATTCGGCGGTTGAGTTCCTTGACCTGCTCGACCACTGCGGTCACTTCCGGCCTCCAGGGAATGCCGTCGGCGGGGGTGGCGGTGCACAGGACGGGCTTGATGCCGTTGGCCTTGGCAATCTCGCACATCGCCTTAATGTTGCCGATTATGTCATCCATAGTGGAATAGCCGGTGTTGAGGGCTATGTCGTTGACGCCGGCGAGGATAACCACATATTTGGGCCTGAGAGCCACGACATCCTGGCGGAAACGCAGAAGCATCTGCGCCGTGCATTCGCCGCTTATGCCCCTGCCCTGCAGGTTGTTTTCGGTGAAGAAGACATCGTGCTTCTGGGCCCATCCGTCGGTGATGGAATCGCCCATCAGGACGGCCTTCGGGCGCTTTGAGGTCTTGGTCACTTCAGCGTTTGCGCCGGCATATCTGTACTTGTGGGCCCATTCGGCCGAGGATATGGTCTGGGCGCTGAGGGGGAGCATCGACGCGAGCAGCGTCGCAATGAGGATGATGCGTTTCATATTCAAATAGCGTTGTTTGCACAAATATAGCCAATATTTTTTAACTTTGCACCCGTTATGATTAAACAGAGATATCCTTCCCAGCTGCTGGAAAACGCCGTCGATGCGATAGCTTCCCTTCCCGGAGTGGGGCAGAGGAGCGCCCTGAGGCTCGCTCTGCACCTTCTGCGGCAGCCGGTCGAGAACGTGGAGCATTTCACTGATGCAATCGCAAAGATGCGCCGCGAGGCCCGCTGGTGCCGCACCTGTATGATGATTTCCGACGGGGAAGAATGCTCCATATGCGCCGACCGCCGGCGCGACCACAGCCTCATCTGCGTGGTGGAAAGCGTGCGTGACGTTATGAGCATCGAGGCCACGGGGCAGTATAACGGAGTGTATCACGTCCTTGGCGGCATCATATCCCCCATCAACGGCACAGGCCCCTCGGACCTTACGATAAAGCAGCTGGTGGAGAGGGTTAAAGCTGCGCAAGGGTCTGAAACTGAGGTGATTCTGGCGCTCAGCGGCGATGTGGAGGGGGAGACCACCTCCTTCTATATCTACCGTCAGATATCCCCCTATGGCGTGAAAGTCTCCACCCTCGCCCGCGGTCTGGGCTTCGGCGACGACCTCGAATACGCCGACCAGCTCACCCTCGGCCGCTCAATCGCCAACCGCCAGATATTCAAACCATAGGTTTTCCCTTGGTATTTTAGAAATAATTGCTACCTTTGCGGGACTGGTTGGAAGGATATGATATCAATCTTCTACAGAAAGGATGGAAAGATTGCGGTTTCCCAGAAGGAGACCGACCTTGCCGCATTGGTCCGCGAGGACGTCGTCTGGATCGACCTTTTCGCCCCCACCGGCGACGAGAAACACACCGTGGAAGGATTCCTCGCCACCGAGATCCAGAGCCGCGCCCAGGCTGAGGAAATCGAAAGCTCCTCCCGCTTCAGCGAGACTGACGAAGCCATATTCTGTAACACCAACTTCCTTATGCCTGGCCCTGACGAGTACACGATGGAAGCCGTGTCCTTCACCATCGTCGGCCCCACCCTCACCACCCTTCGCGACGTCCCCCTGCGCAGCTTCACCGAGCTGCAGAGGCGCCTTTGCGCGATGCCGAGGCTGTACCCCAACGGCTACTGGGTCTTCGTCAGCATATTGGACCAGCGTGTCGACCTCGATGCGGATATGATCGAGCTGATGAGCAAGGAAATCGCCCAGTACAGCCGCCGCATCAACGAGCAGGAAGACATCAACGAAGATTTCCTCCTGGACATCAACCAGTTGCAGGGCAACACGATGATAGTCCGCGAGAACATCGTGGATAAGCAGAGGCTCATCACCAACCTCACCAAGAGCGACAAGATTCCCGCCGAGCTCGAAGGCCGTTTCGGCGTCCTCCAGCAGGATATATCCTCCCTTATCAACCACACCAACTTCAGTTTCGAAAGGCTCGAATACCTGCAGGACACCGTGGTAGGTCTTATCAACCTGGAGCAGAACAAGATTATGAAAATCTTCACCCTTGTCTCCGTGCTCCTTATGCCTGCCACCCTCATTGCCAGCTTCTATGGCATGAACGTCCATCTCCCCATCGAGGGCTTCCGCTGGGCCTGGCTGGTGATAATCGGCGTAATGCTCCTTACCGTCGGAGTCGCTTTCTTCGTGTTCAAACGCAAGAAAATGCTCTAACCCTTTGATTTTTCGTCCGGATTTACTATTTTTGCAGGCTTTTTCGCGGGAAAGCCCGCGTAAGCACGTGTAATAATGTTAAACAACTAGTTTTTTTTGAACAACAATTATGTCAGAAGAAATCAAGAAAGCGCCCCTGAACGCTTCCGTCGCTCCTGAGGAGTTCGACTGGGAGGCATTCGAGAGCGAAACCGGCGTCTATGGTGCCGAGGACAAAGCCAAGATCGACGAGGCTTATGACCAGACCCTTTCCAAGGTCGTCGAAAACGAAGTCGTTGAAGGAACAGTGACCGCCATCACCAAGCGTGAGGTTCTCGTCAACATCGGCTACAAGAGCGAAGGTGTCATCATGGCCCCCGAGTTCCGTTACAATCCCGACCTGAAGGTGGGTGACAAGGTGGAAGTCTATGTCGAGTCCGCAGAGGACCGCAAGGGCCAGCTCATCCTCTCCCACAAGAAGGCACGCCAGCTCCGTTCCTGGGATATGGTCAACGCAGCCTACGAAAGCGGCGAGGTTGTCAAGGGTTATGTCAAGACCCGCACCAAGGGCGGTATGATCGTCGACGTGTTCGGTATCGAGGCCTTCCTGCCCGGTTCCCAGATCGACATCAAACCCATCCGTGACTACGACGTGTTCGTCGACCAGAACATGGACTTCAAGATCGTCAAGATCAACCAGGAGTTCCGCAATGTCGTCGTCAGCCACAAGGCACTGCTCGAGGCAGAGCTTGAGAAGCAGAAGAGCGAAATCATCGGCAAGCTCGAGAAAGGCCAGATCCTCGAAGGCGAGGTCAAGAACATCACCAACTACGGCGTGTTCGTCGACCTTGGCGGAGTGGACGGTCTCATCCACATCACCGACCTCAGCTGGGGACGTATCAACAACCCCGAGGAAGTTGTCAAGCTCTATGACAAGATCAAGGTGGTCGTTCTCGACTTCAACGAGCAGCAGAAGCGCATCGCCCTCGGTCTCAAGCAGCTCACCCCTCATCCTTGGGAGAGCCTCGATCCCAACCTCAAGGTTGGTGACAAGGTGACCGGTAAAGTCGTTCTCATCGCCGACTATGGCGCTTTCATCGAGATAAAGCCCGGCGTCGAAGGTCTCATCCACGTCTCCGAGATGAGCTGGAGCCCCCGTCTGCGCATCGCCCAGGATTTCCTGAAGGTCGGTGACGAGGTCGAGGCTCAGATCCTCTCCCTGGACCGCGAGGCCCGCAAGATGTCCCTCGGACTGAAGCAGCTTGTTCCCAACCCTTGGGAGAACATCCGCGAGAAATATCCCGTCGGCAGCAAGCACACCGCTTCCGTGCGCAACATCACCAACTTCGGTGTTTTCGCTGAACTTGAGGACGGCATCGAAGGCCTCATCCACATCAGCGACCTCAGCTGGGACAAGATCAAGCATCCTTCGGAGATGGTGCAGGCAGGTGACAAGATCGAGGTCGTCATCCTCGACTTCGACGAGGCCAACCACAAGCTCAGCCTCGGTCACAAGCAGCTTCTCCCCAACCCTTGGGATGAGCTCGAGTCCAAGTTCCCCGTAGGTTCCACAGTTGAAGGCACGGTCGCCTCCACTACCGACAAGGGTGCCAACATCACCCTCGAGGGCGGTGCAGAAGGCTTCTGCTTCTCCCGTGACCTCGTCAAGGAAGACGGCAAGGCAGCTGTCGCAGGCGAGACCCTTCCTTTCAAGGTGGTCGAGCTTCGCAGGAGCACCCGTCGCATCCTCCTCTCCCACACCAGGACTTATGCCGAGGTGAAGGAAGCGAAGGTTGCAGCCGAGACCGAGAGCACCAAGAAGGCGGTCAAGAAGATCAATACCAACATTGAGAAGACCACCCTGGGTGACATCTCCGAACTCGCAGCACTCAAGGACAAACTCTCCAAGGGTGAATAATTTTACACTCCGGGTACTCGGGACGGCTTCGGCTATGCCGGTGCCCGGAAAATATCAGAGCGCGCATGCACTTTCAGTGTATGGGCGCTTCTTTTTGATTGACTGCGGCGAGGGCGTGCAGAACCAGATAATCCGGTATCACGTCCCGCTGCAGAAGATCGAAGCCATATTCCTTTCGCATATCCACGGGGACCACGTCTTCGGCTTTTTCGGCCTGCTGTCCACGATGGGTATGCTCGGAAGGACGGCCCCGCTGCAGATAGTAGCTCCAGCCTCATTCGGCCCCATTCTCAAGTTCTACCTTTCTTATTACGGAGAAGGCCTTGCCTTCGATATTCCATTCAGGCCTCTCAAGGGCAGTTCGCCCGAAGTGGTGCTCCAGACCAAGTCCCTCGAGGTGACGGCTTTCCCCCTCAATCACAAGATAGAGACCTATGGATATATGTTCAGGGAGAAAGAGCCGGAACTCAATGTCGACAAGGCTGCCCTTGAACGTTATGGCTTCACGCTCAGCGAGATAGGCCGTCTCAAGCGCGGCGAGGACATCCTCCGCCCTGCCGGACCCGACGAGGGAGCCACCTTTATGAACGGCTTCGAAAGACACTCCGGCACAGATGAGCCCCTGCTTATAAAAGCCTCCGAAGTGACCTACAGGCCCTTCCGCCCGCGCAGCTATGCATATGTCAGCGACACCGCTCCCTTCCCGGAGCTTGCCTCATATGTGCGCGGGGTCGACCTCCTATATCACGAGGCCACCTATCCGGCCGAGCTGGCCGACCAGGCCGCCGCACGCTTCCATTCCACTTCGCTCCAGGCGGCCCGGTGTGCCCTGGATGCCGGTGTCCGCAAGCTTGTGATAGGCCATTATTCTTCAAGGGGCTATGACCTCGCCCTTTATCAGCAGGAAGCCCGGACCATCTTCCCCGAGACTTACGCCGCTGCCGACGGGGACCTGTTCGATCTTCCTTTGGAAAAGTGAAGATTATTCCGTAAATTGCGGTTTCAATGGAATAGCCATGAAACCGAGATTCATCATATTCGCCCTTGCGCCGCTGCTGCTTATATCAGCCACCGGCCCCTCAACCCCCCAGGAAAGGTATATTGCCAGATATGCGGCCATCGCCGTGAGCGAAATGTACCGCACAGGCGTCCCTGCCAGCATCACGCTCGCACAGGGCCTGCTTGAGTCGCGCTATGGCGAATCCTCCCTTGCCAAGGACGGCAACAACCATTTCGGCATCAAGTGCCACGACTGGAAGGGAAAGACGATGTATTACGACGACGACCGCAAAGGGGAGTGCTTCCGTGTCTATCAGGATGCCGACCAGTCCTTCCAGGACCACTCCGACTTCCTCCGTTACCGCGACCGCTACAAATTCCTCTTCGAGAACGAGACGACGGACTACAAGGCCTGGGCCTACGGCCTGAAGAAGGCCGGCTATGCCACCGACCCGGCATATCCCCAGAAGCTGATTAAATATATAGAGGACTACCGCCTTTACGAATATGACACGATGACGGTCAAGCAGGCGGAGAAGATCGAGGAGCCAGAGGAACCGGCTTCTTCCGGAGGGTCATCCTCTTCCCCCGCGACCTCGCACCGGAGCCGCAAGGGTAAGAAATCAAAGTATGTCGACGACACCCAGACGACCATACCCGAATCTCCGCTTCGCCTCGAGCAGCCCAAGAAGATCAAGCAGCCGGGGGCTCACGAGACGGTCTATTACGATTCTTCCCGCGAGGAGATGTCCCTTAACGGAGTCCCCGTAATAAGGGCCATAAAAGGCGAGACGGTAGCCTCCATTGCTTTTGACAAGCATTTGTTCGACAAGGAGTTGCGCCGTTTCAACGACCTTGGCCCCGACGATGAGATAAAGCCCGGAGACATAGTCTACCTGCAACGCAAGAAGAAGCAGGCGGCCAAGGGCCTCGAGAAATATGTGGTGGACAAGGACGGCGAAAGCCTGTGGGCCATCTCCCAGCGCTTCGGCATCAGGCTTTCCACCCTGCGAAAGCTCAATTCCTTCGAGGAAGGACACGTCCTGCGGGAGGGAGACACGGTGATAATGAGGGATGAACCCATACTCAAACGTCTATTCAGGAAGAAATGACCAGAAAAATAATCATACTGCTCTGCGCGGCAGCCGCCCTGGTGGGAGCGTATTTCGCCGGCCGGGTCTACTATGACCGTAAAGTCCCCAATTTCAAGGACATATCCGAGATATACGTCTACCCCGACACCCCGGTTGAGTATGTGGTCGCCCAGATCCTGCGGGAATCATCTCCCAAGTGGGAGGGGAGTGTCCGGCGGGCATTCGCTTCAGTGGGCTCCGTCAAGCCCGGCCATTACACCATCGATGCCTCCTGCTCGAGCACCTATGCCGCCAGGATGATGGCCCTCGGGTGGCAAACCCCTATCAATCTGGTGTTTGCCGGTTCGATGCGCAGTGTCGGAGCCATAGCCAAAAGGATATCCTCCCAGATGATGGCGGACTCCCTTGCTGCTGCTGAAGCCCTCCAGGATTCGACCCTTCTGGCCTCCCTTGGCTTCCGTCCCGCCGAAGTCTTCGCCCTGATAATCCCCGACACATACGAGGTTTACTGGACTGATTCCGTGGAAGATATCCTCCGCCGCCAGAAGAAGGCCTATGACGCCTTCTGGACCGACGACAATATCGCCCGTGCACGTGCCCAGGGCCTCACTCCGATGGAGGCTTCGGTTCTGGCCTCGATAGTCAAGGGCGAGACCAACTACGAGCCCGAAATGCCCTCAATAGCAGGCGTTTACCTTAACCGCCTCCACAAAGGAGAAAAGTTGCAGGCGGATCCTACGGTGGCTTTCTGCTTCGACTATGAGCCCAAGCGCATCCTCCGCTGGCACACCCAGGTGGATTCCCCATACAACACATATAAATATGCAGGGCTGCCCCCGGCCCCGATATGTGTTCCCACCAAGGCCTGCCTTAATGCAGTCCTCAAGCCGGACACGCACAGATATATGTTCTTCTGCGCAAGCCCCGAGCTGAACGGAACCCACCGGTTCGCAGTTACCTATTCCGAACACCTTGTGAACGCCAGGGCATACCAGAGGGCCATTACGATAAGGAACAAAAACAGATAGATATGGACCGCACAGAAGAGCTCTTCCCGGCATATTCCCCCGAGGGAAGAGAGATTATCCGCAAGGCCTACCAGGCGGCTTGCGCCGCCCTTGCCGGAAGGGAGCGTTTCAACGGAGAGCCATTCATAGCCCATCCTGAGGCGGTCGCGAAGATCGTCTCCGACGAGATAGGCCTGCCGCCCGAGTGCGTGGCGGCCGTCTTCCTGCACGAGGCCACCAGGGACAATCCTGACCTGGACATAAGGAGCCTGGGCCTGGATGAGAGCGTCTATGTGATGGTGGAAGGCCTGAACCTGATTTCCAGGATAAAGCCCAAGGACACCCGTCTGGAAGCCGAGAACTACAAGAAGCTCATAATCCAGTATTCGCGTGACCCCCGCGTGACGGTCCTCAAGCTTGCGGACCGCCTCGAGGTGATGCGCAACCTCTCCTTCTTCCCCAAGACTTCCCGCGAGCGCAAGGTCCTCGAGACCCTGATGCTCTATATCCCCCTTGCCCACCAGTTGGGCCTGTACAATATGAAGCGGGAGATGGAGGATATCTACCTGAGCTATGCCGAGCCCGAGCAGTATCGCCTGATAACCAATAAGCTCAAGGCCACCGAGAAGGACCGCGAGAGGCTGATGCAGGAGTTCATAGAGCCCCTTAAGAAAAAACTCTCTGACGCCGGCATCAAGTACAAGCTGAAGATAAGGACCAAGGCTGCATATTCCATATGGACCAAGATGCAAAAGCAGAAGGTCCCGTTCGAAGGCGTATATGACGTTTTCGCCATACGCTTCATTATTGACTGCCCCGAAGACAGCAAGGTGGAGAAGGAGCAGTGCTGGAAGGTCTATTCCTTCGTCACGGAGGAATATGAGCCCGACACGAACCGTCTTCGCGACTGGATAACCAACCCCAAATCAAATGGTTACGAGTCCCTCCATATAACGGTCAAGAACAAGGCCGGCAGCTACCTCGAGGTCCAGATCCGCACCGTGAGGA
>CACZBP010000021.1 GCA_902779495.1 uncultured Bacteroidia bacterium
AAGCCAGTATATATGGTGAGCATAGTAGACTACGCGCTGGATCACCAAGACGACGCTGCGCTGGAGCAGGGACTTGTGAGCCGCTACTCGCTCAGGAACGAACAAGCAGACGAGCAGATGTCAGACGCTCTCCACTTCGTGTTCTATGAGATTGGGAGGATGAAGTACAAACCTAACGAAGCAAAAAAGTGCAAGGGAATTTTGGAGAAGGTGGCATTCATCTTCCGCAACGGCTCGAAGCTGACAGGCATTCCTGCTGAGTTTGAAGACGATATTACAAACAGATTGCTCAATACTATGGAAAAAGAGAGATTCACGCCTGAGGAGCGTCGGCGCTACGAACTCGAACTCCTCGAAGATCTTGAAAAGAATTCCGAGCTTGAGGCGGCAAGGGAGGAGGGGCTGGAGAAAGGAATTGAGAAAGGGATTGAGAAAGAACGTATTACCATTGCCAGAAATCTAAAATCTGCCGACATTCCGCCTGAGACCATCGCCCAGGCAACGGGCCTGACACTGGAGCAGGTGAAGGCTCTGTAGCTATAGCCACAAGCGCTCGAGGGCAATATTGCTGCGGCCTTCGAGGGGGTCAAGGCGGCGGGAATCAGTGCTGTAGATTATATATAACCGCTCTTTGCGAATGAGGCCTCCCGGTTCGACATAGAAGGTGGGGTAGTGAATGCCTTCCGGGACGAACTTGGAACGGATAAATCCAAGGGAAGTGCCATCAGAGCTGAGTTTGTAGAAGGAAGCAGTTGAACGATATACGGAGCCATACCCCTCCACCTGAGAGGGGCCATAGGTGTTGCAGTAAAGATATGTAGAACCCTGATATTCAAAGAATTCCGGTCGAGCCGTTACACCGTCCTCTATCAACTGAAGATTGGACAGTTCCTTCGTGTCCGAATTCCACAAACCATATATCACCCCGTCCTCGCTTTGGACACGGGCAGTGAATGCAAAGACATCATCATACAAAGGGTGAACGACGCCTTCCCAATAGGTGGTGCCATAATTCACAGCAGAGAAATCAGGCACACAGACAGTCTCCCAATGGACAAGGTCCCGGGAACGGACAATAATAGCCGTGAAACCATATGCCAAAGCGCTTATAACGCTATAATAATACCCTTTATGGCGGGCAATTTCCACGTTCATCCCTATGCCGAAGGCGGTCTCCTTACCCCCGTCGGTGAACCAGGGTATATCCTTTCCTGTGCGGGACTTAAAATTGTCCAGAACATTGGCCACAGTGATCCGCGCACCATCCAAGGTAATCACCTCCTCTTTGCCTAACTCCTTGTTATCCAAGTCATAAGGCACATGAATATATGTACTGCAACCATCAACCCCGGGGCATAGAAGCATATGCAAGGTTGAGCCGTCGATAATGCCGGTAGCGTCATATGGCGGCCTGAAATCATCGCAGATTCCCTGGCCGGTCTGCCATATATGGCATATTTCGCGATGTTCGATATCTCCAGTCTTCCAACGGCACAGTTTCAGGTCTATGTCGAGATTCTTAGGATGCTCCTTTGTTGTCTCGTAACCGGCATTATACAGACCGTACCGCCAGCCGTCATACTCCCCTACATACCTGAAGCAATGCGCCATCAGTTCCGTAGACGGGTCCGACAGGCTGCCGAGCAACTTGTCTTGAGATGAGCAGGATGCAAGGCAGAAGAAAAGGGGAATTAAAAGGAGCCGGCAAGGCAATCCTTTGCCGGCTCCTATAATACGCAAGTCAGTCATCATTCAGTGACAGGTATCACCTCTACTTTCTTCGTGAGAACATTGAAATTGAGGGTGTAGTCCTTGTCGCCTTCGAGACTGTTCTGAGCTATGTCGAACTGGACATCACCAGCGTCGTTCTCTCCAGCCAGCCAGTAATCATCCTCCGTCGAATTACGCCAGTATCCCCACCACTCATCGGGTACAACGAGGAACTTGAACGGTCCCTGGAACATCTTTCCAGTCCAGGTGAACTGTCCTTCTCCCTTCCACTCCATCTCTTGAGCATCGCCAAGATTCCAGCCCCAGGAGAATGCAGAGCCTATCATCCAGATGTGAGGAATCGCCTCAGCCGTAAGGGTATTAAGGTCAACATTGACTGTGTACCAGCCGTCGCGATAACCCAGTTCTCCAACAGAGAACATCGTCTGTTCGGAAGTTTCTTTCAGAGTCCAGTAATTCTCTGCGTCCGGATCACGGAAATATCCAGTCCAGTAATCATCTCCGGTTGCATTGGCGGTGGTGAACTTCATATTCCAGCGGGGAAGCCTTCCGCTCCAGGTGAACTTGCCATCTCCCAACGCGGTCATTTCCTTCGCCTGTGTGCCATCTCCCCATTCCCAAGTGTCGATATACAGATGCTCAGGAAGTGGAGCAGCGTTTTTGACATAGGAGACTTTCAGGGTGTTGGCATTCGCCGTAATAGTGTAATTACCAGCGCTTTCTCCCACGTCACTCAACTTGAATGTGGCTTCGTCGAAGCCTTCAGTGGGCTTCATCGTCCAGTATTCAGTAGCCTTGTCATCCCTTGAATAGCCGGTTGCATAATCGGTGGTAGCCCCATTGGCGGTAAGGAACTTGAATTCGCCGGGTGTGCAATCTCCTGTCCAGGAGAACACGCCGTCTTCTATCTTCTCCATCTCCTGGGCATTGGTAGCATCCGTCCAGCCCCAGAAATAGATATAGAGCTTTTCGGGGATGGTTACAGGAGCCGCTGCTTTCTCGACTTTCACCTCAACGCCATTTGACCACACGTCGCTCTTGCCTTCCGCACTTGCCTTAACCTTGAAAGTAACAGTAAAAGGAGCCTCCGCAAGAGCAGCCAATTCCTTGTGGCTCAAGACTTTCTCCAATCCGGAAGCATTGATAACGGAAGGTGTGGCCGTACCGGCTTCAATCTTATAGGAAGCACCTTCACCTGCTGAAGTCCAGGTGAGTTTGACAGCCTGCGCCTCAGACTCCGGGTCAAGGGTCACAGTGTTTACATCCACGCTCAGAACCGGAGCCGTAAGCTCCACCACCGCAGGCTTCTCAGGTTCTTTTGAAGGATCCTGGGAAGGGTCTTGTTTCTGTGGCTCGACAGCATCAGGCTTGCAAGCGAACAAAGCCAGCATCGCCATCGGCACCAATAAGAATTTGTGTTTCATAGCATTTGTGTTATTTGGTTGTTAATTGTATAATTCTGTCAACCAAGACCTTAGCCTGAGCATCATCCACTGAGAGGATGCGATGCAGGCCATCCTTGGACTGTTCGAATGTCGTAACTCCTGAAGGAGTGATTGATACGGTTCCCGGGAGGGATTCCGTAAAATAGGAGGAACCTTCAGCCGCATATACCAGGGCGGTAGGGTCCCAGCAAGGGCGGTCATATGGCATTGGAAGATAAGCCTTATAGGCTGTTGTGAGCGGCTCTTCTTCGAGAAATGATTTTTCAATGACAGAGCCGGGATAGTTGACCTTTATGCCAAGTTCAAAGGGAGAGAAGACGATTTCACCAGGCCACTGTTCAACCACTTTCCGTGCCGATTCTATGTCCTTCCATACATTATATTCAGAAGTCTCTTCACCTGTGAAATTACCTGCCATCAAGACAAGCAGTTTCGCCTTGCGTGCAACCAGATCCCTGTCATATTCCAAGAGCCTTGCTATATTCGTCGAGAAACCAACTGTAACGAATACGACCGAATGGTCAGGACGGGAAGACAGCAAGGCACGGTACAACACGTGGCTTTCGGGAATTACGGCAGCCGGCTCGCCGCCATATTCTTCAGCCACAGCCCTGGCATAATTGACGGCATCCGTCTCGCAATCAGCTCCTCCTCGTATGGTCCCGAAAGGCACGCCGCGATGACCATACCAGTCATTGAATATCTCCATGCAGCGGACAGGCGCGTCGCCCTCTTTTGACAGTCCTTCCGCGAGGATATTGACAAGCCCCATATCGGCATAGCGGTGAAGCATCACTAAGGCAATGGCATCATCGACGTCGTTGCCAAGGTCAGTGTCGAAGATTATATCGACGGGAGCCGGTTCTGCCTTGCAACCAAGCAAGAGTCCAATCAGGACAAATATATATAACTTCTTCATAATCACTTATTTCTTTACGCAGCGGACGGCGCGGCCGAAGCGCGAACCTGACCAGTCCGTGATGGAATAATCCTGATTACCGTTCATCCAGACGAATCTCATATCCCAGGTCTGACCGACATTGGTACAGCTCCAGAATGTCACGTCCCACCAGTCATTCATCACCGCGGTAAACCGGTCTATGCAACCGGTCTGCGCAACGAAGATGCAGCCTTTCATATCATCCTTGGTGACCTCATCCTGTATGGTCGTCCTGTCGATTCCGATATATGCTCCGGCGACAGCACGTTCCTTCGCGAGCCAGTAGTCGAACCA
Source organism: uncultured Bacteroidia bacterium (assembly GCA_902779495.1). Lineage (GTDB taxonomy): Bacteria > Bacteroidota > Bacteroidia > Bacteroidales > UBA932 > Cryptobacteroides. The sequence continues at coordinate 4,411 of CACZBP010000021.1, forward strand.
GAACCTCGGCTCGGGCTCTCCCGCACCTATGAGTGCAGCAATCTCATCAATCGTAGGCACCCTCCAGCCGTCAGGGCAGGGATCGTTCTCCTCGGCCCAGGTCTCGCACATAACGTCAAATTCGCCTGTCGGGAAATCGGGAACAGGAGCAGTTGAAGAAGCCTCTGTGTTGTTGGCATATGTCGGGAACGGAACCTTGCTGTTATACTGATACAACTTGCCGCGGACCTCGCAGTTGGCACCGAACGTGTCGGGCTCATCCACATTGGAATTGGCCCATACCACATCACCGATGGTGGTTCCCACGTGCTCAACCTCAAGAATACGTTCGAGAGAGCCGGACTTGACCGTCACCTCTGCCTTACGATACTTGTAATCAGTTGACGCTTCTACACTTACGAGGAAGTTTCCACTTCCAACACCAGAACCTTCCTCAACCTTGCACCAAAGCTGTGAACTCGTAGCCGTCCATTCGCCGGCGGTTGAAACACCGATAGTCCACTGCCCTCCTTCGACCTCGGCACTCAGCCTTGTCCTGTCCAGATCAAGGTCAGTTGCAACAGGCTTGGGCTTGGCTGTCTGGGTTATCCTGACAGCTTTTTCAACGCCCTTGCCAACTATCGTCGCCACGGCGTGACGGTCCTCATTATAGGAACTGTACTTCTTGAAAGTGAATGACAGCACCCCATTACCCCACAGGTGGCGGGGAAGGAGGGTTATCCAGTCCTCTCCCTGCTCATAGGTTATCGTCGTAAGCGTCTCGACATTGCAGGACACCTTCAGATTGACAGGGCCACCCTCGAAATCAATGGTGATCTCATCAAGTTCAGTCTCCAGGCTTGCCGGAGCCTTTGTGCAGGCCGCCAGGACAGTGACAGCCAGAACCAGTGAAATTCTAACGATATATCTCATATAACCAATTATTTACATTTTTATCCTATAAATCTTTCCGGGCTCGGTCCTGAATGAGGACGAGACGGCTACCGAAGTATCGGGCACCCAATTCCCGTCATTATCATAATGTCCTGTCTGGGCGGAAACCGGATTCTTTGAGAATTCCATCAAGTCTGCCTTTGTGGACGCAAGTGTCAGATAGTCAGGACCTTCTATAGCAAATGCAACGCCTCTTGCCGAGGTGGACCAGGTCAGCGTCATACCACTGAGCCGGACCGTCTCAGAGGTCTTCTCGGCTCCTTCGGATTTCTGAAGGTTGAAGCCGTGAATCTTTTCGAGGGGAGCCGTCGCGAAATCATACCAGGCGCCCTTGAATATGGCATAAGCATTTATCAGCCTGGAGGTCTGGCCCTTAGGCGTGAAGTCAGGATTATACACACCACGCAGGGTCCAGTCCTTAAGCTGCGGATCAGGGGTCGTCACCACCTCGAACACCTCGTAGCCACATCCCATCGTCAGGGCTTTGAGCGTCAGGATATCATTGTTATAGAACTCGCCTCCATTCTCTGCCACGTGGCTGAAATTGCCTTTCAACGAGCCCAGGAACGTCATCAGCTCCCCTATCCTGTCCACATCGTTTACATACGGATCCAGCCCCACATAGTCTATCCCTTCCCTCTTGAACACCTGCTCACTCCATTTCTCGAAGCCTTCGTCAAGAGTCATATTAACCCTTGTGTAGCAATTATATGGCGATTGTTTCACAGCCTTGCCCATAACTTCAAGATGATGAAGCATCGAAGGCCAGAGGTCGGAACTCGCCTGCCCCAAAACTCCGTAATGACGGGACGGGAGCATATCCGGCTCATTCTCGACCTGGATACCTATCACGGTGTGAGGCCGCCCGAGCTCGCGGTCATATGCATCGATGAATTCCATCATCTTGCCTATGGCTTTGGTCTCTCTCTCCAATAAGGCGGCATTTCCTGGCTTGAGATAGTAGGTCCATCCTTGCCAGCCATCCCATCCGCCTTTGAAACGCGGGTACGTCGCCTCGTCTTCAGTCACATAGGAAGGCATATACTGCTCGACTGAATAGCCGCACATAAAGCTTCCGAACCACAGGAATTCCGCCTTCAAGTCATACTTACGGCAATAATCTATAAAGGCCCTTACCGTTTTGTCGGAGTAGACATCATATTCCTTTTCAACGTCACTCCAGCAGAAGGACAGCTGTACCACTGTGATATTCAGACTTTTAGCCAGCTCGAAATATTTATCGAGTTCGTCCAGCCCCTTGTGGTCCAGGTCCCTAAAGAAGTCCATCCTGAGCTGGGCTCCCAGCATCAGGAAGGGCTTCCCGTCCACGGTAAGTCGGTATGGTTGCGCCTCCGGTTCCTTCTGTCCCTGGTCGGGAACAGAACGCGAGCAGGCGCACGAAAGCATCGCCAGAACGGTCAATATGATAGTTAGATACCTCATTATTTAGCTCCTTGTCCTGCCTGGGTAGGCCATCCGGGATTCTGATACAAAACGGACCCGTCAACCTTGCCGCCTCCGGTAATGAGGAAATGCTGGACAGCTATGGGATCAAGGTAATGTGCCATATTCCAGCGATATCCGTCATACACCCGGTTGTTCTCAAGGATATGATAGGGAGCGTAATACGTGCTGAAACTCTTCGGAGAGACATTTTCATTCTCCTTGAGATTATTGTTGTTCATCGCAAGGAAATCGGCATTGATGCTCAGGGAACCCCAGAGGTTGACTCCCAGGGGGTGATAAGGGACATCTATCATCTGGTCCATAGCCCTCCAGCGTCGCACGTCGGCTGCGCGGAAACCTTCCGCCATCAGCTCACAGCGGCGCTCCCGGCGGATGTTGAACAGGGTCGGGTCCACCAGAGCCCCCCCAGACCAGGCGCCCCAGTCGGTTTTGCTCTCCTTGGACATATCCGTCTTGGCTATGCTCACCGTATAGTCTCCAGCCTTTGCACGTGTGCGGATAGCTTTCCAGTATGCGTCGGCATCGCCATCTATTGCACCTGTTTTCTCGTAACAGGCTTCGATATAATTCAAATATGCCTCAGCTGCACGGAATATGATGCACCCGACACTGCTCTTGTTGCGGTCTGCCATCTTACCATCGAAATTAAGGCCTTTACGAAGAGCATATCCGGTGGTATATTTCATTGATGCCGTGGAGTTTACGATATTCGGCCAAGGCTCGGTGACAAAGGATTCGGGACCTCCGTCCGAGTGGAGATTCAGGTCTCCAGGCTTTTTGATGAACAGCACTGCACGCGAGTCCCTGCCCTGGGTAACCTTCAACAGGTCGTCGTCTCCGGGATACCCGCTGCCAGGAGCATATATGGGTGTTCCGTCCGCCATCACGAAAGCGTCTACCATACTCTTGGTAGTACCATAGCCCTGGTTGGCTGCGGCTGCGAATTCGACGACGGAATTGACGACTCCTTCAGAAGAGGAATACTGTTTCCAAAGCAGGACCTCGGGATATGTGGACATATCCACTGCCCCGAACATATCGAAATACGGGTTAGGATCTGCATTAGCCGAAGCCTGGAACACACCGGTATTCTCCGTGAGTGCATATTTGTCTGCAATAATCTTCGATTCAGTCATACAAACGCCAAGGAGCCAGTCGATTTCAGCGTCTATACTGCCAAGAGGCCAGGCAAATTCGGGCCAGGTTTCCTTGCCAGGCCACGAGTCCGTACCAGGAACGAATGCCGTACCTTTGAAATACTTCAGCCAGGTACCTTCATACAACGCCACCCGGGATTTAAGCATCCTCGCGCAATCCTTTGACAGCCTGTTGGTTCCACCTTTTGGAGGAACATCTTTGAGATAGGAGATTGCTTTATCAAGGTCATCCAGTATGAAGCGGGCGACTTCATTGCGTGGCCTGCGAACACTGGCTTCTGTAAGCTCCTTCAGGTCATCCCCAAGGCATTTGGTAACAATAGGGAAATCGCCAAGGGCCCTCAGTTTTTCAAAATATACCCAGGCGCGGAAGAAATAGACTTCACCTATGTAGTGACGGATGACATCGGCTGATCCGGTGATACGTCCAGCCTCGAAATTCTCCATCACATTGTCAAAGAAATAGTTACAGCGATAGATTCTCTCGAATGACCAGCTTCCTCCGGTCTGTCCGACCTTCCAGTAGCCGGGAGCGAAGATATCGCTGGGATCACTGAATGCCATATTATCGGTTGCAGCATCCCTGGTCCATATACCCCAACTGGTCTCGCCGTGAACCGGGAGGATGTTGTATAAGTCCGTAGCATACGCCCCGACGTTCTCTTCGGTAGTCAGATACTGCTCCGGAGAAAGACTGGATTCCGGTTTCAGGTCAAGGAATTTGTTGCACCCGGCAATCGCCGCCAGCGCGGCAAGATATATTATAGTCTTTTTCATATTCCTAGAAAGTTATGCTGAGTCCGAATGAGCAGGTACGGGTAAGAGGATAGACGTTGCCCTGGTCGTTCTCTCCGATAGTTTCGGGATCGAACAGGTCGGTCATCTTCGTGAAGGTGAGAAGATTCTCTCCCGAGAAATAGATCCGCAGGTTCTCCACCTTGATCCTCCGGGTAAGGGCCTGAGGGAAAGTATATCCAACCTGGAGGTTCTTGATACGCACATACGAAGCATCCTGCACATAGAGAGTCTGCCACTGAACATTCTTCGTTGAATCCAGATAAGGTCTTGGATAATAGCTGTTTACGTTAAGCCCAAGAGGATTGTTGGGGTCATCCCTGAAGTAATCCAGATGCTGCTTCAGCACCATCGTTCCCCATTTGCTCCATCCGCGCGAGCCAAAGAAATACTTGCTGTCCTCGAAATAGTCTCTCTTTCCTACGCCCTGCAGGAAAATACGCAGGTCTATGCCCTTCCAGGCGGCATTGAGGTCAAGTCCGAAAAGGAAACGGGGTGTAGAGTTGCCTATAATCCGAAGGTCACCGTGGTCATCTACCGTCCACGAACCGGAATCGACCTTGTTGTCTCCGTTAAGGTCGCGGTACATTATATCTCCAGCCTGCCAGTTATTGCCGATTGCACTCTGACCTCCTTCGGGAAGGGAAATCAAGTGCTCCAGCATCTCGTCGTTGGTGCGTGCAATCCCTATGGATTCATAACCATAGAAATCGCCCAGAATCATACCGTTATAATATGTCCCCAGGGTCTGGGAAGGATTGGAATACCGGGTAATTTTCGTGACCGCATCCGACAGGACAAACCGTACTCCGTAATCAAGCGATGAGAACGCCCTGTCCTTCCATCCAATTTCCAGTTCAAAACCTCGGGACTCAAGGTCGGTGTTGTTGGTCTTGGGAACAGCCGTGCCGAAAATGACGGGAAGTTCATCAGCCGGGCCTATCATATCGGTAGTGCGTCGGGTAAACCATTCGAATGAACCGTAAAGACGGTCGGAAAGCATGGCGAAATCCAATCCTATGTTCCAGGACTTGATTTTCTCCCAGGTGAGGGAAGTACTGATCTTGGAAGCAGGCCAGGCAATATTCTGTTTTTCACCTCCGATGAGCCAGGGGCTTGCGGCATTGTCGAATCCCATTATCTCATAGGTCGGATAATAGGAATATGTATTCTGGTTGCCCAGCGAACCATAAGAGGCACGCAGTTTCAAGCTGCTTATCCAAGGCACGGCATCGCTGAACCAGGACTCTTTTGCTACATTATAACCAACTGAAACTGAAGGGAATAAGCCCCAGCGTCTGTCGGGAGCGAAACGGGAAGATCCGTCATAGCGGAGATTGGCCTCGAGAAGGATTCTTTCCTTATAGTTGTAATTGAGCCTTCCGAAGAATCCGGCGGTACGCCACTCCGAGAATCCGCCGTTGGCAATCGGGTCCACTTTTTCTCCGAACAGCATACCGGAAGTCGTATTGATTGAAGTGACGGTTGGAACGATAAGTCCCGCTTTCCTGGCATATGTGTTGTTGACCCTGTAGATCTCTGTCTGGAAACCTGCCAAAAGCTTGAAATAATGGCCTCCAAGCTGTTTTTCGTAGTCGGTGTAGAGGTTTATGTTGGTGTACTGGTTGCGCCCGTTGTCATTTGCCACGCCTGTTCCATAATCCCAGGAAGAACCCTTGGAAACACCGTCGGTGCAAGTCTGCCACACCTCCCGGTCAACTATCTGGTTGAAATAGGAACGGTAGCGGTAATTAAGGTCTCCTACCACCCTCATTCCCTTGAAGGGCCTGAGAGTAAAATTGAACTGATGGGTGGAAGTCGTATTGGCTATGGTACGCTGGCCGCCTTGAGTAAAACGTAGAGCTAAGTCATTGAACAATATGCCATTAGGGTCATATAGCGGGGCCACGGGCCACAGATACTGACCGAAATATTGCAGTATGTCGTCTGAAAGCACGGTTGGCTCGTGATAATCTTCTTTGATGAACCTGCTCGAGTAGGAAATGTCCAGGAACTTGAAAGGATGGGCCTCGACCTTGCCGAAAACGTTTATCCTCTGGAGTCCGTCAAGGTCTTTCCAATTCAGAAGACCGTCTTCCTTGAGATAGTTGGCGGACACGAAATAATTCATCGCAGTATTGCCCCCCGTGAAACTCAGGTTATGCTCCTGGGCGGTAGTAACGTCTTTCCAGAAGACATCGTAGTAGTCAATATTGTCATTACCCTCCGTATATGCTGTTCCCCACTGCTTTCCGACCGGAATGGTATTGTAGGATATGACACCGTCCTGGTAATCCTTGATTCGCTGGAGGCGGGCTGCGGAGATGTCGTCTCCATTGCCGTCGTTATGTGCAGCCTCATTGAAATACAGCGCCCAGGAATAGGAATCTGCCGATGAAGGAAGGTTCAGCGGTGAACTGAAACGGAAACTGTTGTTGTAGTTGACGCTGACACGTCCCTCGCGGCCTTTCTTCGTAGTGATGAGCATCACTCCGAAAGGTGCCCTTGAGCCATAGATGGAAGATGCGGCGGCATCCTTCAGCACAGTTATGCTCTCAATATCCTGAGGATTAATGCTGTACAGGTCACCTTCCATTCCGTCCACCAGAATCAGCATACTGCCGCTGGAGCCTTCTCCTATGGTGCCTTGTCCACGGAGCTGCATAGAAGGATTCCTTCCGTAGAGCTGGCCGCTGGTCTGCTTGATATTCAGGCCAGGAACCTGACCCTGAAGTGCAAGGACCGTATTACCCACAGGAATATTCTCCAGTTGCTTGGACTCAACCGTGGTTACCGAACCTGTAAGGTTTATCTTCTTCTGAGTGGCAAATCCCACTACCACGGTTTCCTCCAGCATCTGGGAATCTTCCTTGAGGGAGACGAGTACCGCATCCTGTGCATTCCGGACTTCAGTTACATATCCCAGACAACTGAAAGTCAGCATGGTACCTTCATCAGCACGTAAGGACCAACCTCCATCTGAGGAAGTAATCGTGCCGACACCACGGCCGGACAATTCTCCCTGGACGGTAACTCCCGGGATGGGGTCTCCGCCTGAATCGGTGACCTTACCGGAATAGACCCTCTGAGCCATCGCTGCATTGCAGATGACTGTCATCAGGGCCAGAATCGACAATAATCTTTTCATATTTACTTGAATATCGTTCCTATGTTTTGGACGGTAGTGCTTTTCTGAGCACCATCTGATGAGTAAGAAAGGATATAAGTCTTTCCGCCCGAAAGCGATAAAACATTATCTTTCAGGTCTTTAACAGTCCCGCCCGTCACCTTGACCTTAGCTTCGGCAGTTGAAAAGGCAATAAGCCTGTCTCCCATGTCGAGGACAAAAGCAAGCGCTCCCGAGCTGGTCTCGAAATCCAGCACGGCGCCGCTCGTGGCAATCTGCTGGGACAGGGTCTGACTAGGTTTATCCGAGAGGATGTTGAACGCCGCAAAGTCTTCCTTTGCAGTGAGGGCGACTTCCTTCCCATTGGCAACAAGACCTGCCAGTATAGCCTTAACCTTGTCTGTATGAGGCTTTTTCGTCAGATCCGACTGGAATATCCCTTCGGTATTGAACGGCGGCGCACTGTGGGAAGTTATATACGGGCTTGTCGCAAGGTCATATATGTCATATCCCGCACCGAGGGCTGACGCAGCAAGCATCAGGGATGCTCCCGTGGAAAAATCCCCTCTGTTCTCAGCTATAAGGGGATAATTCCCTGGAAGTGAGGAATAGGCGCTGACTTCCGAGGCTATCTTGTCGACGGTCTCCATATAAGGGTCGAAGCTCAGGAAGTCTATTCCGGTCAGGTTGTACACGTCTCGAGGCGATATCCCCGGAGTTTGAGGGAAGTCGGCGACGCCGCTGCCGGAAATGACATTGGTCCTGGTCGCCACCTTATATTCACTTGCCTGGACAGCCTTCCCGGCAGCATCCAAGGCCTTCAGGGTCATATCCCATCCTTCGGCCTTCGTCAGCGGAGTGCCGTCTTTCCAGCTTATCTTCTTTTCATCCAGCCGCCAGCGGACCAAGGCGTCCGGCTCATTGTGCACCTGGCAGGTTATGACAGGGTGTGTTCCGCCGTGTGCATCATCCCAATCACGGATGTGGGCAAACAGGGCGGTAATCGCAAGCCTCTCACGCTCAAGCACATAAGGGTCGGCGAAAGTAATGGAGTAGGTGTATCCATACAAAGCGTGGAACGCCGCTTCACCATCGCGTTTCAGTCTCAGGGGGGCCTTCGTGAGCAGGTATGCAGGGACAAGCCAGGTGTAGGTGTCACCTATGAAATTCGTGCTGAACCACAGCAATTCGACTTTGAGCGAATATTTATTGGCCAGGAACAGGACCTTGTCCATCTCGTCGAAGACGTACTTATCCTGCTCCGGTTCGATGAACTTCCACGGCATAGGAACCTGGACGCAGTTCAGGCCGAATTCCTGTGCCGTCTGAAAATATGGCTCGATCTCATCCCAGTCCATCTTATCGACAGAACGGAAAACATCTATCCTGATTTGGGCCCCATATAAGGCAAATGGCTCGCCTGCCACCTCCAGATACGGCTTCCCCTGAGGAGTCGTCGCAATCTTGCTTATCGTGACAGGCTCTTTCACCTCCCTTGCGGAAGGCTGATTGTCTTTGCCATTATGCGCAGCATCAGCCTTGCATCCCGTTGCCAGGAGCAAGACTGCCATTATGCGCAACAAATTGAATATCATATTCTTAATTTCCACTCAAAACTATCAGGCTCAGGCCGGCGATGAAGGCGACGAACATTGCGGTGAGGAGGGCCGTGACCTTCTTGCCGCCGCCGCGGAATTCCTTCCAGATGAAGACGCCCCAGATGGCGGCTATCATCGGGGCGCCCTGGCCAAGGGCATAGCTCACCGAGGCACCGGCCTTGCCGGCGGAGATGTAGTTAAGCGCCGTGCCGAGGCACCATATGGCTCCGCCCAGCATTCCCACAAGGTGGGTCCTGGCATTGCCGTCGCAAAAATACTGCTTATACGTAACCGGCTCACCGACAAAAGGTTTGCGCATCACAATCGTGTTCACGATGAAATTGGAGAGGAAAACGCCGATGGAGAAGACCACGATAGCGGTGTAGGGGGTGCACTTGCCGGCGGCGGGTGAGACGAAATTATCCAGGTCTACACCGTTATACACCAGGGCAGAGAAGAAGGACATAATCAGGCCTGCAAGGACAGCGAGAATGATGCCCTTGCGGCTGGTTGCAGGGTCTTTCTCCGCTGCCGAAACCTTGCCTGAGGCCACTCCGTTGCATATCATAGCCACCACGATGAGGGCGACGCCGATGAACAGCAGGGGGATGTTTTCCGTGCCTTTGGGATGGAATATGATATTGTTAAGCACGCCCACCACCAGCGCAAGGCCGACTCCCAGGGGGAAGGCCACGGACATACCGGCAATCGAGGTCGAAGCCGACAGGAGGATATTGGACACGTTGAACACCAGGGCGCCCAGCAATATCCAGCCGAGGCTGCTCCAGGAGGCCTGGCCTATGTCCTGGAGGAAGGGACGGCCGCCTTCGCCGAAACTGCCCATCGTGAAAGCGATCAGCAGCGAGAAGAGCACCATACCGATGACATAGTCCCAGTAGAAGAGCTCATATCTCCAGCTCTTGGCGGCGAGCTTCTGGGTATTGCCCCAGGAGCCCCAGCACAACATAGTGACAAAGCAGAAAATAACTGCGAGGGAGTAACTGCTTACGATAAACATATCTTATTCTATATTAAGTCTTTACGATAGGGAATCGAATTCTGTGCGCCCATTCTCTGGACGGTTATTGCGGAAGCCTTCGTGGCAAAGCGGGCGGCAGAGGGCAGGCTCAGTCCCTCGGACAGTCCCACGGCTATGGCTCCGCAGAAGGTGTCTCCCGCCGCAGTCGTGTCCACAGCCTGGACTATCTGTGCAGGAATACGCTCCACCTGACCGTCGTGACAGACCAGGGAGCCCTTTGAGCCGAGCGTAACCACCACATCCTGAACACCTTTGGCCCTCAGACGCGCTACGGCTTCAAGGAGACATTCCTCATCGTGGCACTGCAGGCCGGACAGGAGCGATGCCTCGGTCTGATTGGGGACAAGCAGGGATATGTACTTGAACAGCTCGCAGGGCAGCTCGCACGCGGGCGCGGGATTCAATATTACATATGCTCCCGCCTCCCTGGCAATCCTGGCCGCTTTAAGGACGGACGGGACGGGGGTCTCGAGCTGAAGTATAAGGAAATCGGCCTGCTTAAGGACAGGTGCGATGGAGTCGATGTCTTCCTCTGACAGGTCAGAATTGGCCCCCGGGGCCACTGCAATGCAGTTTTCGCTGGCAGCATCAACCAGGATCAAGGCAGTCCCGGAAGCCTGGTTGCTGCGAAGGATATGGGAGGTGTCGATGCCCTCCTTTTCATATCCTGCTATGGAATTATCTCCGAACAGGTCCGAACCGACCTTGCATATGAAAGTCACATCGCCTCCCAGACGTTTTGCGGCGACGGCCTGGTTGGCGCCCTTACCACCGGGTCCCATATAGAAAATACCTCCGGTAACAGTTTCTCCCGGAATCGGGAGCTTTCCGCTCTTTATGGTCATATCGGTGTTGCTGCTTCCGACGACCACAATTTTCTTCTGTGCCATAGATGGTCATTAGTTTTCTGTAAATATAGATGCTTTTACGGGCGCAACGTGACGGAAAAGGTAAAAAAATCAAGGGAATTGTAGCAAATAATAGCGCAAAATTGTAAATTTGTTGCGCTAATTATTTGGAAAATGAAGGAAACCCTGGCCACAATGGCGGCCCGTCTGGGCTGTTCGCAGACAACGATATCGCGAGTCCTGAGCGGACAAGGCGATAAATATCGCATTAGTGATGAGACAGTTAAGCGGGTTCTGGCAGAAGCCCAGAGATGCAGTTACACCCCCAGTCTTTTAGCGCAAAGTTTGCGCAAAAACAAGACCAACAGCATAGGCCTGCTGATTCCGTCGGTAGCCAACCCCTTCTTCGCCGATATGGCCAGCGTCATAATAGCCGAGGCCCACGCCAGGCACTTCACCACCATCGTGGTGGATATGATGGAAGACGGTTCCAATCAGGACGAAGCCGTGGCTGCGGTCCTTTCCCGCCAAGTGGACGGAATCATAGTTATCCCCTGCGCCGCCAACTCCACGCTGCTGGAAGAGATAAACCGCAACGTGGTCCCGGTAGTGCTCGTGGACAGGTATTACGAGGACGCTCCCCTGTCATATGTCACGACCAACAACTACAAAGGCGGCCTGCAGGCCACCGAGCTGCTGGTCTCCAACGGCCACAAACGCATAGCCTGCATCCAGGGAGTTCCGGACACGATGCCCAACACGATGCGGGTGAGGGGATACAAGAAAGCGATGGAAGATGCCGGCCTGCAGGAATATGAAGTGATCCGCGGCAACGAATTCTCCGTGCAGAACGGCTACCTTGAAACCAAGCTTCTGCTTGGCTCAAATCCTTGTCCCACAGCTATTTTCGCCCTGAGCAACACTATCCTGCTGGGAGCAATAAAAGCCATTCGCGAGGCAGGGCTCAGCATCCCGGAGGACATCTCCATCATCTCCTTCGACAACAACAAATACCTTGACTATATGGTGCCGCCAATCCACCGCGTGAGCCAGCCGGTGGAGGATATGGCCAAACTCGCATCCAGGATACTTTTCGAGAAAATCAGCGGTGTCGCTGTGCCCGAGGTCACACGCCTTGCGCTCTCTCCGGTACTGATAACCGGAGCATCGGTCAGCCGCAAACAGCAGTCCTGAGGCTACATATCTTCTATCGTAAACACCCTTGAATCAATAAGATAGCCCTTCAGGGGGCCTTTTTTCAAGACGGCGAGGCGCTCCAGGAAGGGGTCCTTGCGGAACTGCGAGGCGGACAGGCAGGGCTTTGTCCGGCGGGTCTTGGTGTAGTAGTACTCGCGGCGGAGGGCCTGGCTGCGCAGGGGCTTGGCCGCCGCCCAGTCGCTTCCTATCTCGTCGATGCCGTTCTGCTCGGAGAATTTCTGGGTGAAATAGCGCACAAGTGCCTGTTTTCCAGCATTTTCAAAGTCGGCAAAAGCAATCTCGCGCACTTTCTGGTAGCCTTCTATCTCAAGAGTGGAGCGGTTGGCCTCAATATATTTGAGCCAGAAGAGCAGGAACAAATCTGTTATGCAGTAGCGCACCACATTCCTGCTCGTCGCAGAGGCAAGCACGGGGCGCGTCTTTGTGATGAGCTGATACTCTGTCTCGAGCTTGGCAAGGTGGCCGCCGATGACCATTCCGCCGAGGCTGTCCTCGATTGCCGCCTGAGTCCTGGTTCCGGTCGCAATCAGCTGAAGGATAGAGAAATAGACATCTGCATTCTTGCCCAGCGCGCCGGAAAGAAGGCGGGCGGCAACAGACTCCAGCGGAGAGTTTGAAGCCAGTAAATAATTGAATATCTGGTCTTTAGAGCCATCAGTGGCAGCCATCACCGCAAGAGTGAGGTCAGGCATGCCCCCGGTGGCCATATAGAAGGCAAGGAGGTCCTCCGAAGTGCGGTCGCTGCCCTTCTGCAGCATCAGCTCCTTCAGCTGGGCCACCGTGTAGTAGCCGAGGTTGATGCGGCAGTCCGCCGTGTTCACGAGCGGGGACTGCTCGTTGTCGAAGAGCTGGGCCGTAACAAACGTGTTATTCGAGACGAGGATAAGGTTTATGTGGGTACCTCTTTTGTTCGAATCCCACAGTTCGGCAAGGAAAGGGATGAAAGTGGGGTCGGAGACCAGGATCTCCAGGTTGTCTATCACAATCGTGAAGTGCCTTTTGTGGGCGCTGTCGAATAGAAATTCGAGCAGCGTGGGGAAGGTCACGACTCGCGAAGGGACATAGAGTTCCAGCTTCTGGCGCACCTGGCGCAGGTAATCCTGAAGAAGAAGATGGGGGGTCTTGCCTCCTGCGCGGAAGTAGAGGAACGTCTCTCCCTCGAGTGCCTTTGCGACGAGAGCGGTCTTGCCGGAGCCGGTCTTGCCGGTCACCACGGTCATCCTGCTTCGTTGCTCCTTGGACATCCAAAGCTGCCTCCTTAGCAGCTTGATTTCGCCTTCTCTGTAGAATAATTCCATATAAATTAACTTAACCTTTGTGAAGTAATGGCTCCACAAAGGTAGTTAATTATTTGATAATAAGCAATAATGAAAAATTATTTGTTGCTAATTATCACATTTCCTGCTATGGAATCGACAGTGATGGCGGAGTCACGCCGGACAGTGCCCGAAAGGATGGCCGTGGCAAGCTGATTGACCAGTTCGCGCTGCATAAGACGCTTCACCGGACGGGCGCCATAGGCCGGGTCATAACCCTTTTCGGTCATATAATCCTCGAAGGCCTTGGTGAAGGAGATCTCCACACCGTCCTCGGCGAGCTTGGCCGAAAGCTGGGCCATCTGGATGTGAAGGATGTCGCGGATGTCGTGTTCGCTCAGCGGATCGAACATTATGATTTCGTCTATCCTGTTGAGGAACTCCGGACGGACCGTCATCTTCAGCACGTCGGTGACCTTCTCACGGCATTCGTCCAGCAGCTGGCGGCGGGTCGCGATGGCAGCCATCTCGGCGGTGGGGTCGGAGCCGCCAAGGTGAGGAAGCTTCTCCATATAACCCTGGATAATATCGGAACCGGCATTGGAGGTCATTATCAGGATGGTGTTCTTGAAGTCCACGGTGCGGCCCTTGTTATCCGTAAGTCGCCCGTCATCAAGGACTTGCAGCAGGATATTGAACACATCCGGGTGGGCTTTCTCTATCTCGTCGAGCAGAACCACGGAATAGGGTTTGCGGCGCACGGCCTCAGTGAGCTGACCGCCTTCGTCGTAGCCGACATATCCCGGAGGGGCTCCGACCAGACGACTGACGGTGTGACGCTCCTGGTATTCACTCATATCGATACGGGTGATCATATTCTCGTCGTTGAAGAGGAATTCGGCCAGAGCCTTTGCCAGTTCCGTCTTTCCGACGCCGGTGGTGCCCATAAAGAGGAAGGAGCCTATGGGGCGCTTCTCGTTGGAAAGACCGGCACGGTTGCGGCGGACTGCGTCGGCGACGGCGCGTATTGCAGCGTCCTGGCCGACAACGCGCTTATGCAGCGCTTCTTCCATCCTAAGGAGTTTGTCCTTCTCGCTCTCGAGCATCCTGTTCACAGGAATGCCTGTCCACTTGGCCACAACCTCTGCTATATCTTCCGGCGTAACCGCCTCTGTGACAAGAGGTTCCTTTATCTGGGCCTGCTTGGCCGAAAGGTCGTCTATGGTCTTCTTGGCCTGGGCCATACGGCCATACCGCAGCTCTGCGACCTTGCCATAGTCGCCTGCACGCTCGGCGTTCTGGGCTTCTATGCGATATTCCTCCATCTGCTGGCGGGCGCTCTGCAGCGAGGACAGTATGGACTTCTCCTCGTTCCAGCGGGCCATCAGCTTGTCCCTCTCGGCCACCAGGCCGCTCAGCTCGGACTCAATCTTGTCGAGCTTGAGCGAAACGCCTTCGCGCTTAATCGCCTCCTTCTCGATTTCCAGCTGGCGGATACGGCTGTCGAGGTCGTCGATAGGCTCCGGAACGGAGTTCATCTCCAGACGGAGCTTCGAGGCCGCCTCGTCCACGAGGTCTATGGCCTTGTCCGGCAGGAAACGGCTGGTGATATAGCGGTGCGAGAGGTTCACGGCAGCGATAAGTGCGTCATCCTCAATGCGTACGCGGTGGTGGTTCTCATATTTTTCCTTCAGGCCTCGGAGGATGGATATGCTCTCGGCGGGCGAGGGCTCGTCGACCATCACCATCTGGAAACGGCGCTCCAGGGCCTTGTCGGTCTCGAAATATTTCTGATATTCGTCAAGGGTCGTGGAACCGATGGTGCGGAGCTCCCCTCGCGCGAGCGCGGGTTTTAATATATTGGAAGCGTCCATAGCACCGGAAGTCTTGCCGGCGCCGACCAGCGTGTGGATCTCATCGATGAACAGGATTATCTCGCCTGCGCTGTCCACGACTTCCTTCACCACACCCTTGAGCCTTTCCTCGAACTCGCCCTGGTATTTCGCACCGGCGATGAGGGAACCCATATCCAGGGAATATAACTTCCTGTCCTTGAGGTTCTCCGGCACCTGGCCGTCCACGATCTTCTGGGCTATGCCTTCGGATATGGCGGTCTTGCCGACGCCAGGCTCGCCGACCAGGATAGGGTTGTTCTTGGTGCGGCGGCTCAGGATCTGGAGGACCCTTCGGATTTCGTCGTCCCTGCCTATGACAGGGTCCAACTTGCCTTGCGACGCCAGATCATTCAGATTGGTGGCAAAGCGTGAAAGAAACTGTAAATTATTCTGTGCCATATGTTTATCTCCTTTTTACCACCACAGGACATACGGAAAAAGCCGCCTGCCCGGGGGCAAACGGCTTAAGTCCAAATTGCATTCCAGAGGCCTAGCCTCTGACAAAGTGTCAGTTACTCCTGTGCGGGAACCTCTTCGGGAACCGGTGCGGCGGGGAATTCCACCTGACCGGCTGCCTGCTGCTCGATCTGCTCGGTCACATCCATTGTGTTGCGGCCTTTGCCGAGGGTGAAGGAAGTGACGATGGACAGGACGAGGATGAAAGCCACGAGGCCCCAGGTGAACTTCTCAAGTGCGTCTGCCGTCTGGCGGACACCGAAGGTCTGGTTGGCAGCTACGAAGTTGCTGGCGAGACCGCCGTCCTTTCCGCTCTGGAGAAGGACCACGATGGTGAGAAGTATGCTGGCTATGACCACAAGGATCGTCAGGACCAAAAATAATACGTTGCTCATATTCTAATTATTATCCAATTTTTCGATAAGGGATGCAAAGTAAGCACTTTTTTCTGGAAAATTCAAGAGAAGACGGGAATAAATGCGCTTTGCCTGGTCATAATAGCCCTGTTCGGCATAGATTTGCGCCAGTGTCTCGGTGCAGAATTCATCGTCGAGCTCCACTCCGGAGAAGTCTTTGTCCTGGCGGGCCTTCTGGGCGAAACGCGAAAAGACGTTGTCGCCTTCTTCGCGGACTCCGTCATACTGGGCCTGCGTGAAGAAATCGCCGCCGGCCACGCGCACGGACCTCTGCTTATCCATCTCATCCTGAGCGAGATAGCCTTCGAGAATCTGCTTGACGTCCTTGTCGGAGCAGTCCGCCTTGCGCTCGGCGAGCATCATATCCGCTATGATGTCCCGGGCGCCCATATAGAAGGCCGCATCGCCCAGAGGGGCAGTGCCCCAGGCATCGCCGCCCGAACGCAACATCCTCACGCACAATTCTTTACGTGCAGCGCCATACCACGGATACAGGGCCACCACGCCGGCCAGTTCGGCCGGGTTGAGCTTCTTTATGTTGATATAATCAGCCATATACTACCAGTTGGCTACCGTTGCATTGAGAATGTCCTCGCAGAGCTTTTCGACTATCTCCTCGCACAGGCTGGACTCCACGGCGTCGAGCGACTGGGTGGAATCATAGTCGGCATAGGCGGAGAAAGACTTTTCGAAATCCTCTTCTGGATATTTCTTATTATTATAGGTTATCTTCACAGTGACCGTAAGGCGGTTCTGGGCGGCAACTTCGTTTGCCGTCACCGCGGTCGCCTTGACGTCATAGCCCGACACGGCGCCGGTTATCTCAAGGTCGCCGTCTTCGTCGATCTGCTCCAGACGGGTCATCTTGCGGAACTTGTCCTTGAGGGCCTCCGTGAGGTCGTTGGAAAGGGAAGGGTTCACGCGCAGGGCCGTATAGTCGAAATAATTGATTGTCACCGACTTTACATCAGGCTGGATGGACGTTCCGGAGAAGGAATAGTTGATGACGCTGCAGGCGCTGACAAACGTCAGCGCCAGGACGAGGACCGATATGCGGAAG
Organism: uncultured Bacteroidia bacterium; assembly: GCA_902779495.1. GTDB lineage: Bacteria > Bacteroidota > Bacteroidia > Bacteroidales > UBA932 > Cryptobacteroides. The sequence goes on from CACZBP010000021.1 coordinate 21,676, forward strand.
GGTCTAGTCATTGCTCTTGGGGTTACGGAATTCGGGCGGGAGCTTGCGGTAGAGGGTCCTTTCGGATATGCCAAGCTCTTCGGCTGCCTTCTTGCGGTTGCCGTGATGCTTTTCCAGGGCTTTGCGGATAAGGTCTTCCGAGGCTCCGCGGATGGAAAGCGAGGAGACGGCCTCGCGGCTGTGGGATATGACAGGGGACTTGACGGGCTCCACATCTTCCTGGATATCAACGTCTTCCCAGGAGGGCTCGGGACGGGTCACATAGTCCGGCACGGGGTCGGGCAGGGCGGCCTGCTGGAAGCCTCCTCCCTTGACCAGCTTCTCGAGCTCTTCGACTTCGACATCAGGCGTCGGACAGGCCGGAGCCGGAGTCGCCTACGAGCACGGGAAGGGCGTTGGGGTCGTCCTTGGGGATATATCGCGAAAGGGTCGCGGCGGTCACCTCCATCCTTTCGGAATATGGCGAAAGTCTCTCAGACTCAAGGGCTTCCACCGTCTCGGCTATGTTCTTGAGCTGGCGGATGTTGCCGGGCCAGCGGTAGGCGCGCAGGAGCTCTATGGCGTCGTGCGTGAGGTTGACCTTACGCATTCCGTATTTCTCCGAGAAGTCGGTCGCGAACTTGCGGAAGAGAAGGTAGATGTCTTCCTTACGGTCGCGCAGGGCCGGCATATTGATCTGGATGGCGTTAAGGCGGTAGTAGAGGTCTTCGCGGAACTTGCCCCTGGAGACTGCGTGGCGAAGGTCCACGTTGGTGGCAGCGATGACCCTCACGTCGGTCTTGCTGACCTTGGAGGAACCCACGCGGGTGTATTCTCCCGACTGTATGACCCTCAGCAGTTTAGCTTGATAAGGGAGGGGCAGTTCGCCCACTTCGTCGAGGAAGAGGGTGCCTCCGTCGGCCTCCTCGAAATAGCCTTTTCGGGCCTCGATGGCGCCCGTGAAGGAGCCTTTCTCGTGGCCGAAGAGTTCGGATTCGATGGTGCCTTCCGGGATGGCTCCGCAGTTGACGGCGAAATATTTGCCGTTACGGCGGCGGCTCAGCTGATGGATGATTTTCGGAATGTTCTCCTTTCCTACGCCGCTTTCTCCCGTCACGAGGACGGTAAGGTCCGTCGGGGCCACGGCAACCGCGGTCTCAAGCGCCCTGTTCAGCCCGGGGTCGTTGCCCACTATGTCGAACTTATTCTTAAGTTTCTGTAATTCCTGTGAATCCATATTTGGCAAAGTTAACCAAATTTGATAGAATATCAAAATTCCACCCCTCCCTCAGCCGTCTGTGCGCAGGAAAGTGCTGTCAGTCGTAGTGGAGGCGGCCGGGACGGGAGACGGCAAACAGGCCTGCGAAGGTGAGGGCGGAATTCAGCAGCAGGAGCTCGTAGCTGAAATGATAACCGGCGAACCAGCGCTCGGAATTGAGGTCCAGCACCAGGCAGAGCAGCGGGGCGGCTACGGCAACCAGCGGGACCAGGCGGTCTCCGCCGGGCGCACGGTTGAAAGAACGCTTTGTCAGGATGCCGAAGAGGAACATACCGAGGATGGGACCATATGTGTAGCTGGCAAGCCGGTAGACCGCGTCGATGGCGGAAGTGTTATTCAACAAGCTGAATATCACTATTGTAGCTGCCATCAAGACGGCCATCACCGGATGGACCGTCCGGCGCAGTCGGCGCACCTGGTCCTCCGAACGGCCTTTCACCGAGAGGATGTCCACAGTGAAGGACGTGGTGAGGGCGGTAAGGGCAGAACCGCCGGCGCCATATGCGCAGGAAACCAGCCCGAGGACGAACAATATCCCCACCACAGCGGGAAGACCGCCGCCGGTGGCAACTGCCGGGAACAGTTTGTCGCCCGTCTCGGTGATGCCCTCAGAGGCTGCAAAAGTGTAGAGCAGCACGCCCAGGCAGAGGAAGAGGAATATGACAACCACCTGCAGTAAACTACTGACCATCAGGTTCTTCTGCGCATCGCGGAAGTTCTTGCAGGCGAGCGAACGCTGCATCAGGTCCTGGTCCATTCCCGTGGTCGCAATCACCACCAGAAAGCCGCCGAGGAACTGCTTCCAGAAGAACTGAGGATGGTTCACGTCGTCAAAGAAGAACACCCGGCTGAGGTCGCTGTCCAGGATAAGGCGCGAAATGCTGTGAATTTCGAGGCTACGTGCTATGAAAACAATGGCAAGCACCACGGCGGAGACCATCACAACGGTCTTCAGGACATCAGTCCATATGACCGACTTGACGCCGCCGCGCCACGTAAACAGCAGCACTATTGCTACGTTTATCACAGCATTCACCCAGAAGGGCAGCACCAGCGGGTCAAACAGCAGCATCTGCAGCACCAGGCACACCAGGAACAGCCTCACCGAAGCCCCTAACATCTTGGAAATGAAGAAGAACCAGGCGCCGGTGCGGTATGACGCAAGGCCGAACCTCTGCTCGAGATACTGGTATATGGACACGGCGCCGAGGCGGTAGTAGAGCGGCGTCAGCACGAATGCGATGACGGCATATCCCGCCACGAATCCAAGGCACATCTGGAGGTATCCGAAGCCGCTCACGCCCACCATTCCGGGCACAGAGACGAACGTCACTCCGGACATGCAGGAGCCTATCATAGCGATGGCGACCACCCACCATTTCTGGCTGCGGCCGCCAGAGAAGAAATCCGCATTGCTCCCTTTGGAGGAAGCAACGCGGGATATTCCAAGCACAGCAGCGAAATAGGCTGCTATAGTGGCGATTACACTACCTGTACTGAGCAAATTCTACGTCTTTTTCAGCACGCTCTGCGAAGGCTTTTACCTTGCCGGCCTTCTCAAGGCAGTCGGCTACGGCCTCGGCATCGCCGCGGCGGGCGGCTATGATGGCGCGCAGGTAATTGGAACGGGGGCACTTGCAGGTGAGGGCCTTCTCGGCGGCCTCAGGGTTGTCGACCAGGATCTGGGCGAGGGCGGCGTTGAAGCCGGTCTTGCCGCTAAGTGCCTGGGCAGCAGACTCATACTCTCCGCGGAGGATATCCACCACGGCCTGGTTGGCCTTGGCCTCGTCGGTGCCGGCCTTCTTGAAATACTTGGCTGCAGCGTCGAGGTCGCCTTCGTTGAGGGCAATGACGCCGAGGGCGTTCTCAACTTCGGCGTCCTTCTCCTTCACCTTGGAGAAAGCCTTCTCGGCCTCGGAGACCTTGCCGGAGTGCAGGAGAGCAACGCCGAGATTGAACTGGGCGCGGTCGCTGCCATATTTGTCTATGGCCTTCTTGTAGAGTTCGGCCTTCTTGGCGGGCTCCTTCACCAGCGAAGCGGCACGCAGGAGGGCTTCCTCGTCGAGAACGTCGATATTCTCATCGACCAGGGCGAGCAGCTCCTCGGAGGAGTAGTTCTGATACTCGACGTTGGCTATGAAGCGGGCGCGGCGCAGTTCGGGAAGGACCGTGCTCTTGAGGGAGGTGTAGACCTCGGATATATTCTTGATTTCGCTCTCGCGGACGGCAGGGTCGCTGTACATACTCAGAACCCTGAGGATCAGGTCCTTATCCTCGATGTTGGACTTCGAAACGAGCTCCTGGAAGCCTTCCCAGTCCTGGCCGACGCTCTTGACGGAGGTCTCGCCGGTCTCCTTGCCCTTGGTCACCTTGTCGAAAGCCTTCTCGCCGGTCTTGGAACGCTGTTCGGAGAGCTTGGTGTTGAGCTTCTCACCGCCGTCGGGGGAGGCATATGCCACCACCTCGGTGCCCACGAGGGTCTTGCGCCCGTTGGCCTTGATTTCGTCGAGAGCGGCCTGGAAGTCCTTGATGGACTGGGAGTTGAGCTCCTTGCCGGAAACGTCGGCGGAGTTGATGCCATAGAGGATCTGACCTTCCTCGGTCTGGACGAGGACTTCCTGGTAGTTGTCGGGTTTGTAGGCAAGCTCACCGTCCTTTTCCACGAGCATATAGGTCGTGTTGCAGCCGTCGGCGACCTTCTTGATGGGGAGCTCCCACCTCTGGTTGCGGGCAATGACCTTGCCGCGGAGCACCAGACGTGCATTCTCCATGCCTTCGGCATATTCGAAATGGACCTTCTCGCGGACTGTCTGGCCCTTGGAGGAGACGGCCTTGTAGTTGTCCTTTACCTTCTCGCCCTGGTAGTAGATGGGTTTCATCTCGGCCTCGCCGCCGTCATAAAGAAGCACGGGAGTGACCTCGAGGATGGCCTTGGGATGGAAATATTTGTCGGGATAAGTGACTGAGACAGTGGCGTCTATCTCTCCGGCAACCACTTCGAGCACCTCGGGCTCGCAGGTCACTTTCACGTTTTCGGCCATCTCGGCCATCTTGGCCGGGGAAGCACAGGCAGCGGCCGCGATGCCAAGGACCGCGACAGCAAGGATCTGGAATGATTTCTTCATATTGCGTTAAAAATTATGTTCAAGTCCACAAATATAAATAAAATATTCCGGTTCCCCGCCCCTGCGGCTGCTTTTTATTTCGCTATTTTGATATTCTATCAAATTTAGTTACCTTTGTAGGCTAAATTTGACATAAAAACAAAGAAATACTATTCAAAATGAAAAAGTTAGTTACCGTAGCACTGGCAGCAGCCATATCCCTGTGCGCATTTGCACAGGATGATGATAATGAAAGGTTCGACAACGTCGAAAAATCCGTACTTTCCGGCGACCTGCTCAGGCTTCCTACACGCAGCGATGTCGTTTCCGTGATATTCCTGGACCACATCGGCTGGGGCACCAACGTCATATCTACCAACGACTTCAACCCCTGGCACAGGCAGTCCGGCAACTTCTTTGTCAATCTCATCGGGCTCAAGGTCGCCCCTGCTTCCTGGTTCGACTTCACGCTGGGCATAGACTTCGGCGTGCAGTATTTCGCTTCCTGGGAGGATCTCTTCTCAAGGGACGACAGCGGAAAGCTCACGATGACGAAATTCGCCACGAAATACCCCGGCGTAGGCCTGACAAAGAGCCGTTCCTCGTTCAACAACCTGTATTTCTCCGCCCCCGCCCTTCTTGAATTCAAGTGGGACAGGTTCACGTTCGCCGCGGGTGCCGAGGCTGCCCTCAACTTCGCAGGAGGCACCTCCTACTCTTTCAACGCTGGCTACCGCCACGAGGAAGGCGACACCAATGGCCTGGAAGTCAATCTGTTCAGCTGGGACGTGATGGCCGTGATATCCTATTCCAAAGTGGGTGTCTTCGCCAAATGGCGTCCCGCTTCGGTGCAGGTGCTCAAGGGCGCTCCCCAGTTCAGCTGGTGGACGATAGGCGGCGTGCTCGGTTTCTAAGAATATGGCATATAAGAAGATAGAACAATACGACGAGCAGTGCACGCGGGACCTTTCTGCCCGTGTGAAAGACATCCTCGGCCTGCTCGGCGAAGACTCTTCCCGCGAGGGGCTTCTCAAGACCCCGGAGCGGGTGGCGAAGTCGCTCCAGTTCCTCACTCAGGGCTACACCCAGGACGGTGAGGAAATCCTGCGCTCCGCCCTCTTTGAAGCACCTGACAGCCAGATAGTTATCGTTAAGGACATAGAACTGTTCTCGATGTGCGAGCACCATCTGCTGCCCTTCATCGGCAAGGCCCACGTGGCATATATCCCCGACAGGCATATCACCGGCCTGAGCAAGATTGCCCGGTGCGTCGAGGTCTATGCACGCAGGCTCCAGGTCCAGGAAAGGCTCACGGTGGAGATCCGCGACTGCATCGAGAAGGCCCTCAGCCCGCTGGGCGTTGCGGTCGTCATCGAAGCGACCCACACCTGTATGTGTATGAGAGGAGTCCAGAAATCCGGTGCACTCACGACCACTTCAGCATTCAGCGGCGCCTTCCTGCGCTCCGAAAAGACCAGAAACGAGTTTTTAAACCTTATAAAGAAATGAGAAAATACTTCTTTGCAATAGCTGCAGCGGTGCTTTGTCTTGCAGGCTGTAAGGCTGCGAAAGAGAATGTCTCTCCCGCAGTGACGGTCAGTATGAGCGCAGACGAAGCTTTTTCATCCGACGGCAGCGCCACCCTCGCATTCGACCTGAGCGAGGCCATTTCCACGAACGTAAAGGTGACCCTGGCGGTCTCTTCCGGGGTCCAGAGCGGCAGGAAGGCCATCGCGGCCGATGCCGTCAGGTTCGAGATGAACCCCGTCATCGTGCTGATGAACAAGACTTTAGTGCACGCGAAAGTCACCGTGGCCAAGTCCGCCCTGAAGAAGAACGCGCAGCTTTGCGTGGTCATCGAAGGGGCCGAAGGAGCCAAGGTGAAAGCCGGCGAGGACAAGGTATATATCAACTGGACGGGCGAAGATGCCCCTGACGACGGTTCCGAAAACTATGGCGGTTCCGATGAGCCTTCCGACTCTGAAGATCCTTCCGAATCCCAGGATCCTTCCGAGGACACCTCCTCCGACCCTTCGGCAGAGCCCGGCACGGCCGACCTCAATCCCACGGCTGGCTGGACAGTGACCTACGACGGCGTCCAGAACGTGGAATTTGAGAGCGGCTCCGAGGACTGCGCGGTAGTTACCGCCACCGGCCACAAGGGCGAATATGTCTACTTCCTCCTGATGGAAGGCGGATGGTTCGAGAATGATCTGGGCTCAGATCCCGAAGCCCTTATGCGGGAGGCTGAGGCCTATATCGTGGAAGATGCAGAGTATTACGAGTGCGACATCCTCGACCTTATCTACAACGAAGACCCCGCCAGCGAGTATTTCGACCTGCTCGATGCCGGCGACTGGGAGATTTTCGCGATAGGAATGACCGCCGACGGCAAGACGACCGGCCACTGGGCCTGGGCTGCCTTCACGGTGGAAGCCGCCGCTCCCAAGGAGATCGACATCACCGGCCCCATCACCAAGGTAGATTCCTGGCAGGCAGAATATCTGGGCCGCGAAATGAACGAATACACCGACGAGGACACCGGTGAGACGGAAACTTATTCTTCGGACTACGTGCGCGTTCCCTGGACCGAAAGCACATACTTCTATTTCGATATGTACGAAAAGGGTGAGCTCTCAGATGCCGATCCCGCCGAGGTTATCACGGACCTTATGAACTACGTCATCGGAGACTATGAATCATATGTGGACCTGTTCGAGAGCTTAGGTCTGGAACCCGACGTCGATCTTACCAGTTGGTTCAACGACTCAGAATATGACTATGCCGCCTTCGATGACTGCGAAATCGCTGAATATGACTTATTTATATTCGAAATCGACGCCGACTGCAACCCCACCGGACGCTACAATATAACCACGGTTAACATAACCGGCACGCCGGATTATTCCCCCAGCTCAGAGGCTCCGAGGAAAGCCGTCAAGCGCGGCCTCACCAAGGCACGCAAAGCCCCCGGGGCAAAGACCAGGAAGATACTCAAATCCAACTTTAAACATTAATACTTAATTTTTAAGACAATGAAAAAGATTTTTGCAGCAGCCGCAGCTCTTCTTATGCTCGCAGGCGCAAACGCTTTCGCCCAGATTTCTGTCGGCGCAGGCTATCTCAATTCAACCCTTGACAGCAAGTACAACGGCAACAAGGTCAGCGAAGGTGCAAGGGGCTCAATGAACGGTTTCTACGTTGGCGCATCCTACAACCTCAAGTTCGGTGAGTTCGGTATCGCTCCCGGTATCTACTACTCCTTCCTCGGCGGTTCCGACAAGGCTATCTTAAATACGGATGTCAAGGCAGTCGAGCAGGCTATCAACGTTCCCGTGAACTTCAACTACGGCTACAACCTCAACGGTGTCCGCCTCTTCGCATTCGCAGGCCCTACCGTCCAGTTCGGCCTCAGTTCGAAGAGCACTACGACCAATAGCGGCGTCTCAGTTGTCACTAACTATTATGCTGACAACTCCAACTACAGCCGCTTCAACCTCTATCTCGGTGGCGGTCTCGGAGCTGACCTGATGGACCAGATCCAGGTTACCGTCGGCTTCGACTACGGTGTCCTGAACCTCTACAAGGGAAGCGATTCCAAGGCAAGCCAGCACCGTTACAACCTCAAGCTCGGTGTTGCATACCTCTTCTAATCAAGAGTTTACGCATAAAAAAGACCGGCATCGCTGCCGGTCATTTTTTATGCCTTCAGGGCTCGCATCGAGTTGAAGACGGCGAGCACCGTGACGCCCACGTCGGCGAAGACGGCGGCGCCGAGGTTGGCTACTCCTGCAGCGGCCAGGACCAGCACCAGGAGTTTGACGCCAATGGCGAACCAGATGTTTTCCTGGGCGATGTGGATGGTGCGGCGGGCGATACGGATGGCGAGGGCCACCTTGGAGGGCTTGTCGTCCATCAGTACGACGTCAGCGGCCTCGATGGCGGCGTCGCTGCCGAGGGCGCCCATCGCTATGCCAAGGTCAGCCCTGGCGAGCACGGGAGCGTCGTTGATGCCGTCTCCCACGAAGGCTAAAGTGCCTTCTCCCAGGAGGTTCTCGACAGCCTGTACCTTGTCGGCCGGCAGCATTTCAGCGCGGTATTCATCCACGCCAAGGGCGGCTGCCACGGAGGCGGCGATGTCTTTCTGGTCGCCGGTGAGCATCACGCTCTTGCGGATGCCGGCTTCGCGCAGGGCGCTGATGGCGGCCTCGGAGTCCTGCTTGAGGCGGTCGGATATCACGATATGGCCTTCATATGTGCCGTCCACCGCAACGTGGACTACCGTGCCTTTCAGCTCGCAGGGATGCCACTGGGCGCCCACCTGGTCCATCAGGGCGCCGTTGCCGACGGCGACGCTCTTGCCGTTGACGGAGGCAGTCAGGCCGTGGCCTGCATATTCCTTTATGTCGGAGATGGTGCAGTCGTCCTGCTCACCAGGGTAGGCTTCGCGCAGGGCGGCGGCGATGGGGTGCGTGCTGTGGCGCTCGACGTGGGCTGCCAGATGCAGAAGTTCCTGTTCGTCAAGTGTTTCCGGATGCACTGCGGTGACTTTGAAGACGCCTTCCGTGAGGGTTCCGGTCTTGTCGAAAACGACGGTGCGGACCTTGGAGAGGGTGTCCATATAGGCCGCGCCCTTGATGAGTATGCCTTTGCGCGAGGCGCCGCCGATTCCGCCGAAGAAGGCCAGGGGCACGGAGATGACCAGGGCGCAGGGGCACGAGACAACCAGGAAGAGGAGGGCCCTGTAGGTCCAGTCGGCCCAGTTGCCGGTAATGAGCGAGGGCACAATAGCCAGCAGGACGGCGAGGCCTACGACGATGGGGGTATATATCCTTGCGAATTTCGTGATGAAGTTTTCGCTGCGGGACTTGTTGTCGGCTGCGTGCTCGACGAGTTCGAGTATCTTCGAGGCGGTGGATTCGCCGGCCACGCGCACGGTGCGGACGGTCAGGACGCCGGTGAGGTTAACGCAGCCCGAGAGCACTTCGTCGGCTACCTTGACGTCCCTGGGCACGCTTTCGCCCGTCAGGGCCACGGTGTCGAGACTGGATTCGCCTTCGAGGATGAAGCCGTCAAGAGGGACGCGTTCGCCGGGGCGTATGACTATCGTCTCGCCCACGTGGACTTCCTCGGGACGCACCGTCTGAAGCTTGCCGTCACGGAGGACTGAGGCTGAGTCGGGGCGGATATCCATAAGGTGCGCAATGGATTTGCGCGAACGGCCTTCGGCTATCCCTTCGAAGAGTTCGCCTATCTGGAAGAACAGCATAACAAACACTGCCTCAGGGAATTCCGCTTCCGAATCGGGCAGGAAGCCTATGGCCAGGGCGCCTATCGTGGCAACGCTCATCAGGAAGTTTTCGTCCATCGCGCGGCCGTGGATTATGGCTTCGCCGGCCTCTTTCAGGGTGTCCCAGCCGACTATCAGATAGGGGATCATATACATCAGAAGATATTGCCACATCTTCCAGTCGGTGATGCATTCGATGTAGAACGCGGCGGCAAGCAGGACCGTCGCCAGCACTATCTTGATGACGGATTCCTTTATATTATGCTCTTCGTGGTGGTGATGATGGTGCCCGTGCTCTTCGCACTCGCACCCGTGGTGATGATGATGTTCGTGAGCCATATTCTTTCGGTATTATGGTGCAAAGATATGCTTCTTCCCCTGCAACCGGGTTGCAAAATGCCGGGATGTTGGCTATATTTGTAAAAATTCGTCCTTATGAAAAAGCTGATTATCTCTTTGCTGGCCGCTCTGGCGCTGATTCCGGCCGCCGGTGCGAAGGGGCTCCCGACCTGGGGAGGAAGGTATGTGCAGAGCATCTATGACGATAACGGTGAACTGTTTGCCGTCGGCGAGCTCATCATCATCCCAGTGGGCAATGACGGTGCGACCTTCTGCCTGACGATTTCCGACAGGGAAGGTTCCGTTATGACCTATGACACTGATTTCCAAGCCCTTCCGGTGAAGGATAACCGGCTTGTCTTTTATTATCCCGACGAGGAGATAGAGTATTCCGTCACTGTGGAGCTCTCTCCCGGGAAGGAGGCCGGCTGTCCCGAGGGGCCTTTCGTCAAGCTGTCCAACCATCTCGAAAGCGAGTATCCGCCATATGCTTCCGACATTCAGCCCGAAGGCTACTATATCCTTGACGGGAATTGCTTCCTCGACCCTTCGGGATATCTGTATGCCAAGGTCCGCGAGGACGCCTGCGTGCTTGTCAAAGGCGGGCTTTATCAAGGCAAAGTGTCTGTCCCTGAGAAGGTTAAGGACCGTAGCGGAGCAGAGCTCAAGGTTCTTGGCGTGTCGGGGAACACCTTCCAGGGGTCCCTGGAGGTGACAGGCGTCAGCCTGGCCGGCCCTGACCAGATGGCCGAGCCCGGCACCTTCACCTACACCGCCGCACCATATGACTGGGACAAGGTCGAGAAGCCGCATTTTGCCTATCCGGACCCTGCTCTCAGCACTTTCGTCATCCCTGCCGAGCCCGGGGAGCCGGTGCCTTCAAAGGGCGGCAAATGGGTGATTTTCAAGCATTTCGCCGTCCCTGCGACACTCAGCGGCGACACCCGTGCCAATGAGGAAGCCGACTGTGGCAGGAAAGACTGGGAAATCTCTTCGGTAAAGGGCGTCTTCTACCAGACAAACCTAAGCGACGAGGAACGTGCGAAGATGTTCCGCGGCTATGAGAGCTATGAGGTGGAGACCATCGTGTGCGGTAATGAATATGCCGCCTTCCACACCTTCCCCTCATTCAGCCGCTGGAAATACCCTGAAGGGGTGCAGGATGCTCCCCTGTCCATTGAGGCCAAACTCGCGCTGGAGTTCGACCGCGGGGTGTTGTACAGCCGCCGCGTGGCCTGGCTCCGCGAGGGCCCGGGAGAGCTGGATATCATCGAGTTCGAGCATAAGGACAGGCAGGCTATGGTGGCCTTCGTGTGGCAGAAATATGACGAAATCGTCGCCACCTGCACGCTCACCACGGGCATCCCCGAGGGCGAGGATGAGGACTACAGCATCTGGGCTGTGGATGACGACGGCACCTATGGCATCCCCGATGTCGTCACCATCGCCCTTGACCGCGACGGCAACGCCGACATCTTCGTCGCCAAGAACTCCCCCGAAAGCATCCGCTGCTTCATCCTCCACCAAAACGGCTCCACCCTCGAGCAGGTCGAAACCGACTACTGGTACCGCTACCTCAACTGATCCCGCCCCCTCGTCAGGCACTTCAGCCCAGGGGACCGTTTTTCTGGCAGGTCCCTTTGCATTAGTCGAATCAGATTCTTATATTTGCGGATGCTAAAACTAATTGTATGACCTTCTTAATGATTATTCAGCTGCTCATCGTGCTGGCAGCGCTGTATGTGGGATCGCGGTATGGTTCACTCGCACTGGGTGCCATAAGCGGCATCGGCCTGGCGATCCTCGTGTTCGGATTCGGCCTTAAGCCCGGAACGCCTCCCACGGACGTTATATATATCATCATCGCCGCCGTCACCTGCGCAGGCACGTTGCAGGCCTCGGGCGGTATGGACTGGATGATCCAGATTGCGGAGAAGCTGCTCCGCCGGCATCCTGATCATATCACCTTCCTCGGTCCCCTCGTGACCTTCTTCCTGACGGTGCTGGTGGGCACCGGCCACGTGGTATATACCATAATGCCGATTATCTGCGACATCGCCCTGAAGAAGAATATCCGTCCCGAGAGACCTTGCGGCGTGGCATCCATCGCATCCCAGGTGGGTATCACCTGCTCGCCTATCGCGGCGGCCGTCGTGGCCTTCGTAACCATCTCTAATGCAAATGGTTATATGGTCAGCATCCCCCAGGTGCTGATGGTCACCATCCCGGCCTGCGTGTGCGGTCTGATGTGCGCATCGCTGGCCTCCTACAAGAGGGGCAAGGACCTGGACAAGGACCCTGACTTCCAGAGGAGGGTGGCTGATCCGAAGATCTATAAATATATGTACGGCAACTCTGCCACGACCCTCGACAAGGAAATCACCCGCGAGGCAAAGGCTTCCGTGTTCATATTCCTGGGCGCACTGCTCGTCATCGTGGGCTTCGCTTTCTGCCAGATGATCAAGATCGACGACACCCCGGTGGCCAAGCTCATCAACCTGCCGAAGATGAACATATGCATCCAGATCATAATGCTTGTCGCAGCCGCCTGCAACATAATGTTCTGCAAGGTGAACCTGCCCAACACAGTGTCCGGCTCCGTGTGGAAATCCGGTATGGTGGCAGTGATTGCAATATATGGAATCGCCTGGCTGGCAGATACTTACTTCGGCAACTACCTCGAACAGATGAAAGCTATGCTTACCGACCTTGTGACCAACTATCCCTGGAGCATAGCCTTCGTATTCTTCCTCGTGAGCGTGCTCATCAACAGCCAGGGCGCCGTGGTGGTGGCAATGCTTCCGCTGGCATATGAGCTCGGCATCGCCGGCCCCGTCCTGCTCGGCGTCCTCCCCAGCGTCTATGGCTACTTCTTCATCCCCAACTACCCTTCGGATATCGCAACGGTGAACTTCGACCGAAGCGGCACGACAGTGATTGGCAAGTACCTGCTGAACCACAGCTTCATGATGCCTGGTCTTATCAGCGTAACTGTTTCGACGATAATCGGTTACCTGGTCACCAACGTCTTCTTCCCCGGCTACTTCGCCAGCTTCATCCAGTAGCCCTGACATAGTGGGACCTACAACGAAAAAAGCCACCCTGGCGGGGTGGCATTTTTTTGTCACGGACCGGGACGGTTAGTTCTGGCTGGCGGCCTTGGCTGCTTCTTCGGCGGCCTTGATCATTGCCTCGTTGGCGGAGATGTATATCTCGACGCGGCGGTTGGCAGCGCGGCCTTCGACGGTCTCGTTGTCAGCGATGGGCATCGTGAAGGACATACCTTGGGCGACCATACGCTCGGGAGCTATTCCGCACTCCTTCAGATACTTCTGGACGGACTCGGCCCTCTGCTGGGAGAGGCGCTCGTTGACCTCGGCGGTACCGGTGTTGTCGGTGTGGCCATAGATGGTGATGTCGGTGTCCTTGAAGTCGGACATCTTGGTGGCGAAATCCTTGAGCTCGGCCTTGGAGGCTTTGCTGAGGGCGGCCTTGTTGGTGTCGAAGAGGATACCGCTGTTGAAGGTCACCTTGATGGCCTCGAGGCCGTTGACGTCGGTGATCTTCTCGATTTCAGCGTTCTCGAGGGCTGCGAGCTCGGCGGCCTTCTTGTCCATCTGGTTGCCGATGATGGCGCCGGTTCCTGCACCTACTGCCGTTCCGATGGCTGCGCCGATGGCGGCACCCTTTGCGTCTTTGCCGATGAGGGCGCCGATGGCGGCACCCACGACTGCGCCTGCACCGCTACCGATGCCGGTACCCTTTGCAGTGTTGGACCAAGTTGAGCAGCCCGGCAGGAGCACCAGGGCGATCATTGAGAGGAGGATGATTTTTTTCATATCTTAAAAAATTATTAAAGTGTCTTTATCGCTGCAATTTAGCAATTATATTTCAGATTTCCGCTATTTGACCTCAATAATTTCTCCGTGGCTCTCCGCAACGCGCTCTTTCCATATGTCGGTATATCCCGGCTGGGTCAGGCCGTCGGGAATATGCTTGGAGAATTCGCTGTGGCGGAAGGTGCCGTCCTTGAACTGGGCCTTGATGTTGCCGTCGATGAATTTCACCAGAAGGATTTCCTCCATAGTCTTCCAGGCCTTGAACTGGTCCTGGGCGGTCTTCACTGAGTAGTTCGTCAGGAAGTTCTTTACCTTGGACATATCCTTGCCGACGTCTTCCTTGGGGTTATAGTCATAGCCTTTCTTGCGTGCCTTGGTCATAGCCTTGTCGGCGGCCTCTTTGTAGAGGTCAAGCGCCTGATTGTCAGCCTGGTGCACCTGCTTCAGCTGGTCCTTTTCGAAGGCGTCGATCTTCTCGCGGACGAAGGGCTCCATATAGTTGTACATCTTGTAGCAGGCGTTGGAGACGCGGTTGTTGAGCCAGAAGGACGAGGTGGCGGAGTATGTGAGCAGGTCGCCGTTGCCTTCGCGGAAGCATTCGGGGACCGAGTTGGTGTTCGTGTAAATAGGTGTCACATAGGAGGTTGCGGCATCGTCGGTGGCAAACCATATGATGCCTCCGATGACGTCGGGGAAGGCGCCGCGGGACTGGCCGACGAACCAGAAGCCGGTCTGCTGGGTGGCGATGGCGCGTTCGTTGACATAGGTCTTGTCGTCATATTCGAACTCCATAGGCCTCCATCGGTAAGGGAGGGCGTTGCCGCCGGCGCCGATGTCGTGGCGCATATCCAGGATGGTGCCTTCGTAGTGGTCGCGCATCACGTCAGCTATATCCTTGACGGTCAGCTTCTTGGCAGGCTGGATAAAGAGGGGGAGGCGGTTGGAGAGGTTGTGGCCGAGGATGAAGTCGGTGTAGGTCATAGCGTCGCGCGTGACGATGCGGCCGTTCTCGTCCTCGAAGCTGAACCAACCGTTGCTCAGCAGGTTGAAGGCGCTCCACACACGGGCTTCGCAGCCGCGGGCGGCGCCGAAGTCGATGGGGCAATATGCATCGCAGAAACGGAACTGGTCGTCTTCGCCGTCGAAGTAGCCTTTCTTCCTTGCGAAGGAGATTACATCCTTGGAATACAGGCAGTTATCGGGGTCGTGCAGGGGGAAGGTGCCGATGCGGGCCTGGTTGGCGTGGGCGCATATATATCCGTCCGGGACCTTGACGGCCACCCAGACGACGCCCTTGTTGAGGTTGCGGCCGCTCTTCATCAGGGTGCCTTTGGATATCATCTCCAGGATCCAGACCTCGTTCTTGTCGGCGATGGTAAATGTCTCACCTTCAGAGGCATAGCCATATTCGTCGGCAAGGTCGGTCATACATTTGATGGCTTCGCGGGCGGTCTTGCAGCGCTCCAGGGCAATATATATCAGCGAGCCGTAGTCGACGATGCCGTGGCGGTCCACAAGTTCGTGGCGCCCGCCGAAGGTCGTTTCGCCGATTATGAGCTGGTGCTCGTTCATATTGCCGACACGCTTGTAGGTGTGGGCGACCTGGTCGATTTCACCGAGGTAACGTCCTGAGTCCCAGTCATATATCTTGCGCATCTGGCCGGGCTTCCAGTCTTTGGCGTCCTGGAAATACATCTCTCCGTAGAGCCAGTGGGAATCGGCTGCGTAGGAGACCAGGATGGAGCCGTCGGCGCTTGCGCCTTTGGTGACTATAACGTTGGTGCAGGCTTCGCCGCGGACCGCTGCAGCGGCCAATATCGTCAAAGCCAGTAATATTCCTTTGCCTTTCATCGAAAAAATCTTTAATTTTGCAAAATTAACAAAATAATTGATATGCGCCCCGCTATTTTGGTCATAATTGCAGCCTTGCTCTCATTTGGCGCTCCGGCCGCCGCACAGAGCCAGGACAAGCAGCCCACTCCCGAGGAGATGGCCGCCAAGGAGGCCGAAAGGCTGGAAAGCCTGCTGTCCCTTGAGACGTGGCAGGTCTTCTATGTGGATTCAACCCTCCAGCACGACTATGCCGCTATGCAGGCCGAGCTCGGCGAGCTCCAACGGGCCAAGGTCGAGAACTACGACCTCTATATCGACATCCGCGACAAGTGGATGGAGCAGATCGACAGGACATATAAGAAATATTTCACCCCCGACCAGTGGACGAAATATCTCAAGAGCGGCGCCGCCCGCGCCCAGAAGGCCCGCGACAAACGCAAGGCCAAGGCAGAAGGAAAAAAGAAGTAAACATATATGAAAGAGAGTATTGAGAGAATTATGGCGGAGCTCGCCGAGCTCAAGTGCGCCACGGAAAAGGAAGTGGAGGAGGCAAGGGTTCGTTTCCTGGGAAAGAAAGGAGAGATTACCGCTCTGTTCGACGAGTTCAGGACGGTGGCGCCCGAGCTGAAAAGGGAGTTCGGCCAGAAGCTGAACGTGCTGAAGAAAGAGGCCCAGGCCAAGATCGAGGAGCTCAAAAGCGCAGCCGCGTCGACAGCTTCCTCATCCGCCCCAGCCGAAGACCTGACGATGCCCGGCGACCGTCTGGACCTTGGCTCCAGGCACCCGGTATCCATTGCCCGTCAGGAGATTATCAATATATTCCGCAAGTTCGGATATGACGTCGCGGAAGG